>NZ_WTLH01000017.1 GCF_011421595.1 Streptomyces sp. YIM 98790 | reverse complement strand
CCGGGGCCGGGCGGCGGCACCGCCCGGGACGGGGGAGCGGCGGCGCATGAACGAGCGGCTCGCCGGCACCCTCTACGGACTCGGCTGGAGCGCCGTGCAACGGCTCCCCGAACCCGCCGCCGCGGCCCTGGGCCGGCGCATCGCGGACACCGCCTGGCGCCGCCGCGGCACCGGAGTCCGGCAGCTGGAGGCCAACCTCGCCCGCGTGGTGCCGGACGCCGGCCCGGACCGGCTGCGCGCCCTGTCCCGCGCCGGCATGCGTTCCTACCTGCGCTACTGGATGGAGTCCTTCCGGCTCCCGGTGTGGAGCCCGGCCCGGATCCGGGCCGGGGTCGCGGTGGAGAACTTCCGCACCCTCGCCGACGCCGTGGAGTCCGACCGCGGCATCATCCTCGCCCTGCCGCACCTGGCCAACTGGGACCTGGCCGGCGCCTTCCTCACCACTACCTTCTCGGTCCGGCTCACCACGGTCGCCGAACGGCTGAAGCCGGAGAGCGTGTACGACCGTTTCGTCGCGCACCGGGAGTCCCTGGGCATGGAGGTGCTGCCGCACAGCGGCGGCGAGGCCTTCGGCACCCTCGCCCGCCGGCTGCGCAAGGGCGGAATGGTGGCCCTGGTCGCCGACCGCGACCTGTCCGCCTCCGGCGTGGAGGTGAAGTTCTTCGGCGAGACCGCCCGGATGCCCGGCGGCCCCGCGCTGCTCGCCCAGCACACCGGCGCCCTGCTGCTCCCGGCCACCCTCTGGTACGACGAGACCCCGGTGCTGCGCGCCCGGGTCGAGCCCCCGGTGGAGGTCCCCGCGGCCGGCACCCGGGCGGAGCGCGGCCGGGCGATGACCCAGGAACTCGCCGACCGGTTCGCCGCGAGCATCGCCGCCCACCCCCAGGACTGGCACATGCTCCAGCCGCTGTGGTCCGCCGACCTGGCGGCCCGGGAACGCCGGCGGGCCGCCGCCGGCGGCACCGGGCCCGAGGCCCGGTGAGCGCCCGGTGAGGATCGGCATCGTCTGCCCCTATTCCTGGGACGTCCCCGGCGGAGTGCAGTTCCACGTCCGGGACCTGGCCGAGCACCTGATCCGGCTGGGCCACACCGTCTCGGTGCTCGCCCCGTCCGACGACGGCACCCCGCTGCCGCCGTACGTGGTCTCCGCGGGCCGGGCGATGGCCGTGCCCTACAACGGCTCGGTGGCCAGGCTCAGCTTCGGCCCGCTCTCCGCCGCACGGGTCCGCCGCTGGGTGCACGACGGCGACTTCGACGTGCTGCACCTGCACGAGCCGGCCGCGCCCTCGCTGGCCCTGCTCACCTGCTGGGTGGCGCGCGGCCCCATCGTGGCCACCTTCCACACCTCCAACCCGCGCTCCCGCGCCATGGTCGCCGCCTACCCGATCCTGCAGCCCGCCCTGGAGAAGATCAGCGCCCGGATCGCGGTCAGCGAATACGCCCGGCGCACCCTGGTGGAACACCTCGGCGGCGACGCCGTCACCATCCCCAACGGCGTGGACGTCGGTTTCTTCTCCGACGCCGAGCCCAAGGCCGAGTGGCAGGGCTCCACCATCGGCTTCATAGGGCGCATCGACGAGTCCCGCAAGGGGCTGCCGGTGCTGCTCAGGGCGTTCCCCCGGATTCTGGAGCGGCAGCCGCAGGCCCGGCTGCTGGTCGCCGGGCGCGGCGACACCAGGGAGGCCGCCGGACTGCTGCCGGCCGCGCTGCGCGACCGGGTGGACTTCCTGGGCATGATCAGCGACGAGGACAAGGCCCGGCTGCTGCGCAGCGTGGACGTCTACGCCGCGCCCAACCTCGGCGGCGAGAGCTTCGGCATCATCCTGGTCGAGGCCATGTCGGCCGGCGCCCCGGTGCTGGCCAGCGACCTGGACGCGTTCAGCCAGGTGCTGGACGGCGGCACCGCGGGCGTGCTGTTCCCCACCGGGGACGCCGACGCCCTGGCCGGCGCCGCCGCGGAACTGCTGGCCGATCCGGCGCGGCGGGCCGCCCTGCGCGAACGGGCCCGCCGCCACGTGCGGCGCTTCGACTGGTCCACGGTCGGCTCCGACATCCTGGCGGTCTACGAGACGGTCACCGAGGGAGCCTCCACCGTGGCCCCCGACGACCGGCTCAGCCCCTGGTCGCGCCTCTGGTCCCGGAGCGGCTGAGGCGGGCAGCCGGTTCCCGCCCGCCCGCCCGCCGGCCGGTGCCGGTGACCGCTGCGGGTACTGTGGCCTGCCGTGACCACCGTGATCTGGATCGCCGTCGTCCTGCTGCTCATCGGCGTCTACCTGAGCTGGACCGCCGGCCGTCTGGACCGGCTGCACGCCCGGATCGACGCCGCCCGAGCCGCGCTGGACGCCCAGTTGCTGCGCCGCGCCTCGGCCACGCTGGAGCTGGCCACCTCCGGGGTCTTCGACCCGGCCTCCGCCATGGTGCTCTACCAGGCCGCGCACGCCGCCCGCCGGGCCCCCGAGGACGAGCGGGAGGTCGCGGAGAGCGAACTGAGCCAGGCGCTGCGCGCGGTGCTGGGGGACCGGGAGCAGCTCACCGCGGTCAGCGAGGTGCCCGGCGGGCCGGAGGCGGTGGCCGAACTCGCCGCTGCGGTCCGGCGGGTGCCCATGGCCCGCCGTTTCCACAACGACGCGGTGCGGGCGGCGCGGGCGCTGCGCCGCCACCGCAAGGTGCGCTGGTTCCGGCTGGCCGGGCACGCGCCCTTCCCGATGGCCTTCGACATGGACGACGAGGCCCCGGAGGTGCTGGCCGCCTACGGCAACGGCACCGCCGCGGCCGGGTGACCGGCCGGAGCCGGGAGCGGTCCACCGGAGACCGATTGGCCCTTCCGGACGCCCCGCGCGCGCGTTTTCATCGGTAACCGGGCACCGTCCGGCGGCGCGCTCGCGCCGGAATCGTTGGCCCTACCATTGGCTTTGTCGTTTCTCCGACAGATCTCCCGGCAGATCTTCCACGACTCTCCCACGAATGAGGTCAGATCCGTGTCCAGCACGTCCCCCAGCACATCGCAGGCCGGCACGCCCCAGGCTCCCGCTACCGGCACCGCGCGCGTGAAGCGCGGCATGGCCGAGCAGCTCAAGGGCGGCGTGATCATGGATGTCGTCACCCCCGAACAGGCAAGGATCGCCGAGGACGCCGGCGCCGTCGCGGTGATGGCGCTGGAGCGGGTGCCCGCCGACATCCGCAAGGACGGCGGGGTGGCCCGGATGTCCGACCCGGACATGATCGAGGGCATCATCAACGCGGTCTCCATCCCCGTCATGGCCAAGTCCCGGATCGGCCACTTCGTGGAGGCCCAGGTCCTCCAGGCGCTCGGCGTGGACTACATCGACGAGTCCGAGGTGCTCACCCCGGCCGACGAGGTCAACCACAGCGACAAGTGGGCCTTCACCACGCCCTTCGTCTGCGGCGCCACCAATCTCGGCGAGGCCCTGCGCCGGATCTCCGAGGGCGCGGCCATGATCCGTTCCAAGGGCGAGGCCGGCACCGGCAACGTGGTCGAGGCGGTCCGCCACATGCGTCAGATCAAGGGCGAGATCGCCCGCCTCAAGGGCCTGGACAACACCGAGCTGTACGCCGCCGCCAAGGAGCTGCGCGCCCCGTACGAGCTGGTCAAGGAGGTGGCCGAGCTGGGCAGGCTCCCGGTGGTGCTGTTCTCCGCCGGCGGTGTGGCAACCCCGGCCGACGCCGCGCTGATGCGCCAGCTCGGAGCCGAGGGCGTGTTCGTCGGCTCCGGCATCTTCAAGTCCGGCGACCCGGCCCGGCGCGCCGCCGCCATCGTCAAGGCCACCACCTTCTACGACGATGCGAAGATCATCGCGGATGTCTCCCGCAACCTCGGCGAGGCCATGGTGGGCATCAACTGCGACACCCTCCCGGAGAGCGAGCGCTACGCCGACCGCGGCTGGTGAACCGGCGGCGCGGGCGGCTCCCCGGCCCCGGGGCCGCCCGCATCCGCCCGCACCGCCGGGCCCGCCGCCCCGCCCGTCCGGCCCGTTCCGAGAGCTTCGGGAGGAAACACCGTGTCCGCTGCCGAGACCACCCCCGTCATCGGCGTGTTCGCCCTTCAGGGCGACGTCCGTGAGCACCTGGCCGCACTGCGTGCCGCCGGCGCGGAGCCCCGTGAGGTCCGCCGCCCCGGCGAGCTGGCCGAGTGCGCGGCCCTGGTGATCCCCGGTGGCGAGTCCACCACCATGTCCAAGCTGGCCCATGCCTTCGGGCTGATGGAACCGCTGCGGGAGCGGGCCCGGGCGGGCATGCCGGTCTACGGCACCTGCGCCGGCATGATCATGCTGGCCGACAAGATCCTCGACCCGCGCTCCGGCCAGGAGACCGTGGGCGGCATCGACATGATCGTGCGGCGCAACGCCTTCGGCCGGCAGAACGAGTCCTTCGAGGCCGCGCTGGACTTCGCGGGCATCGACGGCGGCCCGGTGGAGGGCGTGTTCATCCGTGCGCCCTGGGTGGAGTCCACCGGCGCCGGGGTGGAGGTGCTCGCCTCCTGGGACGGCCATCCGGTCGCGGTCCGGCAGGGCCGGCTGCTCGCCACCGCCTTCCACCCGGAACTCACCGGCGACCACCGGGTGCACGCCCTGTTCACCGCCATGGTGCGGGCGGCCGGGGACTCGGGCCGGTGAGCGACGGACGGTAGGATCTCCGGCGTCGGTTCTGTTGACTGTCGATGACCTAACGAAGGAGCGGGGCTGTGTCCGGCCACTCCAAGTGGGCAACCACCAAGCACAAGAAGGCCGTGATCGATGCCAAGCGCGGCAAGCTCTTCGCCAAGCTGATCAAGAACATCGAGGTGGCGGCACGGCTCGGCGGCCCCGACCCGGATGGCAACCCGACGCTCTACGACGCCGTGCAGAAGGCCCGCAAGAGCTCGGTGCCCAACAAGAACATCGAGAGCGCCATCAAGCGCGGCGCGGGCCTGGAGGCCGGCGGGGCCGACTACGAGACCATCATGTACGAGGGCTACGGGCCCAACGGCGTGGCGATCCTCATCGAGTGCCTCACCGACAACCGCAACCGGGCCGCCTCCGACGTGCGGGTGGCCATGACCCGCAACGGCGGCTCGATGGCCGACCCGGGCTCGGTGGCCTACCTGTTCAACCGCAAGGGCGTGGTGATCGTCCCCAAGGGCGGGCTGACCGAGGACGACGTCCTCGCCGCCGTGCTGGACGCCGGCGCCGAGGAGGTCAACGACCTCGGTGAGAACTTCGAGGTGATCTCGGAGGCCACCGACCTGGTCGCGGTGCGCACCGCGCTCCAGGAGTCGGGCATCGACTACGACTCCGCCGAGGCCAACTTCGTCCCCACCATGCAGGTGGAGCTGGACGAGGAGGGCGCCCGCAAGATCTTCAAGCTGATCGACGCCATCGAGGACAGCGACGACGTGCAGAACGTCTTCGCCAACTTCGACGTCCCCGACGAGGTCATGGCCAAGGTCGGAGCNGACAGCGACGACGTGCAGAACGTCTTCGCCAACTTCGACGTCCCCGACGAGGTCATGGCCAAGGTCGGAGCCTGAGCGGGCCCCGGAGCGGCACCGGCCCGGGCGCGCCCCGGCACGCCCGGGCCGGTGCCGCCGGCATTGTCGGTGGGGCCGACTACCCTGCGGAGCCGGAAGCGTGAACAGGCGGAGCAGCACCGGCAGGGGAGGAGCCGCGGCATGAGGGTGCTCGGTGTGGACCCGGGGCTGACCAGGTGCGGCGTCGGTGTGGTCGACGGCACGGCCGGCCGCCCGCTGCGCATGGCCGGCGTGGGCGTGATCCGCACCCCCGCCGACGCCCCGGCCCCGCAGCGGCTGCTGCTGATCGAACAGGGCCTGGAGCAGTGGATGGACGAGCACCGGCCCGAGGCGGTGGCCGTGGAGCGGGTCTTCAGCCAGCACAACGTGCGCACCGTGATGGGCACCGCGCAGGCCGGCGCGGTGGCCATGCTGTGCGCCGCCCGCCGCGGGCTGCCGGTCGCCCTGCACACCCCCAGCGAGGTCAAGGCCGCCGTCACCGGCTCCGGCCGGGCGGACAAGGCCCAGGTCGGCGCCATGGTGACGCGCCTGCTCCGGCTGGCCGCGGCACCGAGACCGGCCGACGCCGCGGACGCCCTGGCCCTGGCCATCTGCCACATCTGGCGGGCCTCCGCCCAGCACCGGCTGGACCGGGCCCGGGAGCGGGAGACCGCACGAGTCCCGAAGGGCAGCCCCACATGATCGCCTTCGTCAGCGGAACGGTCGCCGCCCTCGCCCCGGACGCCGCGGTCGTCGAGGTCGGGGGAGTCGGCATCGCCGTGCAGTGCACCCCCGGCACCCTCTCCGGTCTGCGCACCGGCCAGGCCGCGCGGCTGGCCACCTCGCTGGTCGTCCGGGAGGATTCCCTCACCCTGTACGGCTTCGCCGACGAGGACGAGCGGCAGGTCTTCGAGCTGCTCCAGACCGCCAGCGGCGTCGGCCCCCGGCTGGCCCAGGCGATGCTGGCCGTGCACAGCCCCGACGCCCTGCGCCGGGCGGTCGCCGGCGGGGACGAGAAGGCCCTCACCGCCGTCCCCGGCATCGGCAAGAAGGGCGCCCAGAAGCTGCTGCTGGAGCTCAAGGACCGGCTCGGCGCCCCGGTCGGCGAGACCCGGGCCGGTGCCGCCCGCCCCGCGCAGGCCGCCGGCCCCGCCCCCTGGGAGCAGCAGCTGCACGAGGCCCTGGTCGGGCTGGGCTACCAGCCCCGGCAGGCCGAGGAGGCGGTCGCCGCCGTCACCCCGCAGGCCGGGACCGAGGAGGCGGCCGGGCGCCGCCCCGACCTCGCCCCCCTGCTCCGGGCCGCCCTGCAGACCCTCAACCGCACCCGCTGACCGCCCCGCACGCCGCAGCCGAACAGGAGCCCGCCGCCGTGAACCGTCCCGCACCCGGCCGCCGCACCGCCGCGCCGCCCGCCCCACGGCCGCGCCGCCGGGCCGGAAGGGGGCGGCCATGAGCCGGGAGGAACCGGCCGAGCGCCTGGTCGGCGCCGCCCCGGACAGCGAGGACGCCGCGGTCGAGGCCGCGCTGCGCCCGCGCAGCCTGGGCGAGTTCATCGGCCAGGAGCGCGTCCGGGAACAGCTCGATCTGGTGCTGCGCGCCGCCCGCGCCCGTGGCGCCACCGCCGACCATGTGCTGCTCTCCGGTGCCCCGGGCCTGGGCAAGACCACCCTGGCCATGATCGTCGCCACCGAGATGGGCGCCCCGATCCGGATCACCTCCGGCCCGGCCGTGCAGCACGCCGGGGATCTCGCCTCGATCCTCTCCTCGCTCCAGGAGGGCGAGGTGCTGTTCCTGGACGAGATCCACCGCATGGCCCGCCCGGCCGAGGAGATGCTCTACATGGCCATGGAGGACTTCCGGGTCGACGTGATCGTCGGCAAGGGCCCCGGGGCGACCGCCATCCCGCTGGAACTGCCGCCGTTCACCCTGGTCGGCGCCACCACCCGGGCCGGGCTGCTGCCCCCGCCGCTGCGCGACCGCTTCGGCTTCACCGGACACATGGAGCACTACGGCCGCGACGAGCTGGAGCGCGTGATCCACCGCTCCGCCGCGCTGCTGGACGTCTCGGTGGACCGGGCGGGCGCCGCCGAGATCGCCGGCCGGTCCCGGGGCACCCCGCGGATCGCCAACCGGCTGCTTCGCCGGGTCCGGGACTACGCCCAGGTCAGGGCGGACGGCGTGATCACCGCTCCGGTCGCGGCCCGGGCCCTGGAGGTCTACGAGGTGGACGAGCGGGGCCTGGACCGGCTGGACCGGGCGGTGCTCGGCGCACTGCTGAAGCTGTTCGGCGGCGGCCCGGTGGGTCTGTCCACCCTGGCGGTCGCGGTGGGGGAGGAGCGGGAGACCGTGGAGGAGGTCGCCGAGCCGTTCCTGGTCCGCGAGGGCCTGCTGGCCCGCACCCCGCGGGGCCGGGTGGCGACCCCTGCGGCCTGGCGCCATCTGGGGCTGGAACCGCCGGAGAGGCCGCAGGCCCAGGCAGGTCTGTTCGACACCTGAATATGATGGAATCCGGCCATTCGCCTCGGATCCCGGCGTCCGGGCCGGAACATCGCCGCTGTCACTGACGTTGTTCATGCGGCGAAGCCTCGCTTAGACTGCGCCGACGCCACCTCAAGAGGATGGCATACCCCCCGCCCAAAAACTTCAGGCCGGTTCATACCGGCCGTGTTAAGGAAAATCCTCCGCCGTGGAACTTCTACTCCCGCTCGTCCTGGTGATCGGCGTCATGCTGCTGATGACGCGCTCGGCCAAGAACAAGCAGCGCCAGCTCGAAGACATGCGCAACTCGATCGAACCAGGCACCGGCATCCGCACGATCGGTGGCATGTATGCCCTGGTCAAGGAGGTGCGCCACGACACGCTGCTGCTGGAGCTGGAGCCCGGCATGCACGCGGTGTTCAGCAAGCAGGCGGTCTCCGCGATCCTGGAAGCCGACGAATACCACCGGATCGTGAACGGAGAAACCGATCCGGATGACGACGACACCCCGGAAGTCCCGGACGACGCCTCCTCGCTGACCGAGGGAGATCAGGAGCCGAAGGGGAGCGGCATCGATCTCGGCAAGGGCTCGCCGGACGACAGCGAACCGGGCGACGACTCCAAGCACGACGGCGAAGGCGGCAAGTCCTGAGCCAGGTGCCGGCGGCCGCACACGGCCGCCGGCACCTGAGCGTGGACGGAACCGTTGAGGCACCATCCCCCGGACCGGAGCGGCCCGGGCGGTACCGCCAGCCGCGCCGCGACCACCGGGCGTGAGCCGTTGGACAGAAAGAGACGAGAAGGTGGCTGGACCTAACCCGGGCTTCAGGCCCCCCAAGCCCGCCAAGAAGGACGCCAGGTCGGCATACGGGAGGCCGGGACGCGCCATCGTGGTGTTCCTGATCCTCGCCGCAGCACTCACCGCAGGCATGTTCGCCACCGGTGAGACGACCCCGCGGCTGGGCATCGACCTCGCCGGCGGCACGAGCATCACGCTCTCCGCCACCGAGGACGCGCGCAATGAGGGCGCGGTCACCCAGGAGAACCTGAACACCGCCGTCAGCATCATCGAGCGCCGGGTGAACGGCCTGGGTGTGTCCGAGGCCACGGTCCAGGCGCAGGGCGACCGCAACATCGTGGTCTCCATCCCCAGGGGGACCGACGAGAAGCAGGCCCGGGAGCAGGTGGGCACCACCGCGCAGATGGCCTTCCGTCCGGTCGTCACCGTCGACTACTCCACCATCGTCCCGGAGGGCGAGGAGACCGGCGGCACGGGCGAGGACACCGGGGAGACCGGGGAGACCGGTGAGGACGCCACGGACGGCGCCACCGAGGGCACGGACGGTTCCGCCGAGGGCAGCGAAGGCACGGAAGGTGCGGAAGGCACCGAAGGAGACACCGGCGGCGGGACCGGCACCGAGGAGGACACCAGCGACCAGAGCCTGCCGTCGCTGGGCGACACCGTGATCGGCGGGGAGTCCGCCGCCACCGCCTCCCCCGCCTCCTTCCGCACCGACGAGCACGAGGCCGAGGAGTCCCCCGGCGCCGAGGCCACCGAGGACACCGGGGCCACGGACAAGGGCGCCACCGAGGGCACGACCGAGGGCACCGCCGACGAGGGCACCGCCGAGGGCACGGGGGAGGAGCCCGGGACCCCGGCCGACGAGGGCACCGGGCTCGACGAGGTCACCCAGGCCCTCGCCGACCTCGACTGCTCCACCCCCGAGGCGCGGCTGGCCGCCAGCCAGGCCGCCGTCCAGGCCGAGGACGACGAGCCGATCGTGGCCTGCGGCGAGGACGGCCTGAAGTACCAGCTCGGCCCGGTGGCCGTCCCCGGCACCGACCTCACCGGCGCGGACGCCGTTTTCGATCCGCAGCGCGCCGAGTGGATCGTCACCATGGACTTCAACAAGACCGGCGGTGACAAGTTCGCGGACATCACCGCGGAGCTGGCCACCAAGGCCCCGCCGCAGAACCAGTTCGCCATCCTGCTGGACGGCGAGGTGGTCTCCGCCCCCTCGGTGAGCGAGCGCCTCGGCGGCGGCAGCGCCATCATCGAGGGCGGCGAGGGCAACCCGTTCACCCAGGAGGAAGCCGCCAACCTGGCCAACGTCCTCAAGTACGGCGCCCTGCCGCTCACCTTCGAGGAGGCCAACGTCACCACGGTCTCGCCCACCCTCGGCAGCGAGCAGCTCCGGGCGGGCCTGATCGCCGGCGGCATCGGCCTGGCCCTGGTGATGGGCTACCTCTTCTTCTACTACCGGGTGCTGGCCCTGGTCGCGATCACCAGCCTGGCGGCCATGGGGCTGCTGACCTACGTGGTGATGTCGCTGCTCGGCACGGCCATCGGCTTCGCGCTCAGCCTGCCGGCGGTGTGCGGCGCCATCGTCTCGATCGGCATCACCGCGGACTCCTTCATCGTCTACTTCGAACGGATCCGGGACGAGGTCCGCGAGGGCCGCCCGGTGCGGGCCGCCATCCACCGCGCCTGGCCGCGCGCCCGGCGCACCATCCTCGTCTCCGACGTGGTGTCGTTCCTGGCCGCGATCGTGCTGTTCCTCGTCTCGGTCGGCTCGGTGCAGGGCTTCGCCTTCGTGCTCGGCCTGACCACCGCGATGGACGTGCTGATCGTCTTCCTGCTGACCAAGCCCCTGGTCTCGCTGGCCGGCGGCCGCAAGTTCTTCTCCCGCGGCAACAAGTGGTCCGGGCTGGACCCGAAGCGGCTCGGAGCACCGCCGCCCATCCGGCGCGGCGGACGCCGCCCGGTCACCGTCCCCGCCGAACCGAAGGAGGCCTGAGATGTCCCGCTTCGGAACGCTCGGCGCCAAGCTCTACCGCGGTGAGATGGCCTACGACTTCGTGGGCCGCCGCAAGTTCTGGTATGCCATCTCGGTGCTGCTGGTGATCGTCTCGCTCACCGGCCTGGGCGTGCGCGGCCTGTACATGGGTGTGGAGTTCCAGGGCGGCGCGGTGCTCACCACCCCGCCCGACGCCTCCATCAGCCAGGACGATGCCCGGCGCGTCGCCGAGGACGCCTCCGGCAACGACGCCCGGGTCCAGGAACTGGGCAGCGGCGCGCTGCGCATCCAGGTCACCGGCCTGGACACCGAGGAGTCCGGCGAGGTGCGCGAGGCCATCGCCGCCGAGCTGGGCGTGGCCGCCACCGACGTCAACGCCGAGGTGGTCGGCCCCAGCTGGGGCGACCAGATGACCGACAAGGCGCTGCGCGGCGTCATCATCTTCCTCGCGCTGGTCAGCATCTACCTGGCCATCGCCTTCGAGTGGCGGATGGCGCTGGGCGCGCTGGTCGCGCTGCTGCACGACCTGGCGATCACCGTCGGTGTCTACGCCTTCGTGGGCTTCGAGGTGACCCCGGGCACCGTGGTCGGCATGCTCACCATCCTGGGCTATTCGCTCTACGACACGGTGGTGGTCTTCGACAAGGTCAAGGAGAAGACCGGCTCGGTCACCAAACAGACCCGGTTCACCTTCGGGGAGCTGGCCAACCAGGGCATCAACGCCACCGTGGTGCGGTCGGTGAACACCTCGGTGGTGGCGCTGCTGCCGGTCGGCGGGCTGCTGTTCATCGGCACCGGCCTGCTCGGCGGCGGCATGCTCAAGGACATCGCGCTGGCGCTGTTCGTCGGCCTGGCCGCCGGTACCTTCTCGTCGATCTTCATCGCCACTCCGGTGGTCGTGGACTTCCGGCTGCGGGACCCGGAGATCAAGGCCCACGACCGCCGCATCCTGGCCAAGCGCACCGAGCGCGGCGAGACCGAGGACTCGGCCAACGCCCCCACCGCGGTGCACGCCGCCGTGTCCCGCCCGGGCGCCCCGGCGGACGAGGCGCTTGCGACCGACGAGGAGGGATTCGTGGTGGTCCAGCGCCGCCAGCCGGTCTCCCGCAGCCGGGGCCGGGGCCGCCCGTCCGGCAAGCGGCGGTGATCCGGCGGTGACCGAGGCGACGACGCCCGGGAGCGGCGGGGCCGCGCCGGCGGTGCCGCCGGCCCCCGCCGTGCCCGTGCCGCAGGAGACCCGGGAGCTGCTGCTCAGCCGGATCCGGGAGGTGGCCGATTACCCGCAGCCGGGCGTGATGTTCAAGGACATCACCCCGCTGCTGGCCGACTCCGCGGCGTTCTCCCTGGTCACCGAGACCATGGCGGCCATCTGCCGGCGCCAGCGGGCGACCAAGGTGGTCGGGCTGGAGGCGCGCGGCTTCATCCTGGCGGCACCGGTCGCGGTGACCGCCCAGGTCGGCTTCGTCCCGGTCCGCAAGGCCGGCAAGCTGCCCGGCGCCACCATCTCGCAGTCCTACCGGCTGGAATACGGCAGCGCGGAGATCGAGCTGCACGCCGAGGACCTCACTCCGCAGGACCGGGTGCTGGTGATCGACGACGTGCTGGCCACCGGCGGCACGGCGGAGGCCTCGCTGCACCTGATCCGCCGCACCGGAGCCCAGGTGGCCGGGGTGGCCATGCTCATGGAGCTGAGCTTCCTGGCCGGCCGGGAGCGGCTGCTCCCCGCGCTCGGCACGGCCCCGCTGGACGTGCTGCTCACCGTCTGAGGGCACGCTCCGCCGCACGTCACCGCCGCGGCGGGACCCCACCCGGACACAGTGCCGGGAAGGGGTCCCGCCGCGGCGCCGTTGCTCCGGCTCCCGGCCCGGTGCACACCGGGCGCGGAGCGGGCCGCGGGTCCCGCCATCTCGCCGAAACGTGCCGACGGCCCCGGCTCGCTACCATGGCAGTCCGACCGTCCCCCCGGGAGTCCCCCTTGCCAGACGAGCCCCAGCCACGCACCTCAGGCGGGCCGCACAGCCACGACGCCCCACCGGTGAACGGCACACACCGTCCGGCCGCCGGCTCGACGGCCGTGGGGCGGAACGGCGACGCCCCGGAACGCAAGCCCGAACCCGCGTCGGCGCAGGCCGGTCCGGCGGTGCCCGCCATCTCCGGCATCTCCGGCCGCTCGGGTTCCTCCAACCGGGTGCGCGCCCGGCTGGCGCGGCTCGGCGTGCAGCGCTCCAGCCCCTACAACCCGGTGCTGGAGCCGCTGCTGCGGGTGATCCGGGCGAACGACCCCAAGGCGGACACCGCGGCACTGCGCCAGATCGAGCGCGCCTACCAGGTGGCCGAGCGCTGGCACCGCGGCCAGAAGCGGCGCAGCGGCGACCCCTACATCACCCACCCGCTGGCCGTCACCACGATCCTGGCCGAGCTGGGCATGGACACCGCCACCCTGATGGCCGGGCTGCTGCACGACACCGTGGAGGACACCGAGTACGGCCTGGACAACCTGCGCCGTGACTTCGGCGACCAGGTGGCGCTGCTGGTGGACGGCGTCACCAAGCTGGACAAGGTCAAGTTCGGCGAGGCCGCCCAGGCCGAGACGGTGCGCAAGATGGTCGTCGCCATGGCCAAGGACCCGCGGGTCCTGGTCATCAAGCTGGCCGACCGGCTGCACAACATGCGCACGATGCGTTTCCTGAAGCGGGAGAAGCAGGAGCAGAAGGCCCGGGAGACGCTGGAGATCTACGCCCCGCTGGCGCACCGGCTGGGCATGAACACCATCAAGTGGGAGCTGGAGGACCTGGCCTTCGCCATCCTCTACCCCAAGATGTACGACGAGATCGTCCGGCTGGTGGCCGAGCGCGCCCCCAAGCGGGACGACTACCTGGCCACCGTCATCGACGAGGTGCAGAACGACCTGCGCGGCGCGCGGATCAAGGCCACCGTCACCGGACGGCCCAAGCACTACTACTCGATCTACCAGAAGATGGTGGTGCGCGGCCGGGACTTCGCCGAGATCTACGACCTGGTGGGCATAAGGCTGCTGGTCGACACCGTCCGTGACTGCTACGCGGCGCTGGGCACCGTGCACGCGCGGTGGAATCCGGTCCCCGGGCGGTTCAAGGACTACATCGCCATGCCCAAGTTCAACATGTACCAGTCACTGCACACCACGGTGATCGGTCCGGGCGGCAAGCCGGTGGAGCTCCAGATCCGCACCTACGAGATGCACCGCCGGGCCGAGTACGGCATCGCCGCGCACTGGAAGTACAAGCAGCAGGCGGTGGCGGCCGGTGCCCGCGGGCTGGGCACGCCCCCGAAGAAGAGCGAGAAGGGCGGCGACGCGGTCAAGGAGATGACCTGGCTGCGCCAGCTGCTGGACTGGCAGAAGGAGACCACCGACCCGGGCGAGTTCCTGGAGTCGCTGCGCTTCGACCTGTCCCGCAACGAGGTCTTCGTCTTCACGCCCAAAGGCGATGTGATCGCGCTGCCCGCCGGGGCCACCCCGGTGGACTTCTCCTACGCGGTGCACACCGAGGTCGGCCACCGCACCATAGGCGCCAAGGTCAACGGCCGGCTGGTGCCGCTGGAGTCCACCCTGGACAACGGCGACACGGTGGAGATCTTCACCTCCAAGGCGCCCGGCGCCGGGCCGTCCCGGGACTGGCTGGGCTTCGTCAAGTCGGCACGGGCGCGCAACAAGATCCGCGGCTGGTTCTCCCGGGAGCGCCGGGACGAGGCGATCGAGCAGGGCAAGGACGCCATCGTGCGGGCCATGCGCAAGCAGAACCTGCCGATCCAGCACATCCTCACCGGCGACGCCCTGGTCACGCTGGCCCACGAGATGCGCTACCCCGACATCTCGGCGCTCTACGCCGCGATCGGCGAGGGCCATGTCTCGGCACAGAGCGTGGTGCAGAAGCTGGTGCTGGCAGTGGGCGGCGAGGAGGCGGCCGGCGAGGACGTCGCCGAGTCGGCGCCGCCGGTGCCGGCACGCGGAGCGCGGCGGCGCTCCACCGCCGATCCCGGGGTGGTGGTCAAGGGCGCCGAGGACGTCTGGGTGAAGCTGGCCCGCTGCTGCACCCCGGTGCCGGGGGACCCGATCATCGGCTTCGTCACCCGGGGCAGCGGTGTCTCGGTGCACCGGGCGGACTGCGACAACGTCGAGTCCCTGGCGCGGGAGCCGGAACGCATGCTGGAGGTCGAGTGGGCGCCGACCCAGTCCTCGGTCTTCCTGGTGGCCATCCAGGTCGAGGCGCTGGACCGCTCACGGCTGCTGTCGGACGTCACCCGGGTGCTGTCCGACCAGCATGTCAACATCCTGTCGGCGGCCGTGCAGACCTCCCGTGACCGGGTGGCGACCTCCCGCTTCACCTTCGAGATGGGGGATCCGAAGCACCTGGGCCATGTGCTGAAGGCGGTGCGCGGGGTGGAGGGCGTCTACGACGTCTACCGCGTCACCCCCTCCCGCAAGCACTGAACCGCGCCGCGAGGGGGCCGGGCCGGCCGGCCCGGCCCCCTCGCGGACGGCTAGCCGCCGAACTCCTCCAGGCTCTTGCGGGCCTGGTCCAGCAGTGCCTGGCGGCCGGACAGCTCCTTCTCCAGCTTGTCCGCGCGGGCGTTGTTGCCCGCGGCGCGGGCGGTGTCGATCTGGCGGCGCAGCCGGTCCACCACGTCCTCCAGCTGGCCGGTCAGCTCCGCGGCGCGGGCCCGGGCTTCGGGGTTGGTGCGCCGCCACTCGGCCTCCTCGGCCTCGGCCACCGCCTGCTCCACCGCCCGCAGCCGGCCCTCGATCGCCGGCCGGGCGTCCCGCGGCACCGGGCCGATGGCCTCCCAGCGCTCACCGATGGAGCGCAGCGCGGCCCGCGCCGAGCGCACCTCGGTCACCGGCAGCAGCTTCTCCGCCTCGGCCGCCAGCTCCTCCTTGCGCGCCAGGTTGTCCCGGTACTCCGCGTCCCGTTCGGCGAACACCTCGCCGCGGGCCTGGAAGAAGACGTCCTGCGCGGCGCGGAAGCGTGCCCACAGCTCGTCCTCCACGTCCCGCTGGGCCCGGCCGGCGGCCTTCCACTCCCGCATCAGCTCCCGGTAGCGGGTGGCGGTCGGGCCCCAGTCGGTGGAGCCGGACAGCTCCTCGGCCTCCGCGATCAGCTTCTCCTTGCGCCGCCTGGCCTCCTCGCGCTGCGCGTCCAGCGCCGCGAAGTGCGCCTTGCGCCGCTTGGAGAACGCCGAGCGGGCGTGCGAGAAACGGTGCCACAGCTCGTCGTCCGTCCTGCGGTCCAGCCGCGGCAGACTCTTCCAGGTCTCCACCAGTGCCCGCAGCCGCTCCCCGGCGACCCGCCACTGGTCGCTGGCGGCCAGCTGCTCGGCCTCGGTGACCAGCGCCTCCTTGGCCTGCCGGGTCTCCTCGCTCTGCCGGGCCCGGCTGGCCCGGCGCTCGGCCTGCCGCTGCTGCACCAGCTCGGTCAGCTTGTCCAACCGCCGGGACAGTGCCTCCAGATCCCCGACCGCGTGCGCCGCGTCGACCTGTTCCCGGATGTGCTCGATCGCCGCCGTCGCGTCCTTGGCGGACAGATCGGTGGTCCGCACCCGGCGCTCCAGCAGCCCGATCTCCACCACCAGGCCCTCGTACTTGCGCTCGAAGTAGGCGAGGGCCTCCTCGGGCGACCCCGCCTGCCACGAGCCGGCGACCTTCTCCCCGTCGGCGGTCCGCACATACACCGTGCCGCTCTCATCGACACGGCCCCACGGGTCGCTGCTCACAGCGCCTCCTCCACATGACACCCGGCCGGGGCCGGAGCCCCGCGGCATCGTCCACAGTTCCTCATCCGGTGGTAGCCCGGATGCCGGGCGACGCAGTGCAGTCACGCAGGGCCGCCCGTCCACAACGCCAACATAGGCGACCGGCAGCCCGGCTGTCCGCACTCTGCGAGCGGCAATTGCCGCGAGACGCTGCCGGGGCTCCCCGCCGGAACACCGGCCGCGGCACAGCCCCGGCGGCCCCTCCGCCCGCGTTCACTGGCGTACCGTAACGGGTCCGCGCCCGCCCGGGAGCCGCCCGGTAGGATTTCTCCCCGGGCGGGCCCCGCCGGCCGGCGGCCGGTGTGCGGGCCACCGTCGCCGAACCCACCGACAGACAGGGGCGAACGTGCTCATCGCGGGCTTCCCCGCCGGGGCCTGGGGGACCAACTGCTATCTGGTCGCCCCCGCGGCCGGCGAGGAATGCGTGATCATCGACCCGGGCCACGAGGCCGCCGAAGGCGTCGAGGCCGCCCTGGCCAAGCACCGGCTGAAGCCGGTCGCCGTGATCCTCACCCACGGCCACCTCGACCATGTGGCCTCCGTGGTCCCGGTGTGCGGCGCGCGCGACGTGCCCGCCTGGATCCACCCCGAGGACCGCTACATGCTCGCCGACCCGGCCAAGGGGCTGGGCATGGCCATCGGGCAGCAGCTGCTGGGCGAGCTGACCGTCGGCGAGCCGGACGACCTTCGCGAGCTCACCGACGGCTCGGTGCTGGAGCTGGCCGGACTGGAGCTGACCGTCGACCACGCCCCGGGCCATACCAAGGGGTCGGTGACCTTCCGGATGCCCGGGCAGGACGACGTCCCGCCGGTCCTGTTCTCGGGCGACCTGCTGTTCGCCGGCTCCATCGGACGCACCGATCTGCCCGGCGGCGACCACGCCGAGATCCTCCGGTCGCTGGCACGCGTGTGCCTGCCGCTCGACGACTCCACCGTGGTGCTGTCCGGACACGGCCCCCAGACCACCATCGGCCGCGAGCGCGCCGCCAACCCCTTCCTGCGGGCGGTGGCCGACGGCCCGGCCGGCGCGGATCCCGCGCCGCCGCGACGAGGAATGTGACGACACCACCCGTGAGTGCACCCAGCTTCAAGGCCCCCAAGGGCACCTACGACCTGCTGCCGCCGGAGTCCGCCGAGCACCTCGCGGTGCGCGAGGCGCTGGCCGCGCCGGTGCGCCGGGCCGGCTACGGCTATGCCGAGACCCCCGGCTTCGAGCAGGCCGAACTCTTCGCCCGCGGTGTCGGGGAGTCCACCGACATCGTGACCAAGGAGATGTACACCCTCACCACCAAGGGCGGCGACCGGCTGGCGCTGCGCCCCGAGGGCACCGCCTCGGTGCTGCGCGCCGCCCTGGAGGCCAGCCTGCACAAGGCCGGCAACCTGCCGGTCAAGCTCTGGTACTCCGGCTCCTACTACCGCTACGAGCGCCCGCAGAAGGGCCGCTACCGGCACTTCGCCCAGGTCGGGGCGGAGGCCATCGGCGCCGAGGACCCGGCGCTGGACGCCGAGCTGATCGTGCTGGCCGTGGACGGCTACCGCTCGCTCGGCCTGACCGGCTTCCGGCTGCTGCTCAACTCGCTCGGCGACCGCGAGTGCCGGCCCGCCTACCGCACCGTGCTCCAGGACTTCCTGCGCGGCCTGGACCTGGACGACGAGACCCGCAAGCGGATCGAGATCAATCCGCTGCGGGTGCTGGACGACAAGCGCGACGCCGTGCGGGCCCGGCTCGGCGCGGCCCCGCTGATGCGGGACCACCTGTGCCGGGCGTGCCGGGACTACCACGCCGAGGTGCGGGAGCTGCTCACCGCGGCCGGTGTCCCCTTCGAGGACGATCCCCGGCTGGTGCGCGGCCTGGACTACTACACCAGAACCACGTTCGAATTCGTCCACGACGGGCTGGGCGCACAGTCGGCCATCGGCGGCGGCGGCCGGTACGACGGACTGTCGGAGATGATCGGCGGCCCGGCCCTGCCCTCGGTGGGCTGGGCGCTGGGTGTGGACCGCACGGTGCTGGCGCTGCGCGCCGAGGGTGTGGACCTCGACGTGCCGGCCGCCACCGAGGTCTATGCCGTGCCGCTCGGGGAGCAGGCCCGGCGGACCCTGTTCGGCCTGGTCACCGAGTTGCGCCGGGCCGGGGTCGCGGCGGACCTCGCCTACGGCGGCAAGGGCATGAAGAACGCCATGAAGTCGGCCAACCGCTCCGGTGCCCGCTACGCCCTGCTGGCCGGCGAACGGGACCTGGCCGAGGGCGTGGTCCAGCTCAAGGATCTGGAGAGCGGGGAGCAGACCGCGGTGCCGCTGGCCGCGGCCCGGGAAGAAGTGCGCGCGCGCATTGGTTCGCCTTCTTGACGCCGGTGCAACAATGGCGAGCGCGACACCGGCTCCTGCCGGGCGCGCCCGGCGGCTCCCGCCCGCCCCGGTGGCGCCGCCCGGTGCACTGCACCGTCCCCCCACGATCTCGGACCGCATGAGGACACCAGGATGACGACCACCGCAGACCTCGACGACACGGCCGCCGAGGTGCCGGCCCAGCCGCGCAAGGGCGAAGGAGAGCCGTCCGGGCCGGGCGGCACCGGCGCGAGCAAGGCGTTCTCGGTGATGCTGATCGTCACCGGCTTCCTGGGACTGCTGGCCGCCTGGGTCATCACCCTCGACAAGCTGCACCTGCTCGAGGCCAAGGTCAACCAGGAGGAGTTCACCCCGGCCTGCTCCATCAACCCCGTCGTCTCCTGCGGCGATGTGATGGAGAGCGCGCAGGCGGAGGTCTTCGGCTTCCCCAACCCGATGCTGGGCATGGTCGCCTACGCCTCGGTGATCACCATCGGTGTGGCGCTGCTCGCCGGGGCCCGCTACCGGGCCTGGTTCTGGCGCGGGCTGCTGGCCGGCACGGCCTTCGGGGTGGGGTTCTGCACCTGGCTGATGTACCAGTCGCTGTACAACATCGGCGCGCTGTGCCTGTGGTGCAACCTGGTGTGGGTCGTGACCAGCGTCATGTTCTGGTACACGGTGGTGCACAACCTGCGGCACGGCTTCGTGAGGGTTCCCGAAGGGCTGCGCCGCGGTGTGCTGGAGTTCCACTGGGTGCTGCCCACCGTGCACATCGGCATCATGGGCATGCTGATCCTGACCCGCTGGTGGGACTTCTGGTTCTGAGCGGTTCCACGGCGTCCCGCTCCGCCGTGCCCTCCCGGCCGGGCACCTCACGGTGCCCGGCCGGTTGTCACAGCCGGCCAGTAGGGTGGCGGATGTGGAGCCCGACCTGTTCACCGCCGCCGCCGAGGACCGCCAGGAGAAGGAGCCCGCGGGCCGTCCGCTGGCCGTCCGGATGCGCCCCCGCGACCTGGACGAGGTGGTGGGCCAGGGCCATCTGCTGCGGCCCGGCTCGCCGCTGCGCCGCCTGGTGGGGGAGCGGGGCGCCGGGCCGGCCGGCCCCTCCTCGGTGATCCTCTGGGGGCCGCCGGGCACCGGCAAGACGACGCTCGCCCATGTGGTCAGCCGGGCCGCCGACAAGCGGTTCGTCGAGCTCTCCGCGATCACCGCCGGGGTGAAGGAGGTGCGCGCGGTGATCGACGGCGCCCGCCGCGCCACCGGTGCCCACGGCAAGGACACCGTCCTGTTCCTGGACGAGATCCACCGCTTCACCAAGGCCCAGCAGGACTCCCTGCTCCCGGCGGTGGAGAACCGCTGGGTGACGCTGATCGCCGCCACCACCGAGAACCCCTACTTCTCGGTGATCTCCCCGCTGCTCTCCCGCTCGCTGCTGCTCACGCTGGAGCCGCTCACCGACGAGGACATCCGCGGCCTGCTGCGCCGCGCGGTGGCCGACGAGCGCGGGCTGGGCGGTGCGGTGGTCCTGCCGGAGGACACCGAGGCCCATCTGCTGCGGCTGGCGGGCGGCGATGCCCGCCGGGCGCTGACCGCCCTGGAGGCGGCGGCCGGCGCCACCCTGGACCAGGGCGGGACGGAGATCCGGCTGGCCACCCTGGAGGAGACGGTCAACCGCGCCGCCGTGACCTACGACCGGGACGGCGACCAGCACTACGACGTGTCCAGCGCGCTGATCAAGTCCATCCGCGGCTCGGACGCCGATGCCGCGCTGCACTACCTGGCCCGGATGATCGAGGCGGGGGAGGATCCCCGGTTCATCGCCCGGCGGCTGATGATCTCGGCCAGCGAGGACATCGGGCTGGCCGATCCCACGGCGCTGCCGACCGCGGTGGCCGCGGCCCAGGCGGTGGCGATGATCGGCTACCCGGAGGCCCGGATCGTGCTCGGGCAGGCGGTGCTCGCCCTGGCCCTGGCACCCAAGTCCAATGCCGCCTACCTGGCCGTCGACGCGGCACTGGCCGATGTCCGGGCCGGGCTGGCCGGGCCGGTGCCCGCGCACCTGCGGGACAGCCACTACCGGGGCGCGCGGAAGCTGGGGCACGGCGAGGGCTACCGGTACCCGCACGACCTGCCCGGCGGCATCGCCGCCCAGCAGTACGCACCGGACACCGTGCACGGCAAGCGGTACTACCACCCCACCGGGCGGGGAGCCGAGGCCCGCTATGCCGAGGTGGTGCAGCGGGTCCGGGAGCGCCTCGCGGCGGAGGGCCGGGAAGGCCGGGAGTGAGCCGGTACCGGCCGGCCGGCGGTGCTCCGGCGGTCAGGGCCGCGCGGTCAGGGCCGCCCGCAGCGTCCGGGCTTCACCGCGGCGTTCACCTTCACCGCCGTGCCGGCCGCTGTCGCGGCGGCCGGTGCGCTGCTGGTCCCGCCCGGCCTTCCCCCGGCCGCCGCCGGGAGGGCTAGGAGGAGGCGGTGGCGAAGAGGTGGTGCATGGCGTGGCGGAGGGCGGCGGTGTCGGCGACCGGGGCGGCGAAGTCGAAGCGGGCGTCGAAACCCGAATCCCCGGCCCAGAACCGGACCCGCAGCCCGAAACGGTCCAGCGCCACCGGCGCCATCCGCTCCCACCGCCCGCAGCCCCGCCCGTCCAGCAGCGCGCACAGCCGGGCGAGCTGCGCGCCGTGCGCGGCGGCCAGGTGCTGGAGCAGCTCCGCCTCGTGCGGGGCCAGCGGATCGGCCGCCGCCGCGGCGAAGTCCTCCGGCTCCACCACCGCCTCCCCCCACAGGTCGTGCACATGGCCCTCGCCGGGCTCCAGCCGCAGTACCGCGTCCCGGGAGCCGGGTTCACCGCCCAGCAGCCGCAGCGCGGCGGGCCGCTCCCGGGCGGGCACCGCGGTCAGCCAGCCCGCCAGCGCCCCCTTGCCGCGCACCCGGTGCGGCACGGCGACCGGGGCGACGTCTGTGATGTTGAGCACGCCGGCCTGCTCGGCGCCCGGCCCGTCCGGGCGGCCGGAGCCGCCGCCGGACAGCGCGCGGGCCGCCGGGGAATCCCCGGCGACCAGCAGCAGTACCCGGCCGCCCGGGTCCACGGCGCGGGTCTCGCACCGGGTCTCCGGGAAGTCCTTTGGCCCGCCGTGGCGCTCCGGGCCGGACGGCCGTCCGGCGTCCGGAATCACCAGCACGCCGGAGGCGTTCGACTCCGCGAGGGTGCGCAGACGCTCGGCGGCGGAGGGACGCTGCTCGTCGTCGCCGTCCAGGGGGCGCGGCTGGCCCGGAACAGGGACCCCAGGTCGATCCATGCGTTCTCCTCGGATAAGGTAAGCCTTGCCTAACTTACATGGAGGTCTCCCGCACGTGAACCAGTCGCGTCCCAAGGTCAAGCAGAGCCGCGCGCTCGGCATCGCACTGACGCCCAAGGCCGTCAGGTACTTCGAGAAGCGTCCCTACCCGCCGGGCGTGCACGGCCGGGGCCGCAAGCAGAGCAGTGACTACAAGGTCCGCCTGCTGGAGAAGCAGCGGCTGCGCGCCCAGTACGACGTCAGCGAGCGCCAGCTCGCCCGCGCCTACGAGCGCGCCCGCAAGGCCAAGGAGGGCAAGACCGGCGAGCACCTGATCGTCGAGCTGGAGCGCCGCCTGGACGCCCTGGTGCTGCGCTCCGGCCTGGCCCGCACCGTCTACCAGGCCCGGCAGATGGTGGTGCACGGCCACATCGAGGTGAACGGCCGCAAGGTCGACCGGCCCTCCTGCCGGCTCCGCCCCGGCGACGTGGTCCGGGTGCGCGACCGCAGCCGCGGCAAGCACCCCTTCGCGGTGGCCCGCGAGGGCGGCTGGGCCGGGGAGGGCGAGACCCCGCGCTACCTGGAGGTCAGCCTCCCGGCGCTGGCCTTCCGCCTCGACCGCGACCCGCAGCGCCGCGAGATACCGGTGGTCTGCGAGGAGCAGCTCGTCGTGGAGTACTACGCCCGCTGATCCCGCGCCCCGCCACCGCGCGCCGCCGCCACCGCCCGGCCCCGCACCGGCCGCCGGCCCCGGACCTCCGGGCGGCCGGCGGTCCGGCGCCGTGCGGCCCGGCGCGCCGGGCCCCGCCCGGAAAGCGGTTCGGCCCGGGCCCCCGGGCGCGATAGGGTCGTGCTCTGCCGTCCCGCCTTCCCCGCCCCGCCGGGTGAGCGGCGGCCGACCCCACGAACCCCAAGATCTCCCCAAGATCATGTCGTCTCAGGGAAGCGGTGCAGCGTGTCCGGTGGAGAAGTGGCCGGCCTCCTGGTGGCCGTCTTCTGGGCCATCCTGGTGTCGTTCCTCGCCGTGGTGCTGGTGAGGCTGGCCCAAGTGCTCAGGGCGGCGACCCGGCTGGTGACCGGTGTGACCGAGCGGGCCGTCCCGCTGCTCGCCGAGGCCTCCGCCACCGTGCGGTCCGCCCAGACCCAGCTCGACAAGGTGGACGCCATCGCCACCGACGTGCAGGAGGTCACGGCCAACGCCTCGGCCCTGTCCACCACCGTCTCCTCCGCGTTCGGCACCCCGCTGGTCAAGGTCGCGGCCTTCGGCTACGGCGTGCGCCGCGCCCTGGCCCGCCGCCGGGCGGCACGCGACGCAGGCCCGCCCGCAGGCGCCTCCCGCACCCGCACCACCGTGCTGATCGCCCGGCCGCGCCGGGGCGGAAAGGACTGACCCGCCATGTTCCGACGCGCCTTCTGGTTCGGCGCGGGCGCCGCCGCCGGCGTCTGGGCCACCACCCGGGTCCATCGCAAGCTGCGCGAGCTGAGCCCCGAATCGCTCGCCCTGCGCGCCGCCGGCCGGGCCGTCGACACCGGCCGCCGGGTGCGTGCCTTCGCCTCGGACGTACGGGCCGGAATGGCACAGCGCGAGGCGGAGCTCACCGGGGCCCTGGGCCTGACGGCCGAGCCCCCGCAGGAGCGCCCGCGTCCCGTGCCGCCCTCCCGGCCGGCCGCGGGAATTCCCGCGCCGCCCCGCCGCGCCTCCCGGACCCTCCCGACCACACCGGACTCCCCGACTGCCCCGAACCCCCGAAAAGAGGACCACTGATGGAGTCGGCCGAAATCCGCCGCCGCTGGCTGAGCTTCTTCGAGAAGCGGGGGCACACCGTCGTCCCGTCGGCGTCGCTGATCGCCGACGACCCCACCCTGCTGCTGGTCCCCGCCGGCATGGTGCCCTTCAAGCCCTACTTCCTGGGGGAGGCGGCCCCGCCCGCGCCCCGGCTGACCAGTGTGCAGAAGTGCGTGCGCACCCCGGACATCGAAGAGGTCGGCAAGACCACCCGGCACGGCACGTTCTTCCAGATGTGCGGCAACTTCTCCTTCGGGGACTACTTCAAGGAAGGCGCCATCACGCTCGCCTGGGAGCTGCTCACCTCCCCGGTCGCGGACGGCGGCTACGGCCTGGACCCGGACCGGCTGTGGATCACCGTCTACGAGAAGGACGACGAGGCCGAGCGGATCTGGCGGGACGTCGTCGGAGTGCCCGCCGAGCGCATCCAGCGCCTGGGCATGGGCCCCAACTTCTGGTCCATGGGCGTGCCCGGCCCCTGCGGACCCTGCTCCGAGATCAACTACGACCGCGGCCCCGAGTTCGGGCCCGAGGGCGGCCCGGCCGTCAACGACGAGCGCTATGTGGAGATCTGGAACCTGGTCTTCATGCAGTACGAGCGCGGCCCGGGCCACGGCAAGGAGAACTTCGAGATCATCGGGGACCTGCCGGCCAAGAACATCGACACCGGCCTCGGCCTGGAGCGTCTCGCCATGATCCTGCAGGGCGTGCGCAACATGTACGAGACCGACACCCTGCGGGTGGTCATGGACGAGGCCACCGGACTCACCGGGGTGCGCTACGGGGACGCCGAGTCCAGCGACGTCTCCCTGCGGGTGGTCGCCGACCACATGCGCACCGCGGTGATGCTGATCGGCGACGGCGTCACCCCCGGCAACGAGGGCCGCGGCTACGTGCTGCGCCGCATCATGCGCCGCGCCATCCGCAACATGCGCATCCTGGGCTCGGACGGCCCGGTGGTGGGCCGCCTGGTGGACACCGTCATCGGCACCATGGGCAAGCAGTACCCGGAGCTGATCACCGACCGCCGGCGCATCGAGACCGTGGCGCTCGCCGAGGAGGCCGCCTTCCTGAAGACCCTGAAGGCGGGCACCAACATCCTGGACACCGCGGTCACCGAGACCAGGGCGGCCGGCTCGACCGTGCTGCCCGGGGACAAGGCGTTCCTGCTCCACGACACCTGGGGCTTCCCCATCGACCTCACCCTGGAGATGGCCGCCGAACAGGGCCTGTCCGTGGACGAGGAGGGCTTCCGCCGGCTGATGCGGGAGCAGCGCGAGCGCGCCAAGGCGGACGCCAAGGCCAAGAAGACCGGCCACGCCGATCTCTCCGCCTACCGGGCCGTCGCGGACGCCTCCGGCGCCACCGAGTTCACCGGCTACACCCGCACCGAGAACGAGGCCACCGTGGTCGGCCTGCTGGTGGACGGTGTCTCCTCGCCCGCCGCCACCGAGGGCGACGAGATCGAGGTGGTGCTGGACCGTACCCCGTTCTACGCCGAGGGCGGCGGCCAGCTCGCCGACACGGGCCGTATCCGGCTGGACAACGGCGCCGTGATCGAGGTGCGCGACGTCCAGCAGCCGGTGCCCGGGGTCAGCGTGCACAAGGGCGTGGTGCAGGTCGGCGAGGTGACGGTGGGCTCCCCCGCCCACGCCGCCATCGACGTGCGGCGCCGCCGCTCCATCGCCCGCGCGCACAGCGCCACCCACCTCACCCACCAGGCGCTGCGCGACGCGCTCGGCCCCACCGCCGCCCAGGCCGGCTCGGAGAACGCGCCCGGCCGCTTCCGCTTCGACTTCGGCTCGCCCGCCGCCGTGCCGGGCTCGGTGCTGACCGATGTGGAGCAGAAGATCAACGAGGTGCTGGCCCGCGATCTGGACGTCAGCGCCGAGGTGATGTCCCTGGACGAGGCCAGGAAGCAGGGAGCCATCGCCGAGTTCGGCGAGAAGTACGGCGAGCGCGTCCGGGTGGTCACCATCGGGGACTACTCCAAGGAGCTGTGCGGCGGCACCCATGTGCACAACACCGCCCAGCTCGGCCTGGTCAAGCTGCTCGGCGAGTCCTCCATCGGCTCCGGGGTGCGCCGGGTGGAGGCCCTGGTGGGCACCGACGCCTACCGCTTCCTGGCCCGTGAGCACACCGTGGTCTCCCAGCTCACCGAGCTGCTCAAGGGCCGCCCCGAGGAGCTGCCGGAGCGGATCTCGGGCATGCTCACCCGGCTGAAGGAGGCCGAGAAGGAGATCGAGCGGTTCCGTGCCGAGAAGGTGCTCCAGGCCGCCGCCGGGCTGGCCCGCGAGGCCCGGGACGTGCGCGGCGTGGCGCTCGCCTCCGGCCGGGTGCCGGACGGCACCACCGCCGACGACCTGCGCAGGCTGGTACTGGACGTGCGCGGCCGGATTCCCGGTGACCGGCCCGCCGTGGTGGCGCTGTTCACCGTGGTCAAGGACCGGCCGCTGACCGTGATCGCCACCAATGAGGCGGCCCGGGAGCGCGGGCTCAAGGCCGGTGAGCTGGTGCGGGCCGCGGCCAAGGCGCTGGGCGGGGGCGGCGGCGGCAAGCCGGACATCGCCCAGGGCGGCGGCCAGGACCCGGCCGCCGTGGACGACGCCCTGGCCGCGGTCGAGCGCCTGGTGTCGGAAGCCGCCTGATGCGCCGCGGCAGGAGGCTCGCCGTCGATGTCGGCGAGGCCCGGATCGGGGTCGCCTCCAGCGACCCCGACGGGCTGCTGGCCACGCCGGTGGAGACGGTCCCGGGACGCGACGTCCCGGCCGCCCACCGGCGGCTGGCCGCCCTGGTGGCGGAGCACGAGCCGCTGGAGGTGGTCGTCGGACTGCCGCGTTCGCTCAGCGGCAAGGAGGGTCCGGCCGCCGGACGGGTACGGGCCTTCGCCCAGGAGCTGGCCCGGCGGATCGCACCGGTCCCGGTGCGGCTGGTGGACGAACGGCTGTCCACGGTCACCGCCGCGCAGCGGATGCGGGAGTCGGGGGTCTCCGCCAGGAAGGGACGCGGCCGGATCGACCAGGCCGCCGCGGTGGTCATCCTGGAAGCGGCGCTGGAGACCGAACGAGTGTCGGGGAGCCCTCCGGGGCAGTGCGTCGAAGTGGTTGTCTGATCGCGATACGGTAACGTTCCTGCGCGAGATGACAGTCATCCGAACATGAGCACTTGCGCCAAGTGTTCGAACTCCCGGCCCGAGAGTGCGGGACCGACGGAGACCCGGCGTCGCAAGGGGATCGATGAGTGAGTATGGCCGGGGCCATGGCTCCGAACCGTGGCACCCGCAGGACCCGCTCTACGGAGACGCGTCCTGGGGGGAAGGCCGCAGCGATCCCTACGGCGGGCCGTACGGTGATTCCTACGGCGCCGATTCCCACGGCGGTGACTCCTACGGCGGTGACTCCTACGGCGGTGATTCCTACGGCGGGGCGCAGCAGGGCTCCTGGGACACCTACGGCGGCGGACAGCAGTACCCGCAGCACCAGCAGCACTCCGGCGAGTCCTATCCGCAGTACCAGGAGGGACAGCGGAACCAGCCCTACTACGACCGGCAGCAGTACCAGCAGGGCCACCAGTACGAGCAGAACCACCACCAGAACCCGCACCACAGCTACCACCAGGACCAGCAGCAGGGGCACTCGCAGGGCGGGCAGCACTGGTCCGGGCAGGGCTACCAGGGCGGCTGGGAACAGAGCGGCTCCGGCCAGTACCCGTCCGGCCCCTACGGCGGCGGACGGGGTTACCAGGAGGCGCACGACCCGCAGGACCCGTACGGCTCCGGCCGGCCGGGATATCCGCCGCCGCGCCCGCAGCACATGCGGGACCAGCCGCCGTCCGGTCCCCAGGACACCGGCGGCTACGGCGTCCAGGGCGCCGGCCGCCACGGCGCCCGCCACGATCCCGGCCCCGGCCCCGACCCGGAGACCGGCTGGGACCCCGGCCCTGACCAGGGCGAGGCCGAGTTCTTCGCCCGCCGCGACGACGGCGACGACGACTGGGACGACGGCCGCGCGGCGCGGCGCGGCCGCGCCGCGCGCCGCACCCGTGACGGGCTCGGCGCCGACGGCGGGGACCGCGACTTCGGCCCGCCCGACGACGAGGACGACGACTGGGGCCCCCGCTCCCGGCGGGAGCGCGAAGCCGGCGGCGGCCGGCCGCGCAAGCGCCGTGGCGGACTGGCCTGCCTGATGGTGGCCGTGCTGCTGATCGGTGCCCTGGGAGCCGGCGTCTACTACGCCAAACAGTTCTACGACGACCGCTTCGGCCCGCCCCCCGACTACTCCGGCCAGGGCCACGGCGAGGTCCAGGTGGAGATCCCCGAGGGCTCCACCCTCGCCCAGATGGGCAACATCCTCAAGGAAGCCGGCGTGGTCAAGAGCGTCGGCGCCTTCACCAGCGCCGCCGAGGGCGAGGTCATCCAGGCCGGGTACTACGTGCTGCGCCTGGAGATGTCCGCCAAGTCCGCCGTCGAGCTGATGACCGACCCGGCGGCGCTCAACACCCTGATCGTTCCCGAGGGCCTGCGGGCCTCGGCGGTCTACGCCCTGATCGACGGGAAACTCGGCCTGGAGGAGGGCACCACGGCGGGGATCGCCGCCGAGGGCGAGTGGCCGCTCCCCGAGTGGGCGCTGGGCCGGGAGAACGTCAAGGACCCGCTGGAGGGCTTCCTCTTCCCGGCCCGCTACAACGTGGGCGAGTCCGTCACCCCCGAGTCCCTGCTCTCCGAGATGGTCGGCCGCGCCACCGCCAAGTACACCGAGTACGGGCTGGAGGACCAGGCCGCCGCGATGGGCCTGGAGTCCCCCTTCGATCTGGTGACGGTGGCCAGTCTGGTGCAGGCCGAGGGCCTGACCTACGACGACTTCGCGCAGATGTCCGAGGTGATCTACAACCGCCTGGAACCGGACAACACCGTCACCAACCGGAAGCTGGAGTTCGACTCCACCTTCAACTACCTGCGCAACCAGAGCGAACTGCGGCTCAGTGTCGAGGAGATCCAGGCCGAGCAGGACCCGTACAACACCTACGTCCACCCCGGTCTGCCGCCCGGACCCATCGGCAACCCGGGCGACCACGCCATAGAGGCCACCCTCAACCCCACCTCCGAGGGATGGATGTTCTTCGTCTCGATAGGGGAGACCACCCACTTCACCAAGACCCTGGAGGAGCACGAGCAACTGGTGGAGGAACTCAATGCACAGCAGGGCGGCGACTGACCATGACCGACCATGACTGAGCCCGCCGGGCGGCCCGGCCCGGCGGCCCGGACCAGGGCCGCGGTGCTGGGGTCGCCCATCGCCCACTCCCTCTCCCCGGTCCTGCACCGGGCCGCCTACCGGGCGCTCGGCCTGCCGGAGTGGACCTACGGCCGCTACGAGATCGACGAGCCGGCCCTGCCCGGCTTCCTGGCCGGGCTCGGCCCGGAGTGGGCCGGCCTGTCGCTCACCATGCCGCTGAAGCGCGCGGTGATCCCGCTGGTGGACTCCATCAGCCCCACCGCCGCCGCGGTGGAGGCGGTCAACACCGTGGTGTTCACCGAGGACGGGCGCAGACTGGGCGACAACACCGACATCCCCGGCATGATCGCGGCCCTGCGCGAGCGCGGCGTGGAGAAGACCGACCACGCCGCCGTGCTGGGCGCCGGCGCCACCGCCTCCTCGGCGCTGGCCGCGCTGGCCCGGATCTGCGGCGGCGAGGTCACCGCCTACGTGCGCAGCCCGGCCCGCGCCGCCGAGATGCGCGGCTGGGGAGAACGGCTGGGCGTGGACGTGCGGGACGCCGGCTGGGAGTCCGCGGCCGAGGCGCTGCGCGCTCCGCTGGTGATCGCCACCACCCCGGCCGGCGCCACCGACGGCCTGGCCGCCGCCGTGCCCGACCGGCCCGGGGTGCTCTTCGACGTGCTCTACGACCCCTGGCCCACCCCCCTGGCCGCCGCCTGGGCGGACCGCGGCGGCCGGGTGGTCGGCGGCCTGGACCTGCTGATCCACCAGGCGGTGCTCCAGGTGGAGCAGATGACCGGCCGCGCCCCCGCGCCGCTGGCCGCCATGCGGGCGGCCGGTGAGGCCGCGCTCGCCGGGCGCCACGACTGACGGCCACGGCCACAAGCACGGCCACAAGCACGGCCACAACCACGAGCGGCGGCCACGGCTGCCGGCCCGCCCCGCCCGGCGCCGGGCCGGCGTCCGCAGGCTGGGATGGGGCGGGACCGCACCGGGGGGCGTGGCAGGATCGGGGACGGCACAGGGACGGCCCCGACTACCGAGGGAGCACTGTTGAGCAGGTTGCGCTGGCTGACCGCGGGGGAGTCGCACGGCCCCGCACTCGTCGCGACGCTGGAGGGGCTGCCCTCCGGTGTCCCGGTCACCACCGACCTGGTGGCCGACGAGCTGGCGCGGCGGCGGCTCGGCTACGGCCGCGGCGCCCGGATGAAGTTCGAACGCGACGAGGTCACCTTCCTCGGCGGGGTACGGCACGGCCGCACCCTCGGCTCCCCGGTGGCGATCATGGTCGGCAACACCGAGTGGCCCAAGTGGGAGAAGGTCATGGCCGCCGACCCGGTCGACCCGGCGGAACTGGCCGAACTCGCCCGCAACGCACCCCTGACCCGTCCCCGTCCCGGCCACGCCGACCTGGCCGGCATGCAGAAGCACGGCTTCGACGACGCCCGCCCGGTCCTGGAACGCGCCTCCGCCCGGGAGACCGCGGCCCGGGTCGCCCTCGGCACCGTGGCCCGCTCCTACCTGCGCGAGACCACCGGCATCGAGATCCTCTCCCACGTGGTGGAGCTGGGCGGTGCCCGGGCCCCGCGCGGCTCGGTACCGCTCCCCGGGGACCTGGCCCGGCTGGACGCCGACCCGGTCCGCTGCCTGGACGCCGACGCCTCCAAGGCGATGGTCGCCGAGATCGACCAGGCCCACAAGGACGGCGACACCCTCGGCGGCGTGGTCGAGGTGGTCGCCCACGGCGTGCCGGTCGGCCTGGGCTCCCACGTGCACTGGGACCGCCGCCTGGACTCCCGGCTGGCCGCCGCCCTGATGGGCATCCAGGCGATCAAGGGCGTGGAACTCGGCGACGGCTTCGGCCTCGCCCGGGTGCCCGGCTCGCAGGCGCACGACGAGATCGTCACCACCTCGGAGGGCATCCGCCGCGCCACCGGCCGCTCCGGCGGCACCGAGGGCGGCATCTCCACCGGCGAACTGCTGCGCGTCCGCGCCGCCATGAAGCCCATCGCCACCGTGCCGCGCGCCCTGGCCACCGTGGACACCGCCACCGGTGAGCCGACCCGCGCCCACCACCAGCGCTCCGACGTCTGCGCGGTCCCCGCGGCGGGCATCGTGGCCGAGGCCATGGTGGCCCTGGTGCTGGCCGACGCGGTGGCCGAGAAGTTCGGCGGCGACAGCGTCGCCGAGACCCGGCGCAATGTCCACGGCTACCTGGAGGCACTGGAGATCCGATGACCACCGCACCCGGTACGCCCGCACCCGCCGTGATCCTGGTGGGCCCGCCCGGCGCGGGGAAGACCGCCGTCGGCACCCTGCTCGCCGAGCGCCTCGGCACGGAGTTCCGCGACACCGACGCCGATGTCGAACGGCTGGCCGGAAAGCCCGTCCGGGACATCTTCCTGGCCGACGGCGAGGAACGGTTCCGCGAACTGGAGGCCGCCGCGGTGCGCACCGCCCTGGCCGAGCACCGCGGCGTGCTCGCCCTCGGCGGCGGCGCCGTGCTCAGCGAGGCCACCCGCGCCCTGCTCACCGGCCGCCCCGTCGTCTTTCTGGACGTGGACCTCGCCGACGCGGTGCGCCGGGTGGGTCTGGACGCCCCCCGCCCGCTGCTCGCGGTCAATCCCCGGCAGCAGTGGCGCGGCCTGATGGAGGAGCGCCGCCCGCTCTACACCGAGGTGGCCCGGACCGTGGTCAGCACGTCCGGCCGTACCCCCGAGGAGGCCGCCCAGGCCGTGCTGGACGCATTGGAGCTCAAGCCGTGACCACACCACCCACGTCCGCCGGACCGGCCGCCCCGATCCGGGTCGCGGTCGGCGGCAGCGCCGGCACCGCGCCCTACGAGGTGCTCATCGGCCACCGGCTGCTGGACGAACTGCCCGGGCTGATCGGCACCGAGGCCCGGCGGGTCGCCGTCGTCCACCCGGAGGCGCTGGCCGAGACCGGCCGGGTGCTCCGGGAGGACCTGGCCGGACAGGGCTACGAGGCCATCGCCGTGCAGGTGCCCGACGCCGAGGACGCCAAGACCGCCGAGGTGGCCGCCTACTGCTGGAGCGCGCTGGGACAGTCCGGCTTCACCCGCACCGACGTGATCGTGGGCGTGGGCGGCGGCGCCACCACCGACCTGGCCGGCTTCGTGGCCGCCAGCTGGCTGCGCGGCGTGCGCTGGATCGCCGTGCCCACCACCGTGCTGGGCATGGTGGACGCCGCGGTCGGCGGCAAGACCGGCATCAACACCGCCGAGGGCAAGAACCTGGTGGGCGCCTTCCACCCGCCCGCCGGGGTGCTGTGCGACCTTGCCGCGCTGGAGTCCCTCCCGGTCCACGACTACGTCTCCGGTCTGGCCGAGGTGATCAAGGCGGGGTTCATCGCCGATCCGGTGATCCTGGACCTGATCGAGTCCGGCCCGGAGGCCGCCCGCTCCCCGCGCGGCCCGCACACCGCCGAGCTGATCGAGCGCTCGGTGCGGGTCAAGGCCGAGGTGGTCTCCGGCGACCTCAAGGAAGCCGGCCGCCGGGAGATCCTCAACTACGGCCACACCCTGGGCCACGCCATCGAGAAGAACGAGCGCTACCGCTGGCGGCACGGGGCCGCGGTCTCCGTCGGCATGGTGTTCGCCGCCGAGCTCGGCCGGATCGCCGGACGCCTGGACGACGCCACCGCCGACCGGCACCGCACCGTGCTGGAGGCGGTCGGCCTGCCGGTCACCTACCGCGGCGACCAGTGGCCCCGGCTGCTGGAGGCCATGAAGGTGGACAAGAAGACCCGTGGTGACCGGCTGCGGTTCATCGTGCTGGACGGCCTGGCCCGCCCGGCCGTGCTGGAGGGCCCGGACCCGTCCCTGCTGCTCGCCGCGCACGCGGAGATCGCCGCATGACCGGACATCCCGCGCAGGCGCCGGAGCCGCGCGAGCCGGCCGGACCGGCCGGGCGGCCGGTCCTGGTGCTCAACGGCCCCAACCTGGGCCGGCTGGGCTCCCGGGAGCCCGACGTCTACGGCTCCACCTCCTACGCCGGTCTGGTGGCCCGCTGCACCGCGCTGGGCCGGGAACTGGGCCTGGCGGTGGAGGTGCGGGAGACCAACGACGAGGGCGAGATGGTCCGCTGGCTGCACGAGGCCGCCGACCGGCGCCTGCCCGTGGTGCTCAACCCCGGGGCCTTCACCCACTACTCGTACGCCCTGCGGGACGCCGCCGCCCAGCGCACGGCCCCGCTGATCGAGGTGCACATCTCCAATCCGTACGCCCGGGAGGAGTTCCGCCACACCTCGGTGGTGGCGGCGGTGGCCAGCGGCACCATCGCGGGCTTCGGCATCTCCTCCTACCTGCTGGCCCTGCGGGCCCTGGCCGAGGAGACCGCTCCGGCCGCGGAACGCCGCTGACCTCCCGGCCAGTGCGGTGCACCGCCGCACGGCCCGGTACCGTGTGACCGGTACGGCCCCGTGACCCGGCCGGTACGGCCGCCGGGGGAGGAGCATCCCCGCCGGCTCCCGGACGGCACCGCGGCCGCACGCCGGACCCCAGGCGGGCACCGGGCTCTCGAAGGCTTTTCACGACTACGGAGTGGCAGCGGATGCACCAGCCCGGCGGACTCCCCGTTCCGCCCCCCGCACCGGCGGACGGCAGCACGACCGGGAACATCCCGCTGCCGCCCGGCGGGATGCGCCCGGTGGCCGCCCAGGGCGCCGTCCCGGTGGACGTCTCGCGCGCCGGAGTGGCGGTCCTGCTGATCGGGCCGGCCGGCGCCGGAAAGACCACCGTGGCCCGCTACTGGGCGGACCGCCGCCAGGTGCCCACCGCGCACATCAGCCTGGACGACGTGCGTGAGTGGGTGCGCGCCGGCTTCGCCGACCCCCGGGCCGGCTGGAACGAGAACTCCGAGGCCCAGTACCGGCTGGCCCGCCGCACCTGCGGCTTCGCCGCCCGCAACTTCCTGGCCAACGGCATCTCCTGCATCCTGGACGACGCGGTCTTCCCGGACCGGCCCGCGGTCGGGCTCGGCGGCTGGAAGCGGCACGTGGGGCCCGGCCTGATCCCGGTGGTGCTGCTGCCCGGCCTGGACGTGGTCCTGCAGCGCAACGCCGCGCGCAGCGGCACCCGGCGGCTGGCCGACGAGGAGGTGGCCGCCATCCACGGCCGGATGGCCGGCTGGTACAGCTCCGGCCTGCCGATCATCGACAACTCCCGGCTGGACGTGCCGGCCACCGCCCGGCTGCTGGACGAGGCGGTGGCCCGCTCGCTGTCCAACCCCCCGCAGTGGTGACCCGCCCGGCGGGCCGCGCGGGCCGGTGCCGCCGACACCCCGAGCGGACCCGCTGAACGGGACAACCGGCGGCCCCGCTGCGTACTCTCGGCCCCATGGCCACCATCTCGGAAGCTCACGCGGCGCGGCGCGCCCGGCTGCGCGCCCGCCGCGCGGCGGCGGGCGACGCGGCCCTGCTGGTCTCCCGGCCCGCGAACGTCTGGTATCTGACCGGGGCCGCACCGGCCGGCGCGGTGCTGCTGGTGCTGCCCGAGCAGGCCGCACCCGACGCCGACGTGCTGGTCGTGCCGCCCGGGGGAGCGGCCGCCGGTCCGGTGGCCCCGGAGGCGGACGACGCCCTGCGGCTGCTGCCGCTCACCGACGACAGCGATCCGGCCCTGGTCGCGGCGGGCCTGGCGGCGGGTGCCGGGGCGGCCGCGCTGGAGGTGGAGGAACACCATCTGACCGTGGCCCGGCACCGTGCGCTGGCCGCCCGCGCCGGCGGTCTGAAGCTGGGCGACCTGGACTGCGCCGTGGAGCACCAGCGGCTGGTCAAGGACGAGGAGGAGATCGCGGCGCTGCGCACCGCCGCCGAGATCACCGACCGGGCGCTGGGCGAGCTGCTGGAGTCCATCCTGGTCGGCCGCACCGAACGCCACCTCGCCCTGGAGCTGGAGCGCCGGCTGATCGACCACGGGGCCGAGGGCGCGGCCTTCCCCACCTCGGTGGCCACCGGCAGCCACGCCGGCATCCCGGGCCACCGGCCCACCGACCGGCGGGTGGAGGAGGGGGACTTCCTCACCGTGCGGATGGGCGCCCGCTACCGCGGCTACCGCTGCCAGATCGGCCGCACCTTCGTCATCGGCTCCCGGCCGGCGGACTGGCAGATCGACCTCTACGACCTGGTGTTCACCGCGCAGCGGGCGGCCCGGGAGGCACTGGCGCCGGGTGCCGAGTACCGGGCGGTGGACCAGGCGGCCCGCGCGGTGCTCGACGCGGCCGGGCACGGTGCGGCCCTGGGCCCGGTGACCGGGCACGGGGTGGGGCTGGAAATCGGGGAGGACCCTCGGCTGTCACCCGTGGCCATGGGTAGACTTGACCCTTGTGTGCCGGTCACCGTCGAGCCGGGGGTCCACCTCCCGGGCCGGGGCGGTGTCCGCATCGATGACACACTCGTCGTCCGGCCGTCGGCGGACGGCGGGCCCGAGCTACTCACCATCACGACCAAGGAGCTCCTCGCCCTCTAGCCCCACCGGGGCCGGGCCCGGGGGCTCGCGTCGATCCGAAGCTGCTTCAGGAGAATCCGCGACCGTGGCCACCACGAACGACCTCAAGAACGGCATGGTGCTCAAGCTCGACGCGGGCCAGCTGTGGTCCGTTGTCGAGTTCCAGCACGTCAAGCCCGGCAAGGGCGGCGCCTTCGTCCGCACCAAGCTGAAGAACGTGCTCTCCGGCAAGGTGGTCGACAAGACCTTCAACGCCGGCACCAAGGTCGAGACCGCCACCGTCGACCGGCGTGACATGCAGTTCTCGTACAAGGACGGCGAGTACTTCGTCTTCATGGACATGGAGACCTACGACCAGCTGCATGTCGACCCGGCGGTCGTCGGCGATGCCGCCAACTACCTGCTGGAGGGGTTCGGGGCGACGGTCGCCATCCACGAGGGCAACCCGCTCTTCGTGGAGCTGCCCGCGGCCGTGGAGCTGACCGTGGCGCACACCGAGCCCGGCCTGCAGGGCGACCGGTCCACCGGCGGCACCAAGCCCGCCACCCTGGAGACCGGCTTCGAGATCCAGGTTCCGCTGTTCATCACCACCGGCGAGAAGATCAAGGTGGACACCCGCTCGGGGGACTACCTCGGCCGGGTGAGCGGCTAAGTGGCGGCACGCAGCAAGGCACGTGTCCGCGCCCTGCAGATCCTTTTCGAGGCGGATCAGCGCGACACCCGTCCGGCCACCGTGCTCGCCGAGTGGATACGCCACGCCCAGGAGGACGAACGCCATCCCCGGGTCTCGGAGTACACGGTGCGGCTGGTCGAGGGCTACACCGAGCACGCCGGGCGGATCGACGAGCTGATCGCCGCCTACGCGGTCGGCTGGCCGCTGGACCGGATGCCGGGCGTGGACCGCTCCATCCTCCGGATGGGCACCTACGAGCTGCTCTGGGAGGACGACACCCCGGACCCGGTGGTGCTGGACGAGGCCGTGCAGCTGGCCCGCGAGTACTCCACCGACGAGTCCCCGGGGTTCGTCAACGGACTGCTGGGCCGGCTGAAGGACCTCAAGCCCACCCTGCGGCGCTGAGCCGGAGCGGCGGTCGGAACAGACGGAAGGGGCGGGCCGGAGACCCGGAGGTCTCCGGCCCGCCCCTTCCGCTCCGAACGGTCGGAAGCCGGCCGACGGGGGTTCAGCCCTCCTCGGTCTGCACCGCACGGCGGGCATCCGCGCCGAGCACGCCCCAGCTGATGAGCTGCTCGGTGAGCACCGACGGCGACTGGTCGTAGATCACGGCCAGGGTGCGCAGATCGTCCTGACGGATCGAGAGCACCTTGCCGTTGTAGTCACCGCGCTGGCTCTGGATGGTGGCCACGTAACGCTGCAGCGGACCCGCCTTCTCGGACGGCACCTGGACCAGCCGCTCCAGGTCCAGTACGAGTTTCGGCGGGGGCTCGGCGGCGCCGGCGGGCGTCGACCCGGGAAGCAGCTCCTGGACCGGCACACCGTAGAACTCCGCCAGCTCCGCGAGGCGCTGCACGGTGACCGCCCGGTCACCACGCTCGTAGGAACCGACCACGACCGCTTTCCACCGGCCCTGGGACTTCTCCTCCACGCCATGGAGCGACAAACCCTGCTGGGTACGGATCGCCCGGAGCTTGGCTCCGAGTTGTTTGGCGTATTCGCTGGACATGTGACTCCCCGGACGGCTCTGCTGTTACTCACTGTGAGGTTACGCAGCGTGATGGAAACCGTCAAGCTGAAACCGGCGATACGTTTCTGACCTGGGGAGATGCCCAGGATTCCGGTAGCGGAAGGGGCGGGAGTGGCGTACGGCAATGCTGCGGTATGCTCGGGAAACGACCGCGCCGGGCTGCTGTGCGAGCCGGTTGTGTTCACCCTGGGGTATTCCTCCCGCGGGTCCACGCAACCGTCCGCGGTGTCCCGGACGGTTTTCCAGACGTCCTTTAAGGCCCGTCCCGTGAGGCGGGGAAGGAGGTCCGTTCCGCATGGACAGCACCAACAGCACCAGCAGCCCCGACGGCGCAGCCGCCGCCCGCACCGTCCTGGAGGGCCCGGACATCGCCCGGGCGCTCACCCGCATCGCGCACGAGATCGTCGAACGCACCAAGGGCGCCGACGACGTGCTGCTGCTCGGCATCCCCACCCGCGGCGTCCATCTGGCCCGCCGCCTGGCCGCCCGGCTCGGCGACATCGCCGGACACCCGATGCCGGCCGGCTCCCTCGACATCACCATGTACCGGGACGATCTCCGGCTGCGGCCCGCCCGCGCGCTGGCCCGCACCGAGGTCCCCGGCGAATCCATCGACGGCCGGCTCGTCGTCCTGGTGGACGACGTCCTCTTCTCCGGACGCACCATCCGCGCCGCCCTCGACGCGCTCGGCGACCTCGGCCGCCCCCGCGCCGTGCAGCTCGCGGTCCTGGTCGACCGCGGCCACCGGGAACTGCCCATCCGCGCCGACTACGTGGGCAAGAACATCCCCACCTCGCTGCGCGAGGCGGTGCGGGTCCAGCTCACCGAGGAGGACGGCCGGGACGGCGTACGGCTCGGCCTGCGCGAGTCCGCACCCACCACCCCGGACCGCTAGCCCCGCACGCCCCGCGGCCCGCCCCCGGGCGGTCCCGCCGGGGCACCCGCGCCTGCCCGCACCCGCCCCGTCCCACGCCCGCACGCATCCAAGGCCCCAAGGCACACCGAAGGCAACGATGAAGCGCCATCTCATCTCGGCCGCCGACCTGACCCGCGACGACGCCGTGCTGATTCTCGACACCGCCGAGGAACTCGCCAGGCTCTCCGACCGGCCGATGAAGAAGCTCCCGACCCTGCGCGGGCGCACCGTGGTCACCCTCTTCTTCGAGGACTCCACGCGCACCCGCATCTCCTTCGAGGCCGCCGCCAAGCGGCTCTCCGCCGACGTCATCAACTTCTCCGCCAAGGGCTCCTCGGTCTCCAAGGGGGAATCCCTCAAGGACACCGCGCAGACCCTGGAGGCCATGGGCGCCGACGCCGTGATCGTCCGGCACGGCGCCTCCGGCGCCCCCTACCGGCTGGCCACCTCCGGCTGGATCGACGCCGCCGTGATCAACGCCGGTGACGGCACCCACCAGCACCCCACCCAGGCGCTGCTGGACGCCTTCACCATGCGCCGCCGGCTGCTCGGCCCGGACGGAGGACTGGGCCGCGACCTGTCCGGCCGGCGCATCACCATCACCGGCGACATCCTGCACAGCCGGGTGGCCCGCTCCAACGTCGGCCTGCTGGCCACCCTGGGCGCCGAGGTCACCCTGGTCGGCCCGCCCACCCTGTTCCCGGTCGGCGCGGAGAACTGGCCCTGCGAGATCTCCTACGACCTCGACGCCGTCCTGCCCAAGAGCGACGCGGTGATGATGCTGCGGGTCCAGCGGGAACGCATGGGTGGCGCCTTCTTCCCCACCGAGCGCGAATACGCCCGCCGCTACGGCCTGGACGCCGCCCGGATGGCCCGGATGCCCGGCCACGCCGTCGTGATGCACCCGGGCCCGATGAACCGCGGCATGGAGATCACCGCGGAGGTGGCCGACTCGCCCCGCTGCACCGCGGTCGAGCAGGTCACCGCCGGGGTGTCCGTCCGGATGGCCGTGCTGTACCTGCTGCTCGGCGGGGCCCAGCCGCCCGCCGGGCAGGCCCCCGCCGAGCCGCCGGCCGCCCGCCCCCGCACCGAGGAGAACCACTGACATGAGCAAGACGCTGATCCGCGGCGCCCGGGTCCTGGGCGGGGAACCGCAGGACGTGCTGATCGAGGACGGGACCGTCGCCGCCGTCGGCGACGGCCCGGACACCGCGGCCCGGGCGGACGGCGCCACGGTGATCGAGGCGGCGGGCCGGATCCTGCTGCCCGGCCTGGTGGACCTGCACACCCATCTGCGCGAGCCCGGCCGGGAGGACTCCGAGACCGTGCGCACCGGCACCCGGGCCGCCGCCCGCGGCGGCTACACCGCGGTGCACGCCATGGCCAACACCTTCCCGGTCGCCGACACCGCCGGTGTGGTGGAGCAGGTCTGGCGGCTGGGCCGGGAGGCCGGATACTGCGACGTCCAGCCGGTCGGCGCGGTCACCGTCGGGCTGGAGGGCAAGCAGCTCGCCGAACTCGGCGCCATGCACGAGTCGGCCGCCGCCGTCACCGTCTTCTCCGACGACGGCAAGTGCGTGGACGACGCGGTGATCATGCGGCGCGCGCTGGAGTACGTGAAGGCCTTCGACGGGGTGATCGCCCAGCACGCCCAGGAGCCCCGGCTCACCGAGGGCGCCCAGATGAACGAGGGCCCGGTCTCCGCCGAACTCGGCCTGGCCGGCTGGCCCGCGGTGGCCGAGGAATCGGTCATCGCCCGGGACGTGCTGCTCGCCGCCCACGTCGGCTCCCGGGTGCACATCTGCCACCTGTCCACCGCCGGCTCGGTGGAGATCGTCCGCTGGGCCAAGTCCCGGGGCATGCCGGTGACCGCCGAGGTCACCCCGCACCACCTGCTGCTCACCGACGAACTGGTGCGGTCCTACGACCCGGTCTACAAGGTCAACCCGCCGCTGCGCACCGAGGCGGACGTGCGGGCCCTGCGGGAGGCGCTGGCCGACGGCACCATCGACGTGGTGGCCACCGACCATGCCCCGCACCCGCAGGAGGACAAGGACTGCGAATGGGCCGCGGCGGCCATGGGCATGGTCGGGCTGGAGACCGCGCTGTCCGTGGTGCAGCACGCCATGGTGGACACCGGGCTGCTGGACTGGGCGGGGGTCGCCGAGCGGATGTCCTTCCGGCCCGCCCGTATCGGCCGGCTGCCCGGACAGGGCCGCCCGGTCGCCGCCGGGGAGCCCGCCAACCTCACCCTGTGGGACCCCGGCCACCGCTCGCCGGTGGAGCCCTCGGCGTTCGCCTCGCGCAGCCGCAACACCCCGTACCGGGGGATGGAGCTGCCCGGCCGGGTCACCCACACCTTCCTGCGCGGCCGCGCCACGGTGTCCGACGGCGCCCTGACGGACGGAGCCGCGGCATGAGCGCGGGCATCACCGCCGCCGCCGCCGGGACGGGCGGGGCCGCCTGGCCCGGCTACCTGGCCTGGACGATCGGGCTGGCCCTGGTCGTGGTCCTGGTCTACTGGCTGATGCGGCAGGGCTGGCAGTGGCGGGGCCTGCTCCAGTCCGATCTGCCCGCGCTGCCCGCCCCACCCGAGGCGGCGGCCCCCGGCCCGGACGACGGCCGGCTGCGGCTGGCCGGGCGCTACCACGGCACCACCACCGCCGGGCAGTGGCTGGACCGGATCGTCGCCCACGGCCTCGGCGTGCGCAGCCGGGCCGAGCTGACCCTCACCGAGGGCGGGGTCCGGGTCGACCGGCCCGGCGCGCAGGACTTCTTCATCCCCGCCTCCCGGCTGCGCGGCGCACGCCTGGACAAGGCCATCGCCGGCAAGGTGCTCACCGAGAACGCGCTGCTGGTGATCACCTGGGAGCACGGCGGCCGGCTGCTGGACTCCGGCTTCCGCTCCGACCGGGCCGCCCAGCACCCCGGCTGGGTGGACGCCCTCACCGCCCTCGCCGGGCGGCAGGCCGGCAGCACGGCCGGCCCGCCCGGCACGACCGCACCGCGGGCCGCGCGGCAGCGCGACGGCCGGCCCGCGGCCGGACAGCACCACCAGGAAGGCACACCATGACCACCGCTGCGACGAACCCCGCCGGCGGCGGACGCCCTGCCGCCGTACTGGTCCTGGAGGACGGCCGCACCTTCCGCGGCCGCGCCTACGGGGCCGTGGGGGAGACCTTCGGCGAGGCCGTGTTCTCCACCGGCATGACCGGCTACCAGGAGACCCTCACCGACCCCTCCTACCACCGCCAGGTGGTCGTGATGACCGCCCCGCACATCGGCAACACCGGCGTCAACGACGAGGACCCCGAATCCCGCCGCATCTGGGTGGCCGGCTACGTGGTGCGCGACCCGGCCCGGGTCTCCTCCAACTGGCGCGCCCGGCGCGGCCTGGAGGAGGAGCTGACCGCCCAGGGCGTGGTCGGCATCAGCGGCATCGACACCCGCGCCCTCACCCGCCATCTGCGCGAGCGCGGCGCCATGCGGGTCGGCATCTTCTCCGGCCCGGCGATCGACCGCCACGAGGAGCTGCTGGCCCGGGTGCGGGCCGTGCCGCCGATGAAGGGCGCCGACCTGGCCGCCGAGGTGGCCACCACCGAGCCGTACACCGTCCCGGCCCTCGGGGAGAAGCGGTTCACCGTGGCCGCCGTGGACCTGGGCATCAAGGGCATGACCCCGCACCGGATGGCCGAGCGCGGCATCGAGGTGCACGTGCTGCCCGCCACCGCCACCGCCGCGGACATCGAGGCCGTCCGGCCCGACGGCGTGTTCTTCTCCAACGGCCCCGGCGACCCGGCCGCCGCGGAGCACGCCGTGGAGCTGATGCGCGGCGTGCTGGAGCGCCGTACCCCGCTGTTCGGCATCTGCTTCGGCAACCAGATCCTCGGCCGGGCGCTCGGCTTCGGCACCTACAAGCTGAAGTACGGGCACCGCGGCATCAACCAGCCGGTGCAGGACCGCACCACCGGCAAGGTGGAGGTCACCGCGCACAACCACGGCTTCGCGGTGGACGCCCCGCTGGACGGCGCCACCGACACCCCCTACGGCCGGGTCGAGGTCAGCCACGTCTGCCTCAACGACAACGTGGTGGAGGGCCTGCGGCTGCTGGACCGGCCCGCGTTCAGCGTCCAGTACCACCCCGAGGCGGCGGCCGGACCGCACGACGCCGCCTACCTGTTCGACCGCTTCGTTTCGCTGATGGAGGCCCACCGTGCCGAAGCGCACTGACATCCAGTCCGTACTGGTGATCGGTTCGGGCCCGATCGTCATCGGCCAGGCCGCCGAGTTCGACTACTCCGGCACCCAGGCCTGCCGGGTGCTCAAGGCCGAGGGCCTGCGGGTGATCCTGGTCAACTCCAACCCGGCGACCATCATGACCGACCCGGAGATGGCCGACGCCACCTATGTCGAGCCCATCACCCCGGAGTTCGTCGAGAAGATCATCGCCAAGGAGCGGCCGGACGCGCTGCTGCCCACCCTGGGCGGCCAGACCGCGCTCAACGCCGCCATCGCCCTGCACGAGGCCGGCACCCTGGAGAAGTACGGCGTCGAGCTGATCGGCGCCAATGTGGCCGCCATCCGCAAGGGCGAGGACCGCGACCAGTTCAAGGAGGTCGTGGAGCGGGTCCGGGAGAAGACCGGGCACGGCGAGTCCGCCCGTTCGGTGATCTGCCACTCCATGGACGAGGTGCTGGCCGGGGTGGAGACCCTGGGCGGCTACCCCGTGGTCGTCCGGCCCTCCTTCACCATGGGCGGCGCCGGCTCCGGCTTCGCCCACGACGAGGAGGAACTGCGCCGCATCGCCGGCCAGGGCCTGGCGCTCTCCCCGACCACCGAGGTGCTCCTGGAGGAGTCCATCCTGGGCTGGAAGGAGTACGAGCTGGAGCTGATGCGCGACAGGCACGACAACGTGGTCGTGGTCTGCTCCATCGAGAACCTCGACCCGATGGGCGTGCACACCGGCGACTCCATCACCGTCGCCCCGGCCATGACCCTCACCGACCGCGAGTACCAGGTCCTGCGGGACATCGGCATCGCGGTGATCCGGGAGGTCGGGGTGGACACCGGCGGCTGCAACATCCAGTTCGCGGTCGACCCGGACAACGGGCGGGTCGTGGTCATCGAGATGAACCCCCGGGTCTCCCGCTCCTCGGCGCTCGCCTCCAAGGCCACCGGCTTCCCGATCGCGAAGATCGCCGCCAAGCTGGCCATCGGCTACACCCTGGACGAGATCCCCAACGACATCACCGAGCAGACCCCGGCCTCCTTCGAACCCACCCTGGACTACGTGGTGGTCAAGGTGCCGCGGTTCGCCTTCGAGAAGTTCCCGGCCGCCGACGCCACCCTGACCACCACCATGAAGTCGGTGGGCGAGGCCATGGCCATCGGCCGCAACTTCACCGAGGCGCTCAACAAGGCACTGCGCTCGCTGGAGAAGAAGGGCTCCCAGTTCTCCTTCACCGGGGAGCCGGGCGGCCCGGAGGAGAAGGAGGCGCTGCTGCGCACCGCCGCCGTCCCCACCGACGGGCGCCTCAACACCGTGATGCAGGCCATCCGGGCCGGCGCCACCGCCGAGGAGGTCCACGCCGCCACCCGGATCGACCCCTGGTTCGTCGACCAGTTCTTCCTGATCCACGAGGTCGCCCAGGAGATCGCCGCGGCCGAGCGGCTCACCCCCGAACTGCTGGAGCACGCCAAGCGGCACGGCTTCTCGGACCTCCAGATCGGCGAGATCCGCGGCCTGCGCGAAGAGGTGATCCGGGAGGTCCGGCACGCCCTGGGCATCCGTCCCGTCTACAAGACGGTGGACACCTGCGCCGCCGAGTTCGCCGCCCGCACCCCGTACTTCTACTCCTCCTACGACGAGGAGACCGAGGTCGCGCCGCGCCGGAAGCCCGCCGTGATCATCCTCGGCTCCGGGCCCAACCGCATCGGCCAGGGCATCGAGTTCGACTACTCCTGCGTGCACGCCTCGTTCGCGCTGAGCGCCGCCGGTTACGAGACCGTCATGGTCAACTGCAACCCGGAGACCGTCTCCACCGACTACGACACCTCCGACCGGCTCTACTTCGAGCCGCTCACCCTGGAGGACGTGCTGGAGATCGTGCACGCCGAGCGGGCCGCCGGCCCGGTGGCCGGGGTGCTGGTGCAGCTCGGCGGCCAGACCCCGCTGGGCCTGGCCCAGGGCCTGAAGGACAACGGCGTGCCGGTCGTCGGCACCCCGCCGGAGGCCATCCACGCCGCCGAGGAACGCGGCGCGTTCGGCCGGGTACTGGCCGAGGCCGGGCTGCCCGCCCCCAAGTACGGCACCGCCTTCTCCTTCGAGGAGGCCAAGCGGATCGCCGCCGAGATCGGCTACCCGGTGATGGCCCGGCCCAGCTATGTGCTGGGCGGGCGCGGCATGCAGATCGTCTACGACGAGGCCGCCCTCGCCGAGTACCTCCAGCGCCACGCCGGCCTGATCTCCGACCACCCGGTGCTCATCGACCGCTTCCTGGACGATGCCATCGAGATCGACGTGGACGCCCTCTACGACGGCCAGGAGCTCTACCTCGGCGGGGTGATGGAGCACATCGAGGAGGCCGGCATCCACTCCGGCGACTCGGCCTGCGCCCTGCCGCCCACCACCCTCGGCGGCTACGACATCAAGCGGCTGCGCACCTGCACCGAGGCCATCGCCCGGGGGGTGGGCGTGCGCGGGCTGATCAACATCCAGTTCGCCATCGCCGGGGACATCCTCTACGTGCTGGAGGCCAACCCGCGCGCCTCCCGCACCGTGCCCTTCACCTCCAAGGCCACCGCCGTGCCGCTGGCCAAGGCCGCCGCCCGGATCTCGCTCGGCGCCACCATCGCCGAACTGCGCGCCGAGGGCCTGCTGCCGGCCCGCGGGGACGGCGGCGACCTGCCGCTGGACGCGCCGATCTCGGTCAAGGAGGCGGTGCTGCCCTGGAGCCGCTTCCGCGACATCCAGGGCCGCGGCGTGGACACCGTGCTCGGCCCGGAGATGCGCTCCACCGGCGAGGTGATGGGCATCGACGCGGCCTTCGGCACCGCCTACGCCAAGTCCCAGGCCGCCGCCTACGGGGCGCTGCCCACCAGGGGCCGGGCCTTCGTCTCGCTGCGCAACCGGGACAAGCGGGCCATGATCCTGCCCGCCCGGGTGCTGGCCGAGCACGGCTTCGAACTGCTGGCCACCTCCGGCACCGCCGAGGTGCTGCGCCGCAACGGCATCCGGGCCACGGTGGTGCGCAAGCACAGCGAGGGCCCCGGCCCGGACGGCGAGCCCACCATCGTGGACCTGATCCACGACGGCAAGGTGGACCTGATCGTCAACACCCCGCACGGCACCGGCGGACGGCTCGACGGCTACGACATCCGCACCGCCGCCGTGGCCCGGGGCGTGCCCTGCCTGACCACGGTGCAGGCGCTGGCCGCCGCCACCCAGGCCATCGACGCCCTGGTGCGCGGCGCGGTCGGCGTCAGCTCCCTCCAGGAACACGCCGCCTTCCTCACCGCGGCCCGGGAGAACTGACGTGCATCCCACCCAGCACCGGGCCTACCGGCTGCTCTTCCGGCTGGCCTTCGCCCGGATGGACCCGGAGCGGGCCCACCGGCTGGCCTTCTCCTGTATCCGCGGCGCGGCCCGGGTGCCCGGCGTGCGGGGAGCCGCCGCCCGGGTGCTCGGCCACCGCGACGACGCGCTGCGGATCACCGCGCTGGGCATGGACCTGCCCGGACCGTTCGGCCTGGCCGCCGGCTTCGACAAGAACGCGGCCGGCATCGACGGCCTGGCCATGCTCGGCTTCGACCACATCGAGGTCGGCACGGTCACCGGACAGGCCCAGCCCGGCAATCCCCGGCCAAGGCTGTTCCGGCTGGTCGCCGACCGGGCGCTGATCAACCGGATGGGCTTCAACAACGAGGGCTCGGCGGCGGTGGCCGGACGGCTGCGCCGCCGCCGGGCCGGCCGTCCGCCGTTCCCGCACGCCGTGGTGGGGGTCAACATCGGCAGGACCAAGGCCGTGCCCGAGCGGGACGCGGTCGCCGACTACGTCACCTCCGCCGAGCGGCTGGCGCCGTACGCCGACTACCTGGTGGTCAACGTCAGCTCGCCCAACACCCCCGGGCTGCGCGACCTCCAGGCCACCGAGCGGCTGCGCCCGCTGCTCGCCGCGGTGCGGGAGGCCGCCGGCCGTGCCGTGCCGGAGCGGCGGGTCCCGCTGCTGGTCAAGATCGCCCCGGACCTGGCCGACGAGGACATCGACGCGGTCGCCGACCTGGCCGTGGACCTCGGCCTGGACGGCATCATCGCCACCAACACCACCATCGGCCGGGAGGGGCTGGCCACGCCGGCCGGGCGGATCGGGGAGATCGGGCCCGGCGGGCTCTCCGGCGCCCCGCTCAGGGAACGCTCGCTGGCCGTGCTGCGCCGGCTGTACGCCCGGGTGGGCGACAGGCTGGTGCTGGTGGGGGTGGGCGGCATCGAGGACGCCGAGGACGCCTGGCAGCGGGTGCTGGCCGGGGCCACCCTGGTCCAGGGCTACAGCGCCTTCGTCTACCGCGGGCCGTTCTGGCCCCGGGCGGTGCGCAAGGGCCTGGCGGCGCGGCTGCGGAACAGCCCCTATCCCACCCTCGCCGACGCGGTCGGCGCCGCGGCCCGGAAGGCGGAGACCCGATGACCGGCACTCCCGGAGGCGTTCCCGGCAGCACCTCCGGCGCGCCCGAGCCGTTCGGGGCCCGGCTGCGGCGGGCCATGGGAACCCGTGGCCCGCTCTGCGTGGGCATCGACCCGCACGCCTCGCTGCTGGCCGGCTGGGGCCTGGACGACGACGTGGCCGGCCTGGAGCGCTTCACCCGCACCGTGGTGGAGGCCCTGGCCGACCGGGTCTCGGTGCTCAAGCCGCAGGCCGCCTTCTTCGAGCGCCACGGCTCGCGGGGCCTGGCGGTGCTGGAGCGCGCCATCGCCGACGCCCGTTCGGCCGGCGCGCTGGTGCTGACCGATGCCAAGCGCGGCGACATCGGCTCCACCATGGCCGCCTACGCCGACGCCTTCCTCACCCCGGGCAGCCCGCTGTGCTCCGACGCCGTCACGGTCAGCCCCTTCCTGGGATTCGGCTCGCTGCGGCCCGCCCTGGACGCCGCCCGGCGCTTCGGCGGCGGGGTCTTCGTGCTGGCCCTGACCTCCAACCCGGAGGGCCCCGAGGTGCAGCGGGCCACCGCCGTCGGCGGCCGTCCGGTCGCCCAGGTGATCCTGGACCATCTCGCCGAGGAGAACCGGGGCCCGGAGCCGCTGGGCTCCTTCGGCGCGGTGGTCGGCGCCACCCTGGCCGAGGCCGGGGTGGACCTGGACATGGGCGGGCCGCTGCTGGCGCCCGGGCTGGGCGCCCAGGGGGCCACCGCCGCGGACCTGCCGCGGCTGTTCGGTGCCGCCGTGCACCGGGTGCTGCCCTCGGTCAGCCGCGGGGTGCTGAGCCGGGGCCCCTCGGCGGAGGGACTGCGCCAGGCCGTCCGGGAGGAGTCGGAGCGGCTGGCGGCGGCGCTGGACGGCCGGGAACGGGTGTCGGAAAGGTGAGCCGGACGCCCTTGCCGGCCCGCGCGCCGGGCGTGTGAGCGGCCGGCCCCGGCTCTCCTTCCCGCCGGAGGGAAGGATTCCGGACCGAAAACGGCCATGGTTTTGTCCGGGAATGTCCCTTTCAGTAGAGGCTGACCAGGAGTTTTCGGCTGATCTCGCTGACTGTGGCGCGTTGGGCCGCTAGTCTCCGACGAGAGCGGAGTTGCAGGGCGCGTTGCATGTTGCTCCGCCGGGTGCGGGGCCGTTAGGTTCCTCACCACATCCGTATCCGACAGTTCGACACCTGAGGTGACGTAGGCGTGGCTCTTCCGCCCCTTACCCCTGAACAGCGCGCTGCCGCGCTCGAAAAGGCCGCCGCGGCTCGCCGGGAGCGCGCCGAGGTCAAGAATCGGCTCAAGCACTCCGGCGCCTCGCTCCACGAGGTGATCAAGCAGGGCCAGGAGAACGATGTCATCGGCAAGATGAAGGTCTCCGCCCTGCTCGAGTCCATGCCCGGTGTGGGCAAGGTCCGGGCCAAGCAGATCATGGAGCGGATCGGCATCTCCGAGAGCCGGCGAGTCCGCGGACTCGGCTCCAACCAGATCGCGGCGCTTGAGCGTGAATTCGGGGCCGGCTCCTCCTGAATTTCTCGGCGCGGCGGGTAGCCGGGATAATCACCGCATGAGTGGTGCATCCCGGGGGGCGGCCCCCGCAACACCGGCCGGTCGTCCGCGACTGACCGTGCTCTCCGGTCCCTCCGGGGTCGGCAAGAGCACGGTCGTCGCGCACCTCCGCAAGGCCCATCCCGAGGTCTGGCTCTCGGTATCGGCCACCACGCGGAGACCACGCCCGGGCGAGCGGCACGGTGTGCAGTACTTCTTCGTCGAGGACGAGGAGTTCGACAAGCTCATCGCCAACGGGGAGCTGCTGGAGTGGGCCGAGTTCGCCGGCAACCGCTACGGCACTCCCCGTCGGCCTGTCCTGGACCGGCTGGAGGCGGGCGAGCCGGTGCTGCTGGAGATCGACCTCCAGGGCGCCCGGCAGGTGCGCGAGGCCATGCCCGACGCCCGGCTGGTCTTCCTCGCGCCGCCGTCCTGGGAGGAGCTGGTGCGCCGGCTCACCGGGCGGGGCACCGAGGCCCCGGAGGTCATCCGGCGCCGGCTGGACGCCGCCCGGGTGGAGCTGGCCGCCGAGTCGGAGTTCGACCTGACCCTGGTCAACACCTCCGTCGAGGCCGTGGTCGCCGAGCTGCTAGCCTTGATGAGTCTGTCCTGATCTTTTGCCCGATCACCGTTCACAACCCCATTCGGAGGCAGCGCGTGTCCTCGTCCATCGCCCCGCCGGAGGGCATCATCAACCCTCCGATCGACGAGCTGCTTGAGGCCACCGACTCGAAGTACAGCCTGGTGATCTACGCCGCCAAGCGCGCCCGCCAGATCAACGCGTACTACTCGCAGCTCGGCGAGGGCCTCCTGGAGTACGTCGGCCCCCTGGTGGACACCCACGTGCACGAGAAGCCGCTCTCCATTTCGCTGCGCGAGATCAACGCCGGTCTGCTGACCGCCGAGGCCATCGACGGCCCGACCGAGTAGCCGGTCCGTGGCAGAACCCGCGGCCCTGCCGGCCGAGCCGGGCGGCCCCGCACGGCCGGGCGGCCGTCCCGAGGTGGTGCTCGGCGTGAGCGGCGGCATCGCCGCCTACAAGGCCTGCGAGCTGCTGCGGCGGTTCACCGAGTCCGGGCACGCGGTCACCGTGGTGCCCACCGCCGCCGCCCTGAACTTCGTCGGCGAGGCCACCTGGTCGGCGCTGTCCGGCCGGCCCGTCGCCACCGAGGTGTGGCAGTCCGTCCACGAGGTGCCGCACGTCCGCATCGGCCGCCACGCCGACCTGGTGGTGGTGGCCCCCGCCACCGCCGACCTGCTGGCCCGGGCCGCCCACGGCCTGGCCGACGACCTGCTGACCAACACCCTGCTCACCGCCCGCTGCCCGGTGGTCTACGCACCCGCCATGCACACCGAGATGTGGGAGCATCCGGCCACCCGGGAGAACGTCGCCGCGCTGCGCCGCCGCGGCGCCCTGGTGATCGAGCCCGCCGTGGGCCGGCTGACCGGGGCGGACACCGGCAAGGGCCGGCTCCCCGAGCCGGAGGCCCTGTTCGCGTTCTGCCGCCGGGTGCTGGCCCGCGGGCCGCGCGCCGCCGAGCAGGATCTGGCCGGCCGCCATGTGGTGATCAGCGCCGGGGGCACCCGCGAGCCGCTGGACCCGGTGCGCTATCTGGGCAACCGCTCCTCCGGCAAGCAGGGGTACGCCCTGGCCCGTACCGCGCTGGCGCGCGGTGCCCGGGTCACCCTGGTCGCCGCCAACACCGAGCTGCCCGATCCGGCCGGCGCCGAGGTGATCCGGGTCGGCACCGCCGAGGAGCTGCGCCGGGCGGTCACCGGGGCCGCCCGGGGCGCCGACGCCGTGGTGATGGCCGCGGCCGTGGCCGACTTCCGGCCCGCGGACCGCTCCGGCAGCAAGATCAAGAAGCGGGACGACCGGGAACCGGACCCGATCGGGCTGGTCCGCAACCCCGACATCCTGGCCGGGCTCGCCGCCGGGCGGCCCGACCCCGGGCAGCTCGTGGTCGGCTTCGCCGCCGAGACCGACGACGTGCTGGCCAACGGCCGCGCCAAGCTGGCCCGCAAGGGCTGTGACCTGCTGGTGGTCAACCAGGTCGGGGAACGGCTGGCCTTCGGCACCGAGGAGAACGAGGCCGTCATCCTGGACGCCCGGGGGCCGGAGATCATGGTCCCGCACGGCCCCAAGGAGGCGCTCGCCGACCGGGTCTGGGATGCCGTGGTGGCCCGCTGGGACTCGGCCCACCCCGCCTGACCTGCACGGAATCCCCACGGCCCGGCCGGTCGCCCAGTAACCGGACAGACTCTGCCCGCGCACGTGTCCGGACCGATATGCTGGCCGGGAACGGCCGTCGAGCCCGAACACCGTGGCCGTGCATTCCTCTTCGTCAGTCAGCAGCCGCTGCAAACCCAGGGAGCGCCGTGTCCCGCCGTCTGTTCACCTCGGAATCCGTGACCGAGGGCCACCCGGACAAGATCGCCGACCAGATCAGCGACACCATTCTCGACGCCCTCCTCAAGGAGGACCCGTCCTCCCGGGTCGCCGTGGAGACCCTGATCACCACCGGCCTGGTGCACGTGGCCGGCGAGGTCACCACCAAGGCATACGCGGACATCGCCGGACTGGTGCGCGGCAAGATCCTGGACATCGGCTACGACTCCTCCAAGAAGGGCTTCGACGGCGCCTCCTGCGGCGTCTCGGTGTCGATCGGCGCGCAGTCGCCGGACATCGCCCAGGGCGTGGACACCGCCTACGAGGCCCGGGTCGAGGGCGAGGACGACGAACTCGACCGGCAGGGCGCCGGTGACCAGGGCCTGATGTTCGGCTACGCCTGCGACGACACCCCCGAGCTGATGCCGCTGCCGATCACCCTGGCGCACCGGCTGGCCGCCCGCCTCACCGAGGCGCGGAAGAACGGCACCATCCCCTACCTGCGGCCGGACGGCAAGACCCAGGTCACCATCGAGTACGACGGCGAGCGTCCGGTGCGGCTCGACACCGTGGTGGTGTCCAGCCAGCACGCCTCCGACATCGACCTGGACTCGCTGCTCACCCCGGACATCCGGGAGTTCGTGGTGGAGCCGGAGCTCGCCGCACTGGCCGAGCAGGGCATCAGCCTGTCCACCGAGGACTACCGGCTGCTGGTCAACCCCACCGGGCGGTTCGAGATCGGCGGCCCGATGGGCGACGCCGGGCTGACCGGCCGGAAGATCATCATCGACACCTACGGCGGCATGGCCCGGCACGGCGGCGGCGCCTTCTCCGGCAAGGACCCCTCCAAGGTGGACCGCTCCGCCGCCTACGCCATGCGCTGGGTCGCCAAGAACGTGGTCGCCGCCGGGCTGGCCCGCCGCTGCGAGGTGCAGGTCGCCTACGCCATCGGCAAGGCCGAGCCGGTGGGCCTGTTCGTGGAGACCTTCGGCACCGCCGCGGTCGCCACGGACCGGATCGAGAAGGCCATCTCCGAGGTCTTCGACCTGCGCCCGGCCGCCATCATCCGCGACCTGGACCTGCTGCGGCCGATCTACTCCCAGACCGCCGCCTACGGCCACTTCGGCCGTGAGCTGCCGGACTTCACCTGGGAGACCACCGACCGGGTCGACGCCCTGCGCCGCGCCGCCGGCCTGTAGGCCGCCCCCTCCGCCGCCTGCCGCAGCCGCCGGGTTCCGTGCCCGGCGGCTGTCCGCGTTCCCGCCGGACTCCGCCGGGCCGCCGGCGGCGCCGGGAGGCCGCGGTGTCGGCGCGGTCTGGTGTACTGGGCTGGTGAGCAGCGGTGAAGGCGGCCGGAGCGCCGGGGAGGGAGAGCCGGGCGCGGGCGGCGCCGAACAGCTTTCGCTGATCCGGGCGGCCCGAAGGAAGTCCGCGCCCCGCGCCCGCCCGCGCACCTGGCGCGGGGCACCGCTCGCCGAGCGGCTGCCCGTCGCCCGGGTCCTGGTCGACAAGGGCCAGCTCCACCTCGACCGCTACTTCGACTACGCCGTGCCCGCCGCGATGGACGGCCAGGCCCGGCCCGGTGTCCGGGTGCGGGTCCGCTTCGGCGCCGGGGAGCGGGGCGGCCGCCGCGAGGGCGGCCGGCTGATCAACGGCTTCATCGTGGAGCGTGCCGCCGAGAGCGACTTCCCCGGCGTGCTCGCCCCGATCGCCCAGGTCCTGTCCACCGAAGAGGTGCTCGGCCCCGGGCTGCTGCGGCTCTGCCGCGCGGTCGCCGACCGCTACGCCGGCTCGCTCGCCGACGTGGTGCAGCTCGCCGTGCCGCCGCGGGTGGCCCGGGCCGAGGAGGAGCCCGCCGGGGCGCCGCTGCCGCCGCCCGCCGCTCCC
>NZ_WTLH01000169.1 GCF_011421595.1 Streptomyces sp. YIM 98790 | reverse complement strand
GGGCCAGTGCCAGGCCCGCCTCCAGCCGGCCGGCCAGGTCGTGCAGCCGTTCCCCGGCTCCGGCCGGCGGACCGGCGGGCCGCGGGCCCGTGCTCGCGCCGTTGACCCGTCCGGGGGCGCTCGGGCGATCGTTCTCGTTCACAGCGGTCGGCTCTCTTCCGGGGCACGCGGCCGGAACGCGCCGGCGGCGGGGCGGCCGGCTCCGCGCTCGTCGCCGAGCTGCGCCCGCAGGGCCCTGCGGGCACGGCTGAGCCGGGTGCGGACGGCCGCGTCGGAGGCCCCGGTCTCCCGGGCCACCTCCGCGGTGGGCAGTCCGAGCAGATGGTGCAGGACGACCGCGGTGCGCTGCTCCATCGGCAGCGTGCGCAGCGCGTCCACCAGCGCCACATGGTCCGGGGCCACGGCCGGGACATCGGGCGGCGGGCCGTGCCGGAAATGGGCACGGAGCCGGTTGCGGGCCTTGCGCCAGGTGCTCACCGCGAGCCGCAGCGCCACGGTGCGCACCCAGGGGGCGGGATCGCCCCCGGCGCACAGCCTGGGCCAGCGCTCCCAGGCGCGGGCATACGCCTCCTGCACGGCGTCCTCGGCCTCGGCCAGATCGCCGGTGAGTGCGTAGACCACGGTGACCAGGCGCGGGGCGGTGGCGGCGTAGAAGGCGTCGAAGTCCCGGCGCCCACGCTCACCGCCACCCGCTCCCGCACCCACCCGCTCCCCCGGTTCCGGTTCCGTCCCGCCGTGTTCCGTCCCGCCGTGCCTGGCCCCGCAGTCTGCCCGCCCGGGGCCCGCGCCGGGAAGCCGCGGCGGCTGTGGCAAACCTCGCTGTCACAACCCCCCGCCCCCGGGCGTGGAGCGGTGGAGAGGCAGCGAGGAGAAAGGGCTGTCACGCGGGCGGCGGGCCACGCGTGAGAAGGAGTGAAGCGGTGCCGTTCCGGACCGCTGTCCTCGAACCCGCGAAGGGGGAACGTCCGTGGTCACCCTGGCGTCGCCGCCGCCCGCCGTCCAGTCCGCCCCGGTGCTCGGTCTGGAGGTGCTGTCCGCCGGGGAACACCTGGCGTTCCTGCGCGGCAGACGCCCGGAGACGGACCGCGGCGGGGGGCAGGTGAGCTTCCTCCAGACACCCGCCTGGGCGCGGGTGAAGGACGGCTGGCGCGGCGAGAGCCTGGGCTGGCGCGACGAGCGGGGCCGGCTGACGGGCGCGGCCCTGGTGCTGTACCGGAGACTGCCGCACCTGCGGCGCTCCTTCGCCTACCTCCCCGAGGGTCCGGTGATCGACTGGTCCGATCCGGCGCTGGCGGACCGCTGGCTGGCCCCGCTGCTGAACCATCTGCGGGCGGCCGGTGCGTTCGCGGTGCGCATGGGCCCGCCGCTGGCCTACCGCCGCTGGTCCGCCGCCACGCTCAAGGCCGCCACCGGGCCGGGCCGCCGGATCGGCGATGTGCTGCCGGATGTGGTGCACCCGCTGGGCGCGGCGGTCGGGGACCGGCTGCGGGACGCCGGCTGGCGGCGCTGCGGGGCCGAGGACGGCGGCGACGCCCAGCCGCGCCTGGTGTTCGAGATCCCGCTGGCCGGACGCCGCCGGGAGGACCTGTGGGGCGGGCTCAGCCAGGAGTGGCGGCGCAATGTGCGCAAGGCCGCCAAGTCGGGGGTGGTCTGCGGGTCCACCGGGCCGGAGGACCTGCCGGTCTTCCACCGGCTGCTCGGGGTCACCGAGCGCCGCGACGGCTTCCGGCTGGGCCGTTCGCTGGCCTACTTCCAGCGGCAGTACGAGGCACTCAACGCCGAGGAGCCCGACCGGATGCGGCTGTACACCGCCCGCCACGAGGGCCGGGTGCTGGCCGCGCACACCATGGTGCGGTCCGCGGACGGCGCCCGGATCTGGTACCAGACCGGGGCCTCGGCCGACCACGGCCGGGAGGTGCGGCCCAGCAACGGGCTGCAGTGGCGGATGCTGTGCGACGCCCACGAGCAGGGGGCGTCCGTGTACGACATGCGGGGGATCCCCGACACGCTGGACCCGGAGGACCGGGCGCACGGCCTGCTGCGCTGGAAGCTGGGCACGGGCGGGCAGGCGGTGGAGATGTCCGGCGAGTGGGAGCTGCCCCTGGACGGCGCGCTGGACGGCATGGTGAACCGCACCCTGCTGCGCGCGATGCACGGCTATCTGTCCCGCCGCTGAGCCGGTGTCCGCCCGCCGCTCCCCCACCACCGCGGCGGCCGGTGTCGCGGCGGGTGACGGGAGAATCACGCAGCGGCGTGACACGATGGCGCCATGCACGGCGGGTACACGCGGGGCGCGGCGCTGGTGGCCGCGCTGATTCTGGGGATGACGGCGACGGTGGCGGCGGGCTGTTCGGGGCGGGACGACGGCCCCTCCGGTCCCGGCACGACGGACAGCACGGACGGCTCCGACGGCACGGACGGGACGGACGGCACGGACGGCGCTGCTCCGCCGGCCGACACCGCGCTGTGGGTCGATCCGGACAGCCCGGCGGCCCGCCAGGCGGCGGAGTGGGAGCGGCAGGGCCGGGCCGGGGACGCCGAGGCCATGCGGCTGATCGCCGAGCAGCCGATCGCCGAGTGGCCGCAGGCCCAGGGCGATCCCGGGCCGCGGGTGCGGGAGGTGGCCCGGGCGGCGGACGCACTGGGCCAGACCGCGGTGTTCGTGGCGTACAACATCCCGCACCGGGACTGCGGCCAGTATTCGCAGGGCGGCGCCGCGGACGGCAGCGCCTATCTGGACTGGATCGGCCGCCTGGCCGACGGCATCGGCGACAGCCGGGCCATCGTGGTGCTGGAGCCGGACGCGGTGCCGCACCTGCTGGACGGCTGCACCGCCGAGATGTACCACGAGCGGCGCTACGAGCTGCTGTCCCAGGCGGTGCAGCGGCTGGCGGAGCTGCCCCGGACCCGGGTCTACCTGGACGCGGGCAACCCGAGCTGGGTGCAGGACGTGCGGCGGCTGGCGGAGGCGCTGCGCCGGGCGGGCGTGGAGCGGGCCGACGGCTTCTCGCTCAACGTCTCCAACTACCAGACCACCGAGGATGTGGTCGCCTACGGCACCCGGCTGTCGGAGCAGCTGGACGGCGCCGGGTTCGTGATCGACACCAGCCGCAACGGCAACGGTCCGGCGGAGGGCCACGGCGAGGAGTCGTGGTGCAATCCGCCCGGCCGGGCGCTGGGCCGCCCGCCCACCCTGGACACGGGACTGCCGCTGGTGGACGCCTTTCTGTGGATCAAGCGGCCGGGCGAGTCGGACGGCGAGTGCCGGGGCGGCCCGCGGGCCGGCGAATGGTGGCCGGAGTACGCGCTGGGCCTGGCCCGCGAGGCACAGAACGGCCACCGCGACGGGCAGTGACCGCAGGCGGGGACCACGGGCAGGGACCACGGGCAGGGACCACGGGCGGGGACCACGGGCGGCGGTGCGGCGCGCCGTGATGCGCCGGGGCGGGCCGGCCGGCCGGGGGGCGGCCCGCCCGGCCGGGCCTCCGCTCAGGGCAGATGCACCCAGGTGGCCTCGGACGGCACACCCTCACTGTCCGTGACGAACAGCATGTACCAGCCGGGCGGGATCAGCGCCGGATCGTCCGGCACCGTCACCGTGATCTCGCCCTCCCCCCGGGTCACCTCCAGTTCCACGGAGCGCTGCTCGACATCCGTGGTGTGCGTCACCGCACTGGGCCGCATCAGCCGGGCGGTGGCGATCCGGTCCGCCTGGGGCGTGCGGAACACCCCGGTGCCGCCGCGGGCCAGCTCCTCCGGCCCGCCCTCCAGCCGGGGCCGCTCCTCCTCGTCCGCCCGGTGCAGATACGGCGGCTCGTACACCTCGATGCGCTGCTCGAACTCGCCGGGCCGGGTGTCGGCCTTGTCGGCGAAGAGCGGGTCGCCGCCGAAGGTGGCCACCCGGCCGTCCGGCAGCAGCAGCGCCTCGGAGTGGTAGGTACGGCCCACCGTGGGGTCGGCGGCCTCCCGGAACTCGTTGCTCCGCGGGTCGTAGAACTGGGCGCGCAGCACATTGCTGTCGCCGCGGGCCCGGTAGTCCTCGGAGCCGCCGGTGGTGAAGACCGTGTCGTCCGGCAGGATCACGCTGTTCAGATAGCGGGTGCCCTGCGGCAGTTCGGGCCCGTCGGTGTACCGCGGGCGCTCCTCGGTGAGGTCGACGACCGCGGTGCGGGCGGTGGACTTGGCGGACTCGCCGACCCCGCCGCCGCCGAGCACCATGAACCGCTGGTCCTGGGCGGGCGGCAGCAGCAGCGAGGCCGAGGTCTCCAGCTGGTCGGGGTCGGTCAGCCCGGGCACCGGCTCGAAGGTGTTCTCCTCCAGGTCCCACAGGCCGGGCTCGCGGCCCTCGTCGGCCGGACCGTAGCCGGCGTTGGAGCCGGTGTAGAAGATCCTGCCGTCGGCGGTGAGGAAGAGGGCGGGGTAGGTGGGGAAGTAGCGCTCCGGCCCCTCGCTCCAGGTCTGGGTCGCGGGGTCGTAGATCTCGTTGATGCCGGGCACCACCTGGCCCACGTCGTCCAGGCCGGAGACGGTGAGCACCCGGCCGTCGGGCAGCACGGTGAGCGTGGGGTACCAGCGGGCCTCGGCCATGGGCGGCACCGGCACGTAGCGCTCGGCCACCGGGTCGAATTCGTAGGCCACGTCGATGCCCTGGAAGTCCTGGTCGTCGAGGGTCATCTGCTGCGCCAGGCCGTAGAGGTTGTCGGCGTCCCTGCCCTGCAGGCCGACGATCTCGTACTGGGCGGGCTCGGCGGTGATGCCGGCCTCGCCCTCGGCCACGGCGGTGACGAAGACCCGTTCCTCGCTGGCGGTGACCTCGGCCCCGCCGGGCACCACCTCCTTGGCCGCGGGCGGCACGGTGATCTCGGCGGTGGATGCGTACTCGACCCCGGAGGGCGAGCGGAACCGGGTGCCGGCCGGCAGGGTGCGGGCGCGGTCCGGGTCCTCGTTCTTGACCAGCATGGCGCCGCCGGCGTGCTCCACCGCGTCGCCCAGCACCTCGTAGCGGGCGGTGCCGCCGGCCACCAGCAGCCGCCCGCTGGGAAGCTGGGCGTGACCGGCGCAGAACAGGTCGTCCGGGGTGGGCACGGTGGTGAAGGTGTTCTCCTCCGGGTCCCACAGCACGGTCTCGAAGGTGCCCGCGTCGAACTGCTTCTGCTCGTTGCCGGAGCCGGCGATCAGCAGCACCTTGCCGGTGTGCAGCAGGGCCGCGTGGATGGCGTTGGTGCGGTACTCCTCCGGGACCGGGACCTGCGACCAGGAGCCGTACTGGGCCTTGTACTCGGGCCGGGAGATCCGGTAGTCGTGCAGCCGGTCCTGGGCGAATCCCACGGCCGCCGGCACGTTCAGCGCGGCCAGCGCCGCGGTGACGCCGGCTCCGATCACGGCTTTGCGGAATCGCACTCCCCGGCTCGGGCGGGGCCGCCTGCCCGGCGATCCGGTCAGGGGTCCGGACAGGGGTCCGGTCAGGGGTCCGGTCAGGGGTGGGGGCGTCATCCTCGGTCACCTCCCGGTGGTCGGGGCCGCCAGCGCGGCGGCGTCGTCCTGCTCGGGGTCCTCGGGCTCGGTGGCGGCGGTGTTCCGGGTACCGGCCGGGACGCGTTCCGCCCGGCCGCCGTCCGCCGGGACGGTGGTGCGGCGCAGGGCCGTGCCGAGGGTGCGGCCGGCCTCGCCCAGCGCCCACACGGTGATCGGGGCCAGGCAGACGGCCAGGGCCAGTACCGCCCAGGTGCGCATCGCCACATGGGTGTGCCCGAGCAGCAGGGAAACCCCCAGCGCGGGGGCCAGTACCGCGGCCCAGGCGAGGTGGAGCCGGAAGGCGGCCGGCCGGTCCCGGCTGGCCTCGCCGCCCTTGGGCGTGACGACGAAGCGGCTGGGGCGGCGCAGCACCGCGTCCAGCAGGGAGCGGGCGTAGACCGGCGCGGACAGCGCGGACATCACCATGCCGGCCAGGCCGGAGGACCCCTCGGGCTCGTGCGGGCTGACGTTGTGGCGCCGGTTCCAGAGATAGAGGCCCACCTGCGCGGCGGCGGCGTCGCTGTAGAGCATCAGCCAGACCGCGGCCGAGGCCTGAGTGCCGGAGGCGCCGAGCGTCAGGTAGAGCACACAGCCCAGCGCCCCCACGCACCAGGTGATCGCGGCCATCGGATAGAAGGCCAGCATCAGCGAGTAGTTGAGCAGCCGGCCCGGGCTGTGCCGCAGGCCGCCGCGGCCGTACTGGCGCAGGATGGTCTCGTAGGTGCCGCGGGACCAGCGCATCTGCTGGTTGAAGAAGTCGGTCCAGGTGCTGGGGCCCTCGCCGACCGCGAGCACGTCCGGGGTGTAGACCGAGCGCCAGCGGTTGCCGGTGCGCCAGTTGCGGGTGCGGTGCAGTTCGAAGCCGGTGGCCATGTCCTCGGTGATCGAGTCGTACAGTCCGCCCACGCTTTTCAGGGCGGAGATCCGCACCGCGTTGTTGGTGCCGACGAACATGGGGCCGCCGTAGGCGTTGCCGGCCCGCTGGATCAGGGCGTGGAAGAGGAACTGCTGGCTCTCGGCGGCCTTGGTGACCGGGCCGCGGTAGTTGCCGTAGACCTGGGGGGCGACCACGAAGGCGACGTCCGGGTCGCGGAAGTAGCCCAGCATCCGCTCCAGATAGCCGGGCAGCGGCACGTGGTCGGTGTCCACCGAAGCCATGAACTCGTAGGCGTCGCCGTGCGCGGAGAGCCAGGCGTTGTAGTTGCCGTGCTTGGTGCGGGCGCGGTAGCGGCCGGCGGGCCGGTTCCAGCGCGGGTTGCCCTTGCGGGTGAAGTGGTGCACGCCCAGCCGGCCGCACAGCTCGCGGGCACGCGGATCGTCACCCTCGTCGAGCAGCCAGACGTCCAGCGGTCCCGGGTGCCGTATCCGTACCGCCCCCTCCAGGGTGGCGCGCACCATGGAGAACGGTTCCTTGCCGGGGACGTAGGTGGTGAGGAACGCCACCCGGGTGCCCGGTTCCGGGGTCACGGGTATCGGGTCCCGGGCCATGAGCGTGGCGTGGGCGATGGAGACGACGTTGACCAGCCGGAAGACCTCGATCAGCGCCACGCAGCCGAGCACCACGGCATCCGCGGCCGGCAGGTGGAGCGGGGCGTTGTGGCGTTCGGTCCAGTGGCCCGGCCAGACCAGCCAGAGCAGCAGCACCGCGGACAGCAGCGGTGCCAGGGTCATCAGCAGTACCGCGCGCAGGCGGTGCGGTTCCCGGGAGAGCAGGCTCCGGTGGCGAACCCGGTAGCCGGGTTCCGGTTCGGCGAGCGGTCCGGCCAGCTGGCTGTAGGTCTCGTAGTCGTAGGCCTCTCGCCGCACAGGATCCTCCCTCCGCCGTCCGTCAGGGGTGGTGTGGTCACACCCCTCACGACACGGCAGACGAGGGTGAATGTCGAACGCGGTGGACCGCTCGGGCGAATCGCGGAGCGTGACGCCGGGCGGGGACGGGCCTCCGCCCGGCCCTTCGTGAGAGGACCGGGCGGAGCGGCCGGCGGGCCGGGGCGCGCGGAGGGAGCGGTGCGGCGCCGTGCGGTGGTCAGCCGCCGACGCGCTCGCCGGAGCCGTCCCCGGCGGTCTCCCGGGAGGCGGTCTCCCGGGCGGCGGTCACGGCGGCCTCCTCCGCGCGGCGCAGGCGGCGCTCGGCGAAGAAACCGCCGGTGGGCAGCACGGCCATCAGGAAGTACCAGGCGGCGGTGGCCAGCGGCCAGCGGGCGCGGTTCCAGGCGTCCAGCCAGAGCACGGCGTAGAGCACGAACAGCACGCCGTGCACCGCGCCCAGCACCGGCACCGGGTCGAACTCGGTCGTCCGGCGCAGCACCGAGCCGACCAGCAGTACCAGGAAGGAGACCGCTTCGGGGGCGGAAACCAGCCGGAGCCGCCGCAGCGCGGAGGCGGTCTTCAGGTCCATGGGGTCCTCACTCCAGGGGATCTTGTGAAAGCGTGCACAAGCGGCTCCGCCATTGTGACACCCGCATCCGCCGTTCCCGGACGACGGGGTGCTGATCACAGCGGGAGGATGTGCAGGCAGCGCGGTGCGCGGGCTCGCTAGAGTCGAGCCATGGACACCGAAACGGGCACCCGCTGGCTCACCGACGCGGAACAGCACGCGTGGCGCACCTACCTGGACGTCTGCCGGCTGCTGATGCATCAGCTGGAGCGGGATCTGCAACCGTTCGGCCTGACCCTGCACGACTACGAGATCCTGGTGAACCTCTCCGAGTCGGCGGACCACCGCATGCGGATGAGCGATCTCGCCGCGGCCACCCTGCAGTCCAAGAGCCGGCTGTCCCACCAGATCACCCGGATGGAGCGGGTCGGGCTGGTGCGGCGGGAGCACTGCTCCTCGGACAAGCGCGGCCTGTTCGCGGTGCTCACCGACCACGGCTGGGACACCATGCGCAGCGTCGCCCCCGCCCATGTGGAGTCGGTGCGGCGGCACCTCATCGATCTGATCCCGCCGGACGCGCTGGCCTCGATGCGGCAGGCCCTGACCCCGGTGGCCGAGCACCTGCACGCCCAGCGCGGCCGGCCCTGAGCAGTCCGGGCCGAGCGGTCCGGGTTTGAGCGGTCCGGGCCTGCAGGTGGTCAGCCGGCGGCGGCCGGGAGGCGGAGGACGAACAGCGCGCCGCCCTCGGGGGCGGTGGTGACCCGGAGCGTGCCGCCATGGCGCTCGGCCACGTCGCGGGCGATGGCCAGCCCCAGGCCGGCGCCGCCGTCGTCCCGGCCACGGGCCTCGTCCAGGCGGACGAAGCGCTCGAAGATCCGCTCCCGCTCCGCCTCCGGCACCCCCGTCCCGTCGTCGGCCACCTCCACCACCGCGGCCGCCGCGCCGCGCCGCGGGCCGTGTCCGTTCCCGTTCCCGTGCTCGTGCTCGTGCTCGCGGCGGAGCGAGACCCGGACCCGGTGCGCCGCGTGCCGTTCCGCGTTGTCGAGGAGGTTGCCGAGCACCCGTTCGAGCTGCCCGGCCGAGCCCGGGACGGTGACCGGGTCCAGCCGGTCCGCGCACACCTCGATCTCCCGCCCCGGGCCGGGCCGCCGCGCCACCTGGCCGCCCAGCAGCGCCGCCAGATCGGCCCGGCCGCCCGGCGCCGGGCGCTCCCCGGCGTCCAGCCGGGCCAGCAGCAGCAGGTCGGCGGCCAGGTCCTGGAGCCGCACGGTGTCCTGCACCGCGCCCGGGACGTCCAGCAGCTCCGGATGCGCCTGTCCCACCTCCAGCTGGGTGCGCAGCGACGCGATCGGGCTGCGCAGCTCGTGCGAGGCATCGGCGACGAAACGGCGCTGGCGGGCCACCGACTCCTCCAGCGCCGCCAGCGTCTCGTTGGTGGTGCGGGCCAGCCGCCCGATCTCGTCCGCGGCGGCCGGTTCGGGCACCCGGCGCGAGAGGTCCCGGGAGCGGGTGATGGCGGCCATCTCACGGCGGATGCCCTCCACCGGGCGCAGCGCCCGCCAGGTCATCAGCCAGGTCACCGCCGCCACCACGGCCAGCAGCACCGGGAAGCCGGTGAGCAGGGAGTCCCGCACGCTGCTCACCGCGGCCTGCTCGATGTCCTGGGGCGCGCCGGCGTAGACGGTGACCCGGGTGCCGGCCGGGGTCCGGGCCTCCAGCGCGGCGAACCGGTAGTCGCCGGCGGTGCCGGCGATGCGGGCCGCGCCGTCCACCATGCGCGGCCGGTCGCCGACGCTTCCGGTACCCGCCCGGGGGCCGCCCCCGGCANTGCGGGCCGCGCCGTCCACCATGCGCGGCCGGTCGCCGACGCTTCCGGTACCCGCCCGGGGGCCGCCCCCGGCAGCGTCGTCGGCGTCGTCGGCGTCGTCGGCGTCGTCGGCGTCGTCGTCGCTGTCGCTGTCATCGCCCCCGTCGCCGTCGTCCGCGCCGTCGTCCGCGCCGCCGGCGGCCGGTGCCTGCGGCTCCTCGGGCTCCGCCGGGGTCACCTCGTCCGTCCCCGTGCCGCGGATCGCCTCCAGGCCGTCGCTGACCGCCCGGACCCGGCCGTCGGCGTCCACCACCTGCACCGGCCGCCCGGCATCCAGTTCCAGGGCGTCGAAGGGGGTGCCGGTGGCCAGTTGCCCGGCGACGCCGCGGGCCGCGTTCTCGGCCTGGAGCTCCACCTGCTCGCCGAGCTGTGCCCGCAGCGTGGCCAGCATCAGCAGTCCGGCCGCCAGCAGGGCGAGGGCGACCACGGCGGTGGCCCCCAGGGCGGTGCGGGTCTTCACGGCGCCAGCCGGTAGCCCGCGCCGCGTACCGTGTGGATCAGCCCCGGCCCCAGCTTGCGGCGCAGCACGCTCACATAGACCTCGACGATGTTCGGGTCACCGTCGTAGGCGAAGTCCCAGGAGTGCTCCAGGATCTCCGCCTTGGAGACGATCTCCCCGGCACGGGTGGCCAGCTGCTCCAGCACGGCGTACTCCTTGGCGGTCAGGGCCACCTCCCGGCCGCCCCGGCTGACCCGGCGGGAGGTGCGCTCGATCTCCAGGTCGCCGGCCCGGATGCGGGGCGAGGCACCGGAGAGGGAACGGCGGCGCAGCAGGGCCCGCACCCGGGCCAGCAGCACCACGTAGGAGAACGGCTTGGTCAGGTAGTCGTCGGCCCCGGTGTCCAGGCCCTCGGCCTCGTCGTACTCGCCGTCCTTGGCGGTGAGCATCAGCACCGGCGTCTCGTTCCCGGCGGCGCGGAGCGCCGCGCACACCCGGTAGCCGTTCAGGCCGGGCAGCATGATGTCGAGAATGACCAGGTCGTAGCAGCCCTCAGTGGCCCGGTGCAGTCCGTCGGTGCCGTTGTGCACCACGTCCACGGCGAAACCCTCGGCGGTCAGTCCGGCGGCCAGCGACCGGGCCAGCCGCTGCTCGTCCTCCACGATCAGCACCCGCATGGCCCAAGCTTGGCACCTCGCGCCTGAAGAGATCTTCAGGCGGCTTCAGCGGGGCTTCAGCAAGCGGCGGCCAGGGTGGGACCCGTCCAGTACCACCGCTGAGCGGAAGGAAGACGATGAGGCGGAACACGCTGATGGCCACGTTGGCGGCAACCGCGGTGATCGGCGGCGCGACCGTGGCCGGGGCCGCGCTGACCACGGACGGGGGCGGCGGCTCCCGGGCCGGGGAGGTCGCCCTGGCCGGCGGCGGGGACGATGCCGCGTCCCCGGAACCGACGGCCGATGGCGGCGGCGGGGCCCTGGAGGCCGAGCGCACCGCGCTGGCCGCCGCACCCGGCACGGTTCTCCGGGCCGGGCGCGACGACGACGGGGACGACCGCTGGGAGATCGAGATCCGCGGCGACGACGGCAGCCGGCACGAACTGGAGATCTCCCCGGACGGCACCACCGTCCTCACCCACGAGACCTCGGCCTCCGACGACGACGCCGATGACGGCGACGACGCCGATGACGGCGACGACGGCCGCGATGACGACGACGGCGGCGGCGGCCGGGAGGGCGGAGCCGGGGACGGCAGCCACGGCGGCGACGTCCACGGCGACGGCAGGAGCGGTCACGGCACCCGCGACAACGGCGGCCACGGGCACCCCCACGCCCACGGCGATGACCACGGCGACGACGGCCATGACGATGACGGCCACGGCGACGATGACGGCCACGGGGGTGACGACGACGGAGACGACGACTGACCGGCCCCGGCCGGGCGGGTTCAGCCGCGGTGTCCGGTGACGCCCTCGACGAGCTGGTCGGCCGCGCGGTAGGGATCGAGGCGGCCGGCCAGGATCTGCTCGGCCAGCGCGGTCAGGCGGCGGTCGCCGTGCAGATCGCCGATCCGCTCCCGCAGCGCGGTGACGGCGATGGACTCCACCTCGTGGGCGGCCCGCCGCAGCCGCCGCCCGGTGAGCACCCCGCGCTCCTCCATCCAGGCGCGGTGCTTCTCCAGCGCCTCGACCACCTCGTCGACGCCTTCGCCGCGCGCGGCCACGGTCTTGACCACCGAGGGCCGCCAGTCGCCCGCGGCGCGGGCCTCGCCCAGCCCGAGCATGTGGTTGAGTTCCCGGACCGTGGCGTCGGCGCCCTCCCGGTCGGCCTTGTTGACCACGAAGACGTCGCCGATCTCCAGGATTCCGGCCTTGGCGGCCTGGATGCCGTCCCCCATGCCGGGGGCCAGCAGCACCACCGAGGTGTCGGCGAGCGAGGCGATCTCCACCTCCGACTGGCCGACGCCGACGGTCTCCACCAGGATCACGTCGCAGCCCGCCGCGTCCAGCACCCGCAGTGCCTGGGGCGCGGCCCAGGCCAGGCCGCCGAGATGGCCGCGGGTGGCCATGGAGCGGATGTAGACGCCGGGGTCGGAGGCGTGCTCGCTCATCCGCACCCGGTCGCCCAGCAGCGCGCCGCCGGAGAACGGCGAGGACGGGTCCACGGCGAGCACCCCGACCCGCTTCCCGGCCCGCCGGTAGGCGCTGACCAGGGCGGAGGTGGAGGTGGACTTGCCGACGCCGGGCGAACCGGTCAGGCCGACCACATAGGCGTGGCCGGTGTGCGGGGCCAGCGCGGCCATCACCTCGCGCAGCTGCGGGGATGCCCCCTCGACCAGGGAGATCAGCCGGGCCACCGCCCGGGGCTGCCCCTTCCGGGCCCGGGTCACCAGTTCCGGGACGTCCACGGTCGCCATCCTGCCGCTCTCCTCACTCGCCGTGCTCTCCTCCAGTGTCCTGCCCCGCGCTCGCCGCCAGCCTGCCGGTACCGGCTCGCGGCGGGCTGGGGCCGGGGCCCGCCCGCTCCCCCGGCGCACGCCGGCCCGGCGCCCGAGCGCCGGGCCGGG
>NZ_WTLH01000168.1 GCF_011421595.1 Streptomyces sp. YIM 98790 | reverse complement strand
CCCTCGCGCCGCGCGCGCCGGCCGCCGCCGCGCGGGCGCCCGGGATCGCGGAGCTCACGGGCCAGGAGTTCGCGTGGGACTTCGATGCCGACCTGGTGGTTCGGGGGGCTCTGCCCAACGTGTCCGTGCGGGCGGGGGAGCGGGACCGGAGCGCCGGCCGGGCCGCCCCCGGCCGGCGCTCCTCGTGCTCAGTCCTCGGCGGCGGCGCTGGGGAGCTTGGCCTGGATCAGCTCCATCACCGAGGAGTCGGTCAGCGTGGTGACATCGCCCAGCGCGCGGTTCTCCGCCACGTCGCGCAGCAGCCGCCGCATGATCTTGCCGGACCGGGTCTTGGGCAGCTCGGCCACCGGCAGGATGCGCTTGGGCTTGGCGATCGGGCCCAGTTCCTTGCCGACGTGGGAGCGCAGCTCCTCCACCAGGCCCTCGTCCTCGGCGACATTGCCCCGCAGGATGACGAAGGCGCAGATCGCCTGGCCGGTGGTCGGGTCGGTCGCCCCGACCACCGCGGCCTCGGCCACCTTGGGGTGGGAGACCAGCGCCGACTCCACCTCGGTGGTGGAGATGTTGTGCCCGGACACCAGCATCACGTCGTCCACCCGGCCGAGCAGCCAGATGTCGCCGTCGTCGTCCTTCTTCGCGCCGTCACCGGCGAAGTACCGGCCCTCGAAGCGGGACCAGTAGGTGTCCAGGAAGCGCTGGTCGTCGCCCCAGATGGTGCGCAGCATGGACGGCCAGGGCTCGGTCAGGACCAGATAGCCGCCGCTGCCGTCGGGCACCTCGCGGCCCTCGTCGTCCACCACGGTGGCGGCGATGCCGGGCAGCGGGACCTGGGCCGAGCCGGGCTTGGCCTCGGTGACGCCGGGCAGCGGGCTGATCATCATGGCCCCGGTCTCCGTCTGCCACCAGGTGTCCACCACGGGGGTACGACCGCCGCCGATGTTCTCCCGGTACCAGATCCACGCCTCCGGGTTGATCGGCTCGCCGACCGAGCCGAGGATGCGGAGCGAGGAGAGGTCGAACGTGGCCGGGATGTCGTCCCCCCACTTCATGCAGGTGCGGATGGCGGTGGGGGCGGTGTAGATCAGGGTGACGCCGTACTTCTGGACGATCTCCCACCACCGGCCGCGGTGCGGGGTGTCCGGGGTGCCCTCGTACATCACGCCGGTGGCGCCGTTGGCCAGCGGGCCGTAGACGATGTAGGAGTGGCCGGTGACCCAGCCGACGTCCGCGGTGCACCAGTAGACGTCCGTCTCGGGCTTGAGATCGAAGACCGCGTGGTGGGTGTAGGCCGCCTGGGTGAGGTAGCCGCCGGAGGTGTGCAGGATTCCCTTGGGCTTGCCGGTGGTGCCCGAGGTGTAGAGGATGAACAGCGGGTGCTCGGCGGGGAACGCCTGCGGGGTGTGCTCCTCGCTCTGCCGGTCCACCAGCTCGTGCCACCAGACGTCACGGCCCTCGGTCCAGTCCACCTCCTGGCCGGTGCGCCGCACCACCAGCACGCTGCGCACGTTCTCCGTGCCGGGACGGGTGAGCGCCTCGTCGACCGCGCTCTTCAGCCCGCTCGGCCTGCCGCGGCGGTAGCCGCCGTCGGCGGTGATGACCACGCGGGCGTCGGCGTCCTCGATCCGGGTGGCCAGGGCGTCGGCGGAGAAGCCGCCGAACACCACGGAGTGCGGGGCACCGATCCGGGCGCAGGCCAGCATGGCCACCGCGGTCTCCGGGATCATCGGCATGTAGATGGCCACCCGGTCGCCGGCCCGCACGCCCAGCTCGGTCAGCGCATGCGCGGCCTTGGACACCTCGCGCTGGAGGTCCCCGTAGGTCAGGGCGCGGGTGTCGCCCGGCTCGCCCTCGAAGTGCAGCGCCACCCGGTCGCCGTGGCCGGCCTCCACGTGGCGGTCCACGCAGTTGTAGGCGACGTTCAGGGTGCCGTCGGCGAACCACTTGGCGAACGGGGGGTTGGACCAGTCGAGCGTCTCGGTCGGTTCGGTGTCCCAGGTGAGCCGGCGGGCCTGCTTGGCCCAGAACGCGAGCCGGTCCGCGGCGGCCTCCCCGTAGGCGCTCGCGGTCACATTGGCCTGGGCGGCGAGTTCGGCGGGCGGGGCGAACCTCCGGTTCTCCGAAAGGAGGTTGGCCAGGCTTTTGTTGCTCACGACATGCTCCCTTGTGACAGCTGTGTCCCACGGCACACCTCATCAGCCGGGCCGACCTTTGACAAGGGTCTCCGGGCAACTGGTATAGACCTGTTGCGGGCGAACGGCCAGTGCGGCGCGCCGAACGGCAGGACTGCGCGCCGAACGGCCGACGGCGGAAAAAATCACCTGGTCAGCACCTCGGGCCGGACCGGATGGAACACCGGTGCCCGGTCCGCCGCGGAGCCCTGGGACTCCAGTACATAGGTCTGTGCCTCGCCCACGTGGAAGTACATGCCGCGCAGGGTCAGACCGCCCTCGGCCAGCCGCGCGGCCACGCAGTCGTGCCGCGCCAGATGGTCGAGCTGGGTGACCACATTGGCCAGGGAGAGGGTCTCCAGTTCGTCCTGTGCCGCCCGCCCGGCCAGCCGCGGCCGGGCCGCCGGATCCGCCAGCCGGCCCAGGCTGGGCAGCCCGTGCCGCAGCCAGCGCTCCAGCGGTCCGGCCTGCTCCGCCGCCCCGGCCGCCGCCGGGGCGGCGGCCTTGGTGTGCAGGGCCTGCATGGCACCGCAGCCGGAGTGGCCGCAGACCGTGATGGTGCCCACCCGCAGCACCGTGACCGCGTACTCGATGGCCGCGGCCACCGAGGTCTCGGACGCCTCGGTGCCGGGCAGCGGCACCAGATTGCCGACATTGCGCACGGTGAACAGATCGCCCGGGCCGCTGGAGGTGATCATGCTGGTCACCAGCCGGGAGTCGGCGCAGGTGAGAAAGAGCTGTTCGGGGCGCTGCCCCTCCCGGGCCAGCCGGGACAGCTCCTCCCGCATCAGCGGCGCGGTGATCCGCTGGAAGGCGCGCACCCCGGTGAGCAGCCGGTCCCCCGGGGCACCGTCCCCCTTCGGGGGCCGGCCGCCCGGCGGCAGCCGCAGCCCCTCGGCGGCCGTCTCCTGCACGGCCGGGTCCTGGTAGTTGTGCCAGGGCAGCCAGGGCCTGACATGCCCGTCGGCACCGGGCCGGGGGACCGGGCGGCCGTCCGTCGCCCCGGACGAGGTGCGGCCGGTGATCTCCACCCGGCCGCCGTGCGCGGTGTACGCGGCCCGCCACTCGTGCAGCGTCTCGTAGGCGGCGTGGTCCATGAAGGTGCCGTGCAGCTCCACGGTGACCGCGGCGCCCTCCGGCACCTCGCCCAGCACCCGGCTGAGCCGGGGCACGGCGAGGAAGGTCAGCTGCCCGTCGACCCGGATCCGGTGGCTGCCGTCCGCCTCGGCGCGGTGGGTGAACCGGGTGTGGGTGAGCCGGTGCAGGGCCACGGCGATGGCCACCGCGATCCCGATGCCCACCCCCTCCAGCACCCCGAGCAGCACCACGCCCGTCGTGGTGGCGGCGTAGACCAGCACCTCCCGGTGCTTGGTGACGCTGCGGATGTGCGTGCGGTTGACCATCTGCACGCCCACCACCATGACCAGAGCGGCCAGCGCGGCCAGCGGGATCCGCTCCAGCAGCCCGACCAGCAGCCCGGCGGCCAGCAGCACCCAGCAGCCGTGCAGCACGGTGGACGTCCGGCTGACCGCCCCGGCCGCCACATTGGCCGAGCTGCGCACCGCGACGCCGGTGACCGGCAGCCCGCCCAGCGCGCCGGACACCACATTGGCGGCGCCCTGGGCGCGCAGCTCGCGGTCGAGATCGGCCCGCGGGCCGCCCGCTCCGCCGGCCTGCCGCCGGGCCGAGACCAGCTTGTCCACCGCCACCGCGGAGAGCAGCGACTCCACACTGGCCACCAGCGTGATCGTCACCACCGCGGCGATCAGCCCGAGCACCGGCCCCTCGGGCATCTGCGGCAGTGCGTGACTGTGCCAGGAGGGCAGGTCCACCCGGGGCAGACGGGGGAAGGCGAGCGCGGCGGTGAGCGTGGCCAGCACCACCGCGGCCAGCGCGGCGGGCGCGGCCCGCCGGACGCGGGCGCCGGTCCGGCCCGGCAGCCGCGGCCAGAGCAGCAGCACGGCCACGGTCAGCGCTCCGGTCAGCACGGCTCCGGTGTCGAAGCCGGCGAGCTGGCCGGGCAGCTCGGCCAGATTGCTCAGCACCTCGCTCTCCGGCTCGCCGCCCAGCACCACATGCACCTGGGCGACGGCGATGGTGATGCCGATGCCGGCCAGCATGCCGTGCACGATGGCCGGGCTGACCACCAGGGTGAAACGGGCCACCCGGAGTGCGGACAGGGCGAGCTGCGTCAGGCCGGCCAGCACCGTGATGGCGCAGGTGACGCGCCATCCGAAGCTCTGGATCAGCTCGGCGGTGACCACGGTGAGCCCCGCCGCCGGACCGCTGACCTGCAACGGGGCCCCGGCCAGCGAGCCGGCCACGATCCCGCCGACCGCCGCCGCCACCAGCCCGGCCTGAAGCGGGGCGCCGGTGGCCAGGGCGATGCCCAGGGAGAGCGGCAGTGCGATCAGGAAGACCGTGAGGGACGCGGACACGTCCGCGCGGTGCGGCCAGGGCCGCCGCCCGGGCGGCCGGAGCCGCGGGCGGAACCGGGGTCGGTAGGGATCGGTCGTGGGGGCGCAGGCGGACATCTTCCGTCTCCGTCCGTCGGGCACCGGTGCGCGGGGGCACCGGGTGCAGGTCAGCCGGCAGGCCTTCCGGAGCCCCGCTCACCAGGGGGCATCACGGTGGGTGTCTTCATGGCTACTCAAAGCCTCGGTAAACGAAGAGTAATGCCGAGTAAAGACCCGCACTAGTCGGGGCCGCCCCGTGATGTCGGACTTCCACCCATCGAGTGAAAAGTCATTGAAACCGCTTGTCGTACAAACGCCTCTTAGTGGGCAAGGGGCAGCGTGGGTGCGTCGGTACGAAAAGCTGCAAAGCCGTAAATCGGACAAGCTCTGGTAAGGTCGCCACTTCGTGACCGGCCGAACCGGTGTGTCCGCCACGTACCGGCATCAGGACGGCCACACGCACAACGGGTGGGAGTACCTCATGGCGGGACAACCGAGACCGGACGGGCACGGCGGAGCGAGAACCGCCGGGGGGCGCACGGCGCGCCGCCGCCGGCTGGCGGCGATCGCGGTGACGGGAGCCATGGCGGTCGCCCTGGCCGCCTGCTCCGGCCGCAGCCACGACGCCGGCCCGGCCGGCGCATCCGGCGGTCCGGAAGAGGAAGAGAAGAAGCCGGAGGAGGGCGCGGGCGCGCCGGAGAAGACGGAACCCCGGCTGATCGGGGACGGCTCCACCTCGTTCACCGGCCCGCAGCCCAACCAGCCCGAGGCGGCGGCGCTGGCGCCCGGCGAGACCCCGCCGCAGTTCGTGGTCTTCTCCTGGGACGGCGCGGGCGAGGACGGCAACAAGCTGTTCTCCCACTTCCGCGAGGTGGCCCGGGAGAACGACGCCCACATGACCTACTTCCTCACCGGCATCTACCTGCTTCCCGAGGACAAGGCCCACCTCTACGAGCCGCCCGGCCGCGCGCCCGGCGCCTCCGACATCGGCTACCTCAAGGACGAGAACATCGCCGCCACCCTGGAGCAGTTGCGCGGCGCCTGGCTGGACGGCAGCGAGATCGGCACCCACTTCAACGGGCACTTCTGCGGCCCCACCGGGGTGGACAGCTGGAGCCCGGAGGACTGGCGCAGCGAGACCGAGCAGGCCAGGTGGATGGTGCAGAACTGGCGCACCACCACCGGATGGGACGATGCCGAGCCGCTGCCGTTCGACTACGACCGGGAGCTGGCCGGCGGCCGCACGCCCTGCCTGGAGGGGCAGGCCAACCTGCTGAAGGTCGCCGCCGACATGGGATTCCGCTACGACTCCAGCGGCAACGGCCGGCAGGTCTGGCCGTCCAGGCGGGAGGGGGTCTGGGACATCCCGCTCCAGCAGGTGCCGGTACCGGGCTGGTCCTTCGAGACCCTGGCCATGGACTACAACTTCATGGTCAACCAGTCCGGCGGCCCGGACGGAGACCCGGCCAGGTACCCGCACTGGCAGGAGCAGATGCGGGACGGGCTGCTGGCCGGCTTCGAGCGGGCGTACCACGGCAACCGTGCGCCGCTGATCATCGGCAACCACTTCAACCAGTGGAACGGCGGCATCTACATGGACGCCGTGCAGGAGACCATCGAGGAGATCTGCCCGAAGGAGGACGTGCGGTGCGTCTCGTTCCGGCAGCTCGTCGACTGGCTGGACGCGCAGGACCCGGCGGTGCTGGACAAGCTGCGCACCCTGGACGTGGGCCAGGCCCCCGCCGAGGGCTGGGAGACCTTCCTCGGTGCGGCGGGCACGGGTGCCGGCACCGCCGGTGCCGGTGCCGGCACCCCCACAGACACCGAAGGGACCGCCGAAGGGACCGCCGAGGGGGACACAGAAACAGCAGGAGCCACCGCCGGGACGGCCTCCGGGGACACCGCGGGGGACACCGCGGGTGCCACCGCCGGGGGCTGAGCGGCGTCGAGCGGCGTCAGGCGGGCTGCGGGACGGCGGACCGCCGCTCCGGCTCCGCCGGCTCCGCCGCGTCCTCGCCCAGCACGAAACCGGGGTCGATCTGCGCCGCCAGGTCGGCCCCGGTGCGCGCGTTGCCCCAGCTCTCGGCGTTCCTGAGGTGGAAGTGGTGCATCTGCCGGGTGTAGCGCTCCCAGTCGCGCCGCGGGTAGGCCGCGTCCGCGGTCTCGTGCAGCACCCGCAGCGCCGCCCGCCCGGACTCCTCCAGCTCGGCGAACGGGCGGGGCCGGCCGCGCTCCAGCGCCCGCACCCAGGCGGAGTGACCGAAGGTCAGCAGCAGGTCCTCGCCCACCTCTTCGCGCAGGAACTCCTCGTCCTCCGGCCCCTGCACCTTGTTGCCGACCACCCGCAGCCGCACCCCGAAGTCCCGGGCGTAGTCCCGGTACTGGCGATAGACCGAGACCCCCTTGCGGGTCGGCTCGGCGACCAGGAAGGTGAGGTCGAAGCGGGTGAACAGCCCCGAGCCGAAGCTGTCGCTGCCCGCCGTCATGTCGGCCACCAGGTACGCGCCGCGGCCGTCCACCAGGTGGTTCAGGCACAGCTCCAGTGCGCCGGTCTTGCTGTGGTAGCAGGAGACGCCGAGGTCCTCCTCGGTGAACTGGCCGGTGGCCATCAGCCGGACCCGTCCGCCGGCGCCGCCGTCCAGCGTGACCGTGCGGGCGCAGGCGTCGAACACCGGGTTGGGGCGGTCCAGCCGCAGCAGCCGGGAGCCGGAGCCGGGGGGAGTGGTCTTGATCATCGCCTCGGCGGAGGCGATCCGGGGGTTGTCGCCCCGCAGATACTCCTTGACCTCCGCCAGCCGGCCGCCCAGCGGGGGCAGCGCGGCGGCCTCCTGCTCGTCCATGCCGAGCGCCGGGCCCAGGTGCTGGTTGATGTCGGCGTCCACCGCCATGACCGGGACCCGGGCGGCCGCGAGGTGCCGGACGAAGAGGGAGGACAGCGTGGTCTTGCCGCTGCCGCCCTTGCCAACGAAAGCGATTTTCATGAGCAACAGGGTAGTGCCCCGCGAGGGCCGAGCCGGACACCGGCCGACGGGGCGGCGCGTGCCGCGGCCCGGCCGGTGGCATAGGGTGCACAGCCATGGAGCACGCCAACCGCCCTGCCGGCGAACCCGCGTCCGGTGCCGCCGCCGAGGCGCTGCGCGCGCTGGCCGGACTGCCGGGGGTGGCCGGGGCCGTGGATTCGCTGCGCACCGCCGTGGACCGTCTCTACGGCCACCGGGTGATGCGCCGCCGCAGCTCCGAGATCAGCGCCGAGGCCGCGCTCCGCGGGGCCCGCGCCTCGGCCGCGCTGGCCGGCGCCGACTGGGCCCTGGAAGAGGTGCGCCGCCGCAGTGACTTCGGCGCGGACCCCGAGGCCCGTACGGTCGGCGCGGCGCTGCGGGTCACCGCCGAGGCCGGTGAGCTGCGGGACATCTGGCGTGCCTCGCCGCTGCGCGCGCTGGCCCGGCTGCACCTGGTCGCGGCGGGCGGACCGGCTCCCACGGTGTCCGGCCACGGCGAGGACCGGGTGGGCAGGCCGCGCCGGGAGGGCGAGCCGGTCACGGACGACGACCGGGACGCCGCCGCCGGGCTGCCGCTGCCGGACGCGACGGCGCTGTCCGTCCGGCTGGACGGGCTCAAGGATCTGGTGCTGTCGGCCGGTTCACCGGTGCCGGCCCTGGTCACCGCCGCGGTGGTGCACGGGGAACTGCTCGCGCTGCGGCCGTTCGGCACCTTCGACGGGCTGGTGGCGCGGGCCGCGCAGCGGATCGTGCTGACCGCGGGCGGGCTGGACCCCAAGGCGGTGGCGCCCGCCGAGGTGGGTCTCGCCGAACTGGGCCGCACGGAGTACGCGGCGGCGCTGCGCGGCTACGCGTCCGGCACGGCGGAGGGCGTCGGGGCCTGGATCGCGCACTGCGGCCGGGCGGTGGAGCTGGGCGTGCGGGAATCGGTGGCGGTCTGCGAGGCGCTCCAGCGCGGCGCCGCCTGAGGGACACCGCCCGCGGGACACCGCCGGAGGGGTACAGCGCGACGGCGCCCCCGACGGGGAGCGCCGCCACTACATGTCCACCGGGTGATCATGCGTGCAACCTGAATCGCCGATCAGGACGGGGTCTTTGCCCGGTTCCTGCCTGCGGCTGGCCCGTATCGCGGGTCGGCTACGCGTGGGTACCCGGTATTCATGTTTCCGGTCCGTGGGCCACATCTGACGCGGAGATCCTCCCGGATCCCGCTGGTCTCGCGGGCCGTTGACTCCTTTGTACCCCCGAACCGGGCAAAGCGGAAGCCGGGCGACAAAAATTTACTTTAGGCGGCAAATACTGAGATGCCCCCGGTCGCCGCCGGCCGGGCCGCCTGCGCCATCAGCGCCGCGTGGCGGCGCCGGCGCCGGCCGGCGTACCAGACCAGGCCGGCCGCGCAGGCCGCCGCCAGCACCGCGGCCCCGGCCGCCAGCGCCGGCCGGGGCGGCAGCGCGGGCAGCCGCTGCCGCAGCCGCACCGGGCGGCTGAAGGTCAGCACCGGCCAGTTCCGGGCCGCGGCCTCGCGGCGCAGTCCGCGGTCGGGGTTGACGGCGTGCGGGTGGCCGACGGTCTCCAGCATCGGCAGGTCGGTGACGGAGTCGCTGTAGGCGTAGCAGCGGTCCAGGTCGTAGCCCTCGGCGGCGGCCAGCTCCCGGATGGCCTCGGCCTTGGTGGGGCCGTAGGCGTAGTACTCCACCTCGCCGGTGTAGCGGCCGTCGGCCACGACCATCCGGGTGGCCACCACGCGGTCGGCGCCGAGCAGCTCGCCGATCGGCTCCACCACCTCCGCCCCGGAACTGCTCACGATCACCACATCCCGGCCGGCGGCGTGGTGCTGCTCGATCAGCGAGGCGGCCTCGTCGTAGATGATCGGGTCGATGATCTCGTGCAGGGTCTCGGCCACGATTTCCTTGACCTGCTGCACGCTCCAGCCCTTGCACAGCGCGGAGAGGTACTGGCGCAGCCGTTCCATCTGGTCGTGGTCGGTGCCGCCGAGCAGAAAGACGAACTGGGCGTACGCGGTGCGCAGCACCGCGCGCCGGTTCATCAGCCCGCCCTGGTAGAAGGACCGGCCGAAGGTGAGCGTGCTGGACTTGGCGATGACCGTTTTGTCCAGGTCGAAGAAGGCGGCTGTTCGAGGCTGCGGCGGATTTTCCACGCGCCCGAGCATAAACGCCCGCCATTCGGCGTACCCTGGGGCGCGTGGGTTTGCCTGAGAGGGCTCTCGGGTACACCATGGAAGTCACGGATCGTTCGCGACCGTGCTGACGCGGCCCGACTCCTCCCCCCCGAGTCGGCCCGTGAAAGACGACCCCCGCTCTCCCCCCCGGCGGGGGTCGTCGCATGTCCGGAACTTCTCCGCGGCCCCGGCCCGCGATCTCTCCGGCGATCCCCTGCGCCCCTCCCGGGCTGTTCCTCTCCTCAAACAGACGCGTGACCGACCGTGATGGTTGCACTGCTGTGCGAGAAAATCTCGGCCGAATGCCCGGTTTTCACCCGTGCGAGTGATGAGGTTTTCCACAGGCTGGGGGTTATCCACAGAATCTCTCCAAGATCACCGAGGATTCCCGGAATGCGCCACGGTGGTTGCCGTGACGAACCGGCCACCGGGCCGGCCGTCGCCGCCCAACCGCACGACCGGAACCAGGGGGGACCGCAATGGCGCATTCGGCGACCGCACCGTCCGCACCGGCCACGACGGCCGGCTGCCCACCCGTACTGATCCTCACCGAGAACGACGAACTCCTGGACGACCTGCTGCGCCTGTGCGCCGCGGCCGGCGCCGAGGCCGAGGTGGTGCACGGCGCCCCGGTGCCCGCCGCCCAGTGGGAGCGCGCCGCGCTGGTGCTCGCCGGGGACGACTGGGCGGCAGGCGCCGCCCCCGGCGCCGGGCCGCCCGCCCGCCGCCCCGGCGTGCTGCTCATCGGCCGGGATCTCGACGACCACACCGTGTGGGCGCGCGGCGTCGCCCTCGGCGTGGAGCACGTCCTGCACCTGCCCGACGACGAGCCCTGGCTGGCCGACCGCATCGCCGACGCCCTGGAACCCGCGCACGGACCGGCCCTGGTGCTCGGCGTGCTCGGCGGCCGGGGCGGTGCCGGCGCCTCCACCCTGGCCTGCGCGCTGGCGGTGACCGCGGCCCGCGAGGGCCACCGCACCATGCTGATCGACGCCGACCCGCTGGGCGGCGGGCTGGACGTGCTGCTGGGCGCCGAGCGTTCGCCCGGCCTGCGCTGGCCCGCCCTGGCCGCGGCCCGCGGCCGGCTCCCGGCCGGCGCGCTGGACGAGGCGCTGCCGCACCCGCGCGGCCTTTCCCTGCTCAGCTGGGACCGCTCGCCCGCCGGGGAACCGCTGCCCGCGGCGGCCATGCGCTCGGTGCTGACCGCCGCCCGGCGGCGCGGCGGGCTGGTCGTGCTGGACCTGCCGCGCAGCCTGGACGAGGCCACCACCGAGGCCCTCTGCCGGGTCGATCTGGGCCTGCTGGTGGTCCCCGGGGAGCTGCGGGCGGTGGCCGCAGCCCGCCGGGTGACGGACGCCTCCGGCGCCGTGATCCGCGACCTGCGCGCGGTGGCCCGTGAACCGTCGGGCCCGGCCGGCGGGGGACTGGCCGGACCGGAGCTGGCCGCCCTGCTCGGCCTCCCGCTGGCCGGTGAACTCCCGCACGAGCCGGGGCTGGCCGCCGCCGGGGACGCGGGCGAGCCCCCGGGAGCGGACCGCCGTTCCCCGCTGGCCGCCTTCTGCGCGGCCCTGCTGCGCCATGTCCTCCCGTCCCCCGGCGAGGAGGCGGCGGCGTCATGAGTGCCCTCACGACGCGGGCCCGGAAGCCCGNGAGTGCCCTCACGACGCGGGCCCGGAAGCCCGCTGCCCCCGTCCGTCCTGCCCCCGTCCGTCCTGCCCCCGTCCGTCCTGTCCCCGTCGGTCCTGCCCCCGTCCGCCCGGCCCCCGGGAGCGGGCGGTGAACGGGCGCGCGGTCGCCGGGGCCGCCGCGGAGCTGCTGGACCGGGTGCGGCAGCGGCTGGTGGAGGAGGAGGCCGAGCCCACCCCGGCCCGGGTGGCGTCCGCCCTGCGCGGCCAGGACCGGCTGCTCGGCGACAGCGCCGTGCTGTCCGCCGCCCGGGAACTGCGCTCCGAGCTCGTCGGCGCCGGTCCGCTCCAGCCGCTGCTGGCCGACCCCTCGGTCACCGACGTGCTGGTCAATGGCCCCGACCAGGTGTGGATCGACCGCGGCCGCGGGGTGGAACGCGCCCCGGTCCGCTTCTCCGGCCCCGAGGAGGTGCGCCGCCTGGCACAGCGCATGGCCGCGGTGGCGGGCCGCCGCCTGGACGACGCCCGCCCCTGGGCCGACGCCCGGCTGCCCGACGGCACCCGGATGCACGCCGTGCTGCCGCCGCTGGCCGCGGGCGGCTCCCCGTATCTGTCGCTGCGGGTGGTGCGCCCCCGCGCCTTCACCCTGGACGAACTCACCGCGGCCGGCACGGTACCGCCCGGCGGCGCGCGGCTGCTCCGCTCGGTGCTGCGGGCCCGGCTGTCCTTCCTGGTCAGCGGCGGCACCGGCACCGGCAAGAGCACCCTGCTGGCCACCCTGCTCGGCGAGGCGGACCCGGGCGAACGCATCGTCCTGGTGGAGGACTCCGCCGAACTGCGGCCCGGCCACCCCCATGTGGTCCGGCTGGAGGCCCGCCCGGCCAACCAGGAGGGCAGCGGCGAGATCGGCATGCGGGAGCTGGTCCGCCAGGCCCTGCGGATGCGGCCGGACCGGCTGGTGATCGGCGAGTGCCGGGGCGAGGAGGTCCGGGAGCTGCTCGCCGCCCTCAACACCGGCCACGAAGGCGGCTGCGGCACGGTCCACGCCAATGCCGCTGCCGATGTGCCGGCCCGGCTGGAGGCGCTGGCGGTGGCGGCCGGGCTGCCGCGGGCCGCCCTCCACAGCCAGCTCGCCGCGGCCCTGTCGCTGGTCGTCCACCTGGTCCGGGACCGGGCGAGCGGACAGCGCCGGGTGGCCGAGATCCGGGTGCTGGAGCGGACGCCCGACGGGCTGGTGACCACCCTCCCGGCCGCCCGCTGGTCCCCGGACGGCTTCGTCCGCGAAGCCGGCTGGCCGCGGCTGGAGGCCGCGCTGTGACCGGCGCGCCGACGGCGGCCCCGCCGCCCCCGCCCGAGCGGCACGGCCAAGGCCACCGGAACCGG
>NZ_WTLH01000167.1 GCF_011421595.1 Streptomyces sp. YIM 98790 | reverse complement strand
GGCGGTGCTCCCCGCGCCTGCGGGGGTGGTCCCTGATCTCCCAGGTTCATGGCGGCTCGTTTGAAGTGCTCCCCGCGCCTGCGGGGGTGGTCCCTCCTGCATGGCCTGGCTGCCGGATTTAAGTGCGTGCTCCCCGCGCCTGCGGGGGTGGTCCTCGGATGACCAGGCCGCCGAGGATGTCGTTCTTGTGCTCCCCGCGCCTGCGGGGGTGGTCCCATGGTCAGGACGTCGTCCAGGACCACGTCGCGCGTGCTCCCCGCGCCTGCGGGGGTGGTCCCCACATGGCGGCCGCCCCTTCGGGCCCGTACTGGTGCTCCCCGCGCCTGCGGGGGTGGTCCCGGGCTGACCGTGCCTCGGCGCCGGAGGGCTGAGTGCTCCCCGCGCCTGCGGGGGTGGTCCCCGGAGAAATCCGCGAAGTCCCCGGAGTGGAAATGTGCTCCCCGCGCCTGCGGGGGTGGTCCCGGAACCGGCCCGACAACTGGACCGTGCACGCCGTGCTCCCCGCGCCTGCGGGGGTGGTCCCACCGTGCGGTTGGCGATGCTGAGTGCTCCGGTGTGCTCCCCGCGCCTGCGGGGGTGGTCCTTTTGGCGCCAGCACGGATGCCAGGCTGCCGCTGTGCTCCCCGCGCCTGCGGGGGTGGTCCCACCCCGGCGACCAGCATCAGCATCGCGCCGAAGTGCTCCCCGCGCCTGCGGGGGTGGTCCCGCCCCCGGCGCCGTCCGACCGGCCCGGGGGATGTGCTCCCCGCGCCTGCGGGGGTGGTCCCCTGATTGGCCGTCAAGCTCGCGTAGTTGTCGCGTGCTCCCCGCGCCTGCGCGGATGGTCCCCACTCCTGCCAGATGCAGCACGGCGGCTCCTGTGCCGGTGTCTGCGGCCATTCGGCTGGCCGCAGACACACCGGTCTGGAAAGGATCGATTGGAGGCCACAGGCCTCGACGATCATGGCGCCTTGGATTCGTCGTGAGACGCTGCGCCGTGCCCCATCCGTGCCCTCCAGAGCGGTCAGCACTGGTCAACAGCGGTGCAATCGGGGCTTCACCGGGGTGTCGCCGGGAGACCGTTTGCACAGGTCAGGGGCGGTTTGCGCATTGGAGAGCCGGTGATTCCCAAGCTCAGAGCGCGAGTTCGATTCTCGTCGCCCGCTCTCACCCAAACCCCAGGTCACCGACCTGGGGGTTGTTTGTTGCCCAGACCCCTCCCCCACCCCCGTGCCCTCCACGTGCCCATCTCCACGCATTCGCGCAATCGAGGGAGGTGCGTACCAGTCAGCCGGCGAGGGTGGCGTCCAGATGGTGCTGCACCGGGTCGTACAGGCCATAAGGCACGTACTGGGGGATGTCGGCGAGGGACACCCATGCGACTTCGGCGACTTCTTCAGCGGCGGCGACGTGGGCGGTGCCGCTGATTACTTCGCAGGCGGTATAGGAGATGCGCCTGCCGGTTGCCGGGTGGACGCGTTCGCCGAGCAGCTTGACCGCGGAGACGTGGAGGCCGGTCTCTTCTCCGGTCTCCCGTACGGCCGCGTCCTCGCGGGTCTCGCCGGGCTCCACTTTCCCAGCCGGGAACTGCCATGAGAGGTTGCCCTCGCTGACACGCCTCCGCACCAAGAGGACCCGCCCTTCGTGAACGATGACGGCGGCGGCAACAGCCGGTTGCTCCTCTGCGGTGTGCTGCTGCGTCATGTCCGCTCCTCCAGGGATGCCGGCACGGGTGCGTGCCGGTACACGGTCAGGTGGCCAGGTTGCGGGTGGTGTAGTAGGCCCGCAGGGCGGCTTCGGTGCCGGAGCCGATGGCGGTCATGATGCGCTGGTAGCGGGCGGAGCGCACGTCACCGGCGGTGAGCAGGCGGGGGTGCTGTTCGCCGGGCGGGCAGTACCCGGTGGCATCGCGCACGGCTCCGCCGGGCGGGACGGTGGCGGCGTTACCGAGGTTGGTGAAGGCGGCGTCGGCGGTGAGGGTGCGGCGGGTGCCGTCGGTGGTCTCCAGTTCCGCGCGGATCTCTCCTTCCGCGCCCAGCGCCACGGTGATGCGGTGGGTGGGGAGGAGGGTGACGCGGGGATCGTCCGCTGCTTCTTCCGCTTTGTAGGCGTCGGTGGGCGGGTGGGGGACGAGGAGGGTGGTTTTCAGGTCGGGGTGGGCGCGCAGGAAGGTGCCCAGGGGGCGGTCGGCGCCCAGGACGAGCACGGTGCGGTCGGTGACAGTGGCGGGGTCGGCGTCCCACAGGGGAGAGAGGTGGAGGTCGTCGGGTGCGGTGATCCAGTCGGTGTCGGTGAGGGTGAGGGGGCCGACGCCGGTGGCCAGGACGGCGTGGGGAGCGTGGTGTTCGGTGCCGGTGTGGGTGGTGACGGTGATGTGGGTGTCGTGCGGGGTGAGGGAGGTGACGCGGGCCCCGGTGGCGACGGTGCACAGCGGGCTGCGGGCGAGGTCGGCGGTGATGGCGGCGGCCAGATCCGGGCCGGTGCGGTGGCCGCCGAGGACGTTGTCCAGGGCCGGGATCTGCCACAGCTTCCCGCACAGCCGGTCGTCCTGTTCCAGGAGCAGGGAGCGCATGCCGACACCGGCGGCGGTCAGGGCGGCGGCGCAGCCGGCCGGGCCGCCACCGACGATCAGCAGGTCGGTGGCGGGAGGAAGCAGGGGCGGGGGCGTCACGGCGAGGTCCTTCCGGCAGCGGCGATGAGTGCGGTGCGGGCGGTGATGAGCTGGCCAGGGCCGATCAGGCGGCGGGCGACGAGCAGGCCCGCGTCATGTACGGCGGGACCGGCGTCACTCGCGCAGGCGTCGGTGACGACCCAGGGGGCCAGGCCCCGTTCGAAGGCGTCGGCAGCGGACTTCAGCACGCAGCTTTCCGTGGCGATGCCGCAGAAAACCAGGTCCGTCCAGCCTTCGCCGGTGATCAGCGCGTCCGTCTCGGGGGTGAAGCACGAGTAACCGGACTTGTCGGTCACCGCGCGGGCGCGGGCGGCGACAGGGGCGAGTTCGGGGACGAGGTCGGTCTCGGGTGGGTGCTGGAGGCGGGTCCAGGAGAAGAACCGCTCGAAAGGACTGCCGGGGTGGTTGTGGTAGCGGGTGAGGACGACGGGCAGTCCGTGCGCCTGCCACTGCTCGGCCAGGCGGACGACGGCCGGGACAATGTGCTTGCTGCGGTGGTTGATGAAGCCGTTCTGCACGTCCACCACGACGAGCACTGCCCTGTCCTTCGCGACTCCGGACACCCTTTTCCGCCTCCTGCCGTCAGCCGATGCTCTCGCGGAGCGCTTCCTGGGCTGCGCGCAGGCGTCCCGCGAGCCCGCTGGTCTTCACCACGGCCTCCCGCATCAGGCAGTGCTGCGCCGTCTCCCGAGGACGCGCTGTCGTCAGCCGAGAGTACGCCGCGCGCAGGAACCGCCAGCCGTACTGCTGGGGCATGGAGGGGTCTTCGCCGTTCTCGATGAGCTGCTGGATCTGCCGGGAGTAGCACCACAGGCTTTGTACGGTCAGCTCGCAGGCGACGATCTCCTCGACTCCGAGGGCACGTTCGGGGGAAAGCGCGTGATAGGCGACACCGGACCAGCCCGCGTACCCGGCGGAGACACCCCGGACGCCGAAGGACACCACATCCGGATGATCGAAGCCGGAGGTGAACAACGCCTGCTCCACCGGGCCCTCCAGCGCCTGGACATCCTCGGGGACGGTCCGGTCCACCAGCACCGAAGGCGTGGACAGCAGGCGCAGCGCGGTGTGCAGTTCGGGTTCCGTCCAGGGGCCCGCGTGCAGCCAGTACAGGGAGAGTACATATTCGGCGGCAGGTTGCCGCCCACGGCCGCCCAGCAGGTCCCGGGTCATCCGGGCCGCCCAGGTCAGGTCTGCCGCGTAGCTTCGGTAGCGCCAGAGGGCGAGGTCGGTGATCGAGGCCGGCCGACGCGGCTGGACGATGTGGAACAGGGCTGTTCCGCAGGGCGCGATGTGCAGCGTGCACGCGGAGGCGTCCGGATGGGCGATGCGAAGGGAGCCCGTCTCCAGCCAGGAGCCGGACGGCTGGACTTCGGCTTCGCCGAGCAGGGATGCCGCTCGTTCGGCGCCGATGAAGACCCGGAAGGAACTTGTGCGAGTCGATTCGGATCTCTGACGCCCCGGCCTCGGCCGTGGAAGAGTTCGCGGTACCCAGCGCGGCGTCGAAGCGTGCCTGTACCTCGGCCGGTGACCTGGCCAGTGCGGTGTCGAGCACAGCCTGGGAATCGGGTCGGGGCACGTAGTCCTCCCCGCCCGCCTCCCACTTGGAGACCGCCCGGTCACTGATCCCAAGATGCGCCGCGAAGTCACGGACGCTCATTCGGAGCGCCGCGCGCAGCAGCCGGGATTCCCGCCCTGTCCATCGCTGCACCGTCACCATCATCGGTTCCCTGCCCCGCCCCACGGTGAACGACCCAGCGTAGCCGGGCGTGTTCGGCAGTGGTACGGCGAAAGTGCAGCGGCCGGACATCGTGGACGCCCTGGCCGGTGGCCCATGCTGGATGACCACAGCCGGACGTGATGCCCTCACGATGAGTGAGGATCGACCGGCTTTCGTGTATCCGTGCAGACAGGGAGAGTTCCGATGGCACCCATCGTGAAGCGCAGCGCCCGCGCGATCCTGCTCGACGGCGACGACCTGGTGCTGATCAAGCGCACCCGTCCGGGCCGCGAACCCTACTGGGTGACCGTCGGCGGAGGAGTGGAGGACGACGACCCCACCATCGAGGCCGCTCTGCGCCGGGAGGTCTTCGAGGAACTCGGCGGCACCCTCGGACGGGCGGAGCTGGTCCACCTGATCACCGACGAACTGGAGCACGGGCTGGGGGTGCAGCACATCTTCGCCGCCCGGCTGGAGCGGATGGACCTGTCCGCCCGGACGGGCACGGAGTTCTCCAAGCCGGAGCGCGGCGGGTACGAGGTGGTGCGGGTGCCGTTCACCGCGGAGTCCATCCGGGGCCTGGCGCTGATGCCCCCGGAGCTGGCGGAGTTCATGGCGACGAACACCGACGCCATCCTCTCCGTGCTGGACACGCCGGTCCGCAAGGACTGAACGCCGTGCCGGACGTCCCGGAGTTCATCAGCCTCAACGGTCCGGACAACGTCGGCAAGACCACGCAACTCCGGCGGCTGGCACGGAGATCGCCCCTCCTGCAACCGCTGGGCGCCGTGCATGAGCACGACCCCGAGCGGTGGGAACGGGTGGCAGGCCCCGGCTACGCCAGGTGGTGGTTCGAGACCTCCACCACGAAGGAGCTGACCGGCATGCTGCTGGCCGGCCACACCAACCGCGCGGCGGCCAGGGAACAGGGGCGCGTCGGGCTGCTTGACCGGGGGCTGCCCATGCTGCTGGCCGTCTCCGCCGCCACCTGCGCGCTCAAGGAGAGCCTGGACGTCTCCGCCGCCCTGAAGCGTGTCACCGGACTGGCTGCCGCGGCCTCGCCGCCCGAGACCGCATTGCTCCTGCTTCCCTCCATGGACCCGGACATCGCCTACGCCCTCACCAGTGCCCGCGAAGGCCGTCCATGGACCGGCTCGTACCCCGCCTACCAGCGGCTTCTGCACCAAACCCTGGTCCGTCAGGCCGAACTCGGCACCTATCACGCAATTGTTGTCTGCGAGGACCGCTCCGTCGAGGAAATCCACGACGAGCTGGTCCGACAGCTCCCGCACGCGCTGCCGGTCTCCGTGCCGGCCGAAGGAGATCCTTCATGACACCGCATGAACACGCCCCTCCACTGGTTCTCCCCCCGGGCCTCGCCCTGGCCACGACGAACCTCGGCGGCAAGGACCGGCGGCGGCTGGACGACGCCGTCACCCGCCTGCACACGGTCAACGGCCGGCTGTGGGATGCCGAGGACCGGGTCCGCGATCCGCATCTCACCGCCGAGCGAGTCGCCGACCTCAAACGGGAGATCGACCAGCTCAACGCCGAGCGCAACACCCTGGCCGAGCAGGCCGACGAGGCCCTCGCTGCCCTGGCCCCAGAGGCCGGGCCGGAGGTACCTCCCCACACCGAAACCCTGGCCTCGGTGCTGGACCGGCTCTCGGTCCTGACCCTTCGCATCTGGCACAGCGAGCGTGCGGAGGGCCACGACGACCTGGCGCGGCGCCGCACCCCCGCCCTGCGCCGCCAGCGCACCGAGCTGTGCGCGGCGCTCGACGCCCTGGTGGAGGACGTACGGAGCGGCCGGACCCGCCTGCCCTCTCCGGCGCGTCACAAGTTCTACGGCGGCGACGAGGAAACCGCTGTCGGGGTGGCCCCCAGTCCTCGCCTGGGACGGGTACTGGCCTTCGGCGGGCTGAGCGAGAGCGGAAAAAGCACCAGCGCCGAGTTCGTCCAGCGCGTGTGCGGAGCCCAGCGGTTCAAGATCGGCTACCTGCTCCGGCAGGCCGCGCACCGCAACGGGCTGGCCGACCCCTACGCGCTGTCCGCGCGCCGCCAGGCCGAACTGCTGCTGGAGGAGCTGAACCGGTACGCGGAAGGACACGTCTCCCAGAAGCTGTTCACCATCGAATCCGTGCACGACGACGCCTCGATCGCCGAACTGAAAAGTCTGCTGGGAGACCGGCTCCGGATCGTGTATCTCGACGCCCCGTTCCAGGCGCGGGTCCACCGATCGGGAACCCAGCCGCAGGCGGTGGCCGCCAAGGACGAGGTCAAGATGAGCCGGGGTGCCCACCGGGTGGCCGCGCTGGCCGATCACGTGATCGACAACTCCGGCAGCGTGCTCGCCCTGCGGGCCCGGCTCCGCCGCATCGCCGAACCGGGCACGGCCGTTGAGCTGAGAAGCGCCACCCCCTACGGCCTGGGCCTGCCCGCAGCGGTGGCGTCGGCAACCGCCGACCTCACCGACACGCTGCGCTCCCTCCGCCCCTCCGTACATCTGGCCGCCCTCACCGGAAGCGCCGTGGAAGGCAACTGGATCGCCGGGTGGTCGGACCTCGACCTGCTGGTCGTCGCGGAGGCCAAGGCGGCCGAGGCCGTTGCCGAAGCCGTCGGCCGGTACCGGGGCGCACTGGCCGGGGCCGCATCCGTCGGGCTCACCCTGACGACCGGAGCCGAACTGACCGCCCGGCGCCTGACTCCCCGGCTGGTCTTCGCCCTGCACCAGCTCCATCTGGGCAAGCCCGTCCTGCACGCCGTCCCCGGCCTGGAGCTGCCCGCCGTCAGCCGCGCAGATCTGGACCTCGCCGCCGTCCAGGAACTGCCGCTGGTGATCCTCACTCTTCGCCGCCTGCGCGCCGACGCCCGCCCCGAGAGTCTCCGCCAGCTCTACAAGCACCTGGTCCTGGCCTGCCGCCTGCTGCTGCGCGAGCACGGCTCGCAGCAGTCCGGACCGGATGCGATCCTCCGGGAAGCGGCCGGTCTCCCGGGTCTGCCGCCGCTCGCCGTGCCCGTGCCCGCGCTCGCCGAGATCGCCGACGCCTGGCGCGAGGGCCGGCCGCAGCAGCTCCTGCTCCCGGTCGTGGCGGCGGCCGATCGGCTGCTCGCCTGGTACGCCCACTCGGTCGCGGCCTGACGGCACCAGCCACTCCGCATCTTCTCCCTCCCCCATCTCACTCACCGACGGGAGCTTCGCCATGCCCGAAAACGTGCTCACCCCGCCGTTCAACGCCCGCGTCGTCGAACGGCTGAGCGTGGGGCCCGCCAGCCGTCGCGAGCGGATCGTCCACTCTCTCGACGGCCTGGAAACCCCGGTCCGCCCCCAGGCCCTGACCGCGGCCGGGGACCGGCTCTGGCAGCGGCTTCGCGCCAAGGTGCCCGATGTCGAGCAGTCCGCCGATTTCCTGCTGGGGCTGGACGCCGGCGGCATCCTGCCGACGGTCTCCCTCGCCGCCGCCTCGGCGCTTCCCTACAAGATCGCCTGGAAGCTGCACTTGCCGCTCGCCGGAGAGGTCCGCTTCACCGAGCCGCACGCCACCCGCACCGACGTTTTCGCCTACGGCATCGCGGCCGGCCAGCGGATCGTGCTGGTGGACGACGAGATCACCACCGGGCACACCCTGACGAATCTCGCCCTCCGGCTCCGGGAGGCCGGCGCGGAACCGCTCGGCGCCGCCTGCCTGGTCGAGGACGCCGCCCGCGGCGGACGCACCATGCTCGCCGACCACGGCATCCCCCTGGTCACGCTCACCCGTATCGGAGCGGCGACGTGACGCCCCGGACGCTCACCGACATCCGGTTCCGCCCCGGCACCCGGACGGCATCCGCCGCCGACGTGCACACCACCCCCCTCGGATACGACCGCGGGACGATCCCCGTCGGCGCCTCCCTGCCGGTGGCAGTCTCCGCGGAACTGGCCACGCGCCTGGCGCGGTGCACCGACATCGAGATCGCCTTTCTCGGGAAGCTGGGTGACAGCCTGCTCGCCCTGTCCGCCGTACGAGCCGTCGTTGACCGGCTGCGACTGACCCCCGGCGTCGACGCCCGCCCTCTCTCCATCCAGGCCGGCGGACCCTACGCCGGCCTGATCGCCCGTTCCGGCCTGCTGACCGCCGGAGCACCGTCAGGGGCGGGCCCGCGCCTCCTCATCGGCGACCGGCCGGCCGCAGAGGCGCACGGCACCCGTCCCGACCTCAGCCTGGTCTGCGACCCCGCTGCACCGCCCTGCTGGTCCAGCGACGGCACCGCCTACTCCGCCCTGCCCGACCGTTACTACCTGGCGCTCGAACGCCGCCTCGGCCTCCGTCTCCCGGCCACTGCGCCCTTCGCTCCCCTCCTGACCGCCCGTCCCAGCCGCCTGGTGCACAGGCTCCGGGCAGCCGGATGGTTCCGCGGCACCACGCTCGCCGCGATCACGGCGACGAGCTGGCCGGAGCTCAAGGACTACACCGCGCTGCGTTTCGCCGAGGTCGCCCGCATCATCGCCGAAGCCCTCGGGCGCCCGGTCCGGCTGCTGATCGTCGGCGGACGGAAGGCAGGCGGCCTGCGCATCACGGCGGCGGACGCGAACAGCCCGGTCCAGCACCTGCGTCTGGACGGCGTCCCCGCCGCAGAACTGGCCGACCTCTTCCCGCACTGCGACCTCGTACTCGGCAACGACACCGGCCTGACGCACCTGGCCGCTCTCGCCCGCCGCGCCGACGGCGGGGGCCCTACGGTGATCGGCCTGCACGCCCGGCACAGCCACAGCAAGTGGCGCACCGGACACCCGCACCACCACTCGGTCGCCACCCCGTTCGCCGACGCCATGCACCAGGGCGACCTGTGCCCCGTGCGGGATGTCCTCGGCCCGGACTACAGCACCGGACTCGGCTCCATCACACCGGACGACCTGGCCCGAATCTGCCTCCCGCTTCTGCGCGAGGCAACCCGGTGACCCGCCATTCGTCCCAGGGTCGCTGGAGCCTCGGCCCGCCACGCCGGTTCACGCGCAACCTGCTGCTCCCGGCCACCGTCACCGGGCGTCCCCTGCTCCTGAAGTACACGCGGAACCATGCCGAGGCGCGCGCCGAGATCGCCGGCCACCACCTCCTGGCAGGCCACTACCGAGTCCCCGAGCTCCACGCCCGACTTCGCGTCCCCGGAGGCCGCCTCCTCCTCTACGAACGGCTCCCCATCGGCCCCGGCCACGGCCTCCTCCTCGACCTGCTCAACACCGAACAGCCGAGCCGGGAACTGCGGACCTACCTTGACGACCTCACTGCCCACTACCGCGCGGTCATCCGGCGAACCGCCCACCGAGCCGATCCACGCACCATCGTCCGCAAGCTGTACTGGGACCGGGCGGCGCCCGGCGGACGTCTTGACCAGTACTACGCAACCGCCGCCCCGGTCCTCACCGATGGAACAACCGACCTGCCCCTGTCCCACCTCCGGGACTACACCCTCCACATCAACGAACATCACGTTCGCCTGGACTGGGACGCGACACTCGCCTCGCTCACACAGCACTTCGGCAGCGGCGAACCGGTATGGGCTGCCCTCACCCAGGGCGACCCCACCGATCTCAACCTGGCCCATCCACTCGCCTGGCTCGATTTCGACACCGCGGGCGCCAACAGCATCCTCGGAGAGTTCGCCAACTTCCTCTGGTACACCACGGCGCTCGGCGGCTGGATCGTCCCCACCTACAACCCCGCCGCTTTCGCCGACCACCCCGCGACCTTCGCCCACATCGTGGCCAACACTCCCGAACTCCGCCACACCTCCATCGACACCGCCGACCGCGCTCTCCGCATCAGCTACCGGCCCCGGCTCTCCGCTCCCCGGCGCCTGGCCGCCACGGTCTACTGGCACCAGCTCGTCCAGCCCATCGCCACTCACCTCTGGCCAGGGGTACCTCTGGGGAAACTGCTGCGTCCCTACGTCGCGATGCGCATCCTGGCCGTCCACGACGTCACCCTCCTCGCGCCCCGTGACCGGATGCTGCTCTTCGCCCGGCTCGCGGAGGTGATGGACCCCGGCTTCGACCCCGCGTCCTTCTTCCTCACCTCGGAGGCCCCATGCCCGGCTCCCTGAACGGTCGCACGGCACTGGTCACCGGAGCCACAGGCGGCATCGGCATCGCGATCAGCCGGCACCTCGCCGCCGAGGGCGCGGCCGTGGCGCTCGCCCACCTTCACGAGCACCGGGCCGCCGAAGCCCTTGCCCAACAAATCACGGCCCACGGCGGCACCGCCGTACCCCTCGAAGCCGACCTCCGCGACTCGGCCGCCGTCCGGGTCCTCCATCAGCAGGCCGCCGAACGGCTCGGCCCCCTCGACATCCTCATCAGCAACGCCGGCGCCTACCCCCGCACTGCCTGGACCGACATGTCCACCGCAGAGTGGCACGAGGCGCTGAACATCAACCTCACCAGCCACTACCTGCTCGCCCAGGCCGTGACCCCGGACATGATCAGCCGAAGGAACGGCCGCGTCATCACCATCGGCTCGGTTCTCGCGACAGCCGGCCGCCATGACCTCGTCGGCTACATCGCCGCCAAGGCCGGGCTGGAAGGGCTCACCAGAGCCCTGGCCCGGGAACTCGGGCCCGCCGGCATCACCGCCAACTGCGTGGCCCCCGGCTCCATCCACGTCCCCGCCGAGGCCACCGTGGTGGACGACCCCGCCGCCATGACCGCCCGCCAACTCGCCCGCCAGTGCATCAAGCGCCGCGGCACAGCCGACGACATCGCCGCAGCCGTCGTCTTCCTCTCCACCGACCACGCCGGATTCATCACCGGCCAGACCCTCCGGGTGGACGGAGGCTGGATCCTTGCCTGACATCTGGCTCATGCGCCACGGCGCCTACGACGGCCACCGCCCCGGCCTCCACGCCCCGTCCGACGCCCCTCTCACCCCGGAGGGCCGCCAGCACCTCATCAGCGCCCTTCCCCTCCCCGCCGGCATCACCGGCATCATCACCAGCCCACTGCCGCGAGCCCGCCAGACCGCCGAAGTCCTCCGCGACCTGACCGGCCTGACCCTCCTGGACGCCAGCGATCTCCTCGCCGAATGGCGGGCGCCCACCTGCGTCCTGAACCGCACCCCGGACACCTACCCTCCGGCCTACCGCGCCTGGCGGACCCTCCGCACCACCTCCCCCGACCTGGCCTGCGAGGACGGCGAATCCCTCAGCGCCCTCCACTCCCGCGCCACCCGGTGCGTCGCCTACCTGCACGATCTCGCCGCCCGGCAGCAAGGCCCCCTCCTGGCCGTCTCCCACAAACTCCTCCTCGGCGTCCTCACCCACCTCCCACAGGGCCCCGCAGCCTTCGAAACCGCCTCCCGCACCCCATGGCCCTTCGCCACCACCAGACCCCTCCACCTGTAACGCTGACAACCCCCCGCCGCGTCGCCCGGCTCCTGCTCACCCACCCCGACACCTGTGGACCAAGGACACCGCCCTGCTCGCTCCTCGCCGCGGCCTGCCCAGAGATGACCACACTCACCCGACTCACCGGCGAGTTCGCCACGCTCCCGGCCCCGGACCAGGCCAAACGACAACAAGCTCACCCAGTGGATCACCACGGCCCGCGCCTGCGACCTTCTCCACCTGCACAGCTTCTGCAACGGCCTCGAACTCACCGCACCACGGTGAACGTCGGCCTGACCCCTTCCGTGGAGCAACGGCCGACCGAAGGCGTCAACACCCGCACCAAGAAGATCATGCGGCAGATGCACGGCCGAACCGGATTCGACCTCCTCCGCCACCGCATCCTGCTCCGAGGACAAGAACCCACCGTCACCACCGACTACGGGACAGAGCCGCTAAATTGCGCCGCCCTCGCCCTCGCCCTCGCCCGGGCCCGGCGCCCCCTCGCTCGTCCGACAATCGCAGTCCACAACGCCCCCCCAGAGCGATCAAGTCCGCACTCGGTGAAGAGGCCGGTTCCATGAGTTCACCGACCAGTTGGGTCAGCATAGGCCGACGCACTCCCGACAACGCGCTCGTCGAACTCGGTGCACTGACCTCTGCGAGCGCCACACGGCCCGAACAGGGGCTTCATCGTCGAAAACCACGACCATCCCCTGGCTCCCCATCGCCGGAAGACCCACCGGGGAGACGCATATCCCGAACGCCCATGCCAGGGATGGAGCAAGGCGGCTCAACAGCGGTGCGTCGGAGACCGGTAGAGTCGAAGAATCCGCTCAGCCTTTCGACCGTAATACCAGGATCGCTCCTTATGTCGGAATCTCTGCTAGTGAGTAAAAACAGGCTTCCCGCGGAATAAAGACGCTGGTCGGCTCCTGTGCTCCCCGCGCCTGCGGGGGTGGTCCCTGTGCGTGCGGACGCCAACTACTCACCCGACTGTGCTCCCCGCGCCTGCGGGGGTGGTCCCGTCACGTCGGCGAGTTCGTTGACGAACCGGCGGTGCTCCCCGCGCCTGCGGGGGTGGTCCC
>NZ_WTLH01000166.1 GCF_011421595.1 Streptomyces sp. YIM 98790 | reverse complement strand
CCCGCGAGGCGGCCCGTCGCGACATCACCCGATATATCGAACACTGGTACAATCACAGACGACTTCACTCGGCCATCGGCTATCGACCTCCACGCGAGGCGCACGCCGACCACCAGCGCCTCCAACTCGCCTCATGAAATAACCCGGTTACATCCCTGTCCGGAAAACGCGAGACCCCTCAAACAGGTGCTCCAGGATGCGCTTGGCGTCGTTCCGCGGCGTGCCCTCAAGCTGGCCACGCAGCCAGCGGACGAACTGGCGCCGGCCGATGGTGGCCGTGCGCAGGTTCGGCGGCCCTTCTCGCTGTGCCAGCTCGGCAGCGGCCTCCTCGTAGTGGTGCCTGAAGACGTCGTAGTCTCGCCATCGCCGCTCGTCCACGAGCAGCTGGAAAACGGTCGGCTGCGCCATGGGAACCCTCCTGGGCTCTCTGTGCTCGACTGCTACCCACGCCGGAGGCGCCAAGACCATGCTGCGCCCCTGACAGCCACAAACCCACGGACACAGGAAACATGTCCTGGGTATGGCGCAGGAAGTCCGGAGAAGTCACTGCCACGTCGCTGGTGGCGTCACACCCGTTCCGCGAATTCTGGTGGCTCACCACCTGTTCGTGCGCCAACGGACACGTTCCGTGCTCGTTGGCCGGAGGCCACCGGAGGAGCACTTGTCCATGACCGGCAGGACCCTGGTCGGAGCCGCGTTCGGCATACGGGCTCGCGCTGCTTCTTCGTACCCGGTCTGCGTCGTCCGTGGGGAGAGGCCGGCAGCGGTTGCCGCGGCGGCCTTCGTGCCGGAGAGGGCGCGGTACGCCGTGGCGTCGTCGGAGCGGCTGCTCCAGGTACTGACACCTTCCTCCCGGGAGGTCGGCGTCCATACCCGGGCGCTCCAGGACCAGCTCGCCGTACTGCTTCCGCTCGCCCGGCAGCTCCGTGACTCGGCAACTACGGGGGTGGCCGAACACTGCTGGGCGGAGCTGGTCGAGCTGGCCGTGGCGACCGGGTCGATGCGCTGTTCCTCGCGTGCCGCCGCGCTGGGCCGGCTTCGGATGCTGACCGGGTGCGTGCGCACGCTGCTGGACCGGGTCGAGGCCGCCAGGGCTGCCGACCGGTCGGCGGTGTCGGCCCCGCGTCGGCCCTTTCAGCCGGGCCGGGCTGGCGGGGGGACCAGGTGACGGCGCTGATGGCCGCACAGGAGCAGGACGAACGGCGGGTGCCCTCGCCAGTGCTGTACGGGCGGGCGTGCCGGTACTGCCATCGGCTGCTGGACGGTTCCAGCCAGGACGCCGGGACGATCACCGACGCACGTATCTACGGCCATCCGTACCCGATTCCGGTCCGCGCCTGCGCACCGGGCTGCCCTCCACCCGCCCCGTCCTGATGAGACAGGCCCGCCCCCAAGACGGCCGTCAGGGGCACATCCGCGCCGTGGCGCTGCCCACCGCACCGGTTCCCCCGGGCAGCACCCGCTCCTGTGCCCCTGACGGTCACCTTCCTTCTCTCCCTGCTCGTGTCCGCCCCGCCCCGCAAGAGGACCAGGAAGTCATGGACGACGATGCGATCACCGCGCTCCTGCACGACCGAGTCGGCACGCTGCGCGGTGTGTGGGGCGTACTGGCGTTCACCGCCGACGGCATGACGTTGGCCTTTGCCGGAATGGGGCCGGACGACGCTCGGGACCTGGCAGCCCTCGGTGCGGCGCTGGGTTCGGTGTCCGACCGGCTGATCGTCCGGAGCCAGGCGGGCCCGCCCACGACCAGCGTGCTGCTGGCCGAGGACGGCTCGGTGCTGCTCACCCGCGCTGGCGCGAACTCCTTCCTCGCCGCGTTCACCTACCGCGAGTGCGCGGCCGGAGTCATCGGCGAGCAACTCGCCAGGCTCGGCACCGAGCTCGGTCCGCACTTGGAGGAACGGATCGGCAGCCACCTGCTGGCCCCGGTGCGCGGCCGGACCCCCGGAAAGCCAGGAGTGCTGCGATGAGCGCGCCGCCTTCGCCGGAAGCGTTCGCGCTGTTCGCCGAGACTCTGACGGCGCATGAGCCGGTGGTCCTGCCCGCCGGCCGGGACTGGGACGCGGTGCGCACCGCCGAACACCACGGCGAGCAGGTGCTGCGCCTCCTCTACGGCGATGCCTCGGATCCCCGGATCGGCTGCATCGCCGCTGACCGGGACTGTTGGTACTGGTTCATCCGTCCCGGCTACGGCGCCGAGCCGTGGCCGATCTTCGCCCGCTACCTGGGCACGGGCGCGTACCTCACTCTCCCTGTCGCCCACCGACCGTGCGGGGAGCGCGACTTCCGCGGGCCGCGCTGGGTCCGCTCACCGGGTGCCGTCACCCGTCCGTTCACCGACGCCGTCGAGCTGTGCACCGCGCTCGGCGTCCTCGCCGACACCTTGCCCTGACGCCGAACGCCGACCGGAGGACACCTCCCCATGCCGCCCGAACGCACCACCGTCACCACGGACACCGCGGCGCCTCCGCTGCCGGTAGCCGCCGGGGATGACATCCGTGAGGAGCTCCGTCTGCCCTCGGCTCCGCGGATACAGAACGCGCTGCTCGGCGGCCGGGACCACACCGCCGAGGACCGCCGCCTGGTCGCTGCCATCACCACAGCAGCGCCCTTCGCCGCGCAGGCCGCCCGCCAGGCCCGCGCCTACATCGAGACCGCCGTGCGTCACCTCGCCGAACGCGGGCTGCACCAGTTCCTGGACATCGGCTGCGGCCTGCCCTCGCCCACCGGCGCCAACACACACGACATCGCCCAGCAGGTCCTGCCACAGGCACGGGTGGTCTACGTCGACACCAGTCTGCAAGCCGTCGTCCACGCCCGTGCCCTGCTGCGCTGCACCCCGCCCGGTGTTACCGCAGCCTGCCGCGCAGACCTGACCCAGCCAGATCGCCTGCTGGCCGCCCCGGAGGTCACCGCCATCATCGACCTGAGCAGGCCGGTGGCGGTGCTGCTGGGCAGTGTGCTGCACCTGCTGCCCGACTCACGGCACGGGCCTGTCCATGGCCACCTCGACCGCATCAAGAGCGCCCTACCCCTCGGATCGGCGCTGGCCATCGTGCACCCCACCACCGACTTCCGTCCTCGCGAGATGGCCGCCATGGCACGTGCGTACAGCGGCTCCGGCATCCCCGTCCGGCTGCGTGACCACGCCGAAGTCGCGCGCTTCTTCGCCGGCTGGGATCTGCTGCTGCCAGGGCTGGTACCCACACAACGTTGGCAGCCACCCCCGTTGGACCAAGATCCCGACCAGGACACCGGTGCCGCCTACGCCGGCATCGCGGTCAAGCCGCCGTGATCGGACCTGCACCTACGTCCATCGCAGCCAGCTCACCGTCGATCGACCCGCCCCCGGGCAAGCCAGGAGATCAGCTCTGTGACCAGTCACGCCTTAGTTCCGGACACCTTGACCATGGCCACCTTCAACTTCGCACTCAACGGCCGAGGTGACCGCTCCGCACGGATGCGGGCTCACCGGCGCATCCGCGACGCAGGAGCCCACCTTCTCTTGCGCCAGGAGATGTTCGACGCCGACGCGAACGCCAAGGAAGGGATGTACGAGGCCGAGCAGGAACTCGGCCTGCGAGGCTGGCTCAGCGAAGGCTCCTACACCGCCGTCTTCGCCGACACCAGCCTGTTCACCGTCCTGCGGGAATGGCCCAGCCCGTCGCCCGTCTTCAAGTGCCAGCCGACCGCAGTCACGCTCCAGCTGCACGCCGCCGGCCCCGCCTCGATCCCGCTCACCGCGGTCGCCGCCCACCTCAGCTACGCCTCCCCAACCCTCCGGGCCGTCGAGGCCGAACTGCTGACCACATTCCATGACAAGAAGGTCCGGGTCCTGGACGGGCAGAGCGTCCGCAAGTCGGCGATGGTCATCGGTCTGGATGCCAACAGCTATCCCCATCGCCTCGCCCCCGGCGAAAGCCCACTGCCGCATCTGGGCCAGATCGAGGACGAACCCCACCGCGCCCACCGCAGCCGTCCCGTCCCCGGCAGCAGCCGGGCCATGGACACCCACCCCCACGACACCTTCCGCACCGCCGGACTGACCGACCTCGCCCAGCACGTTGCCCACCTCGGCAACACCGAGGCGGTGCACCCGTCCATCCCCGCCAGCGACACGCATGGCCCCGCCAATCGCATCGACTGGCTGTGCGCGTCCTCACTGCTGCTGCCCGCCTTCCGCGACCTCGAAGTCATCGACATGCAGGACCTCTCCGACCACAACATGGTCCTCGCTCGCTTCGACCACCAGCGCTTGGCCGACCTGCTTGCCGTCGACGCCCAAGGCACCCACCAGAGGGTAATGGCGTGACTACACTCCGATCGATGAATCTGAACAATTCCCCCGAAGAGTCCATGGAAGAGCTGCGCGAGGCCCTGGTCGGCGAGTTGCGCAAGCTGAACGCGGTGTGCAGCGAGGCGGTCACGGCGGCCTTCCGACGGGTGCCCCGGCACCTGTTCGTGCCGGAGGGCGTCACCCCTGAGCAGGCGTACGCGGCCGAGCGGGCCGAGGTCACCAAGCGAGACGAGCGCGGTGTCGCCGTCAGCTCCGTCTCGGCCGCCCGCGTGCAGGCGATGATGCTGGAACAGGCCGATATCCGCCCGGGTATGCGGGTGCTGGAAATCGGTTCCGGAGGGTACTACGCCGCTCTGATCGCCGAGATGGCCGGTCCCGAAGGGGAAGTCACCACCATCGACATCGACCCGGATGTGACCGACCGCGCTCGCCGGCTGCTGGACCGGGCCGGGTACGAGCGAGTGAACGTGGTGTGCGCCGATGGCGAGGCCGGCGAGCCGAAGCACGCCCCCTACGACCGGATCATCGTCACCGTCGGGGCCTGGGACATCCCGCCGGCCTGGACCGGGCAACTCGCCGACGGCGGCCGGATCGTCGTCCCGCTGCGGGTGCGCGGGCTGACCCGGTCGGTCGCCTTCCAGGCACAGGGCGAGGTGCTGGTCAGCACCGGATACGAGCTGTGCGGCTTCGTCCCCATGCAGGGCTCGGGCGAAATGCGGGTGCAGCTCGCCGTCCTGCACGACGAGAAGGGTGCCGAGGTCGGGCTGCGGCTGGACGACGAGCAGGAGGCCGAGGTCGAGCAGCTCCGGGAGGCCCTGAAGCAGCCTCGGGCACAGGCGTGGTCGGGGGTGACCATCGGCGGTTCGGTGCCCTTCGACGACCTGGACCTGTGGCTGGCCACCGAGGTCACCGACTACGCACTGCTGGCCGCCACCGCCGCGGCGCGTGACCGCGGGCTGGTCGCCTCCGCCTCCCCCCTGGGCACCTCCACCCTCCTCTACGGCGACTCCTTCGCCTACCGGGCCGGGCGTCCGGTCCCCGGGGAGGAGGACCTGTACGAGTTCGGTGCCTACGGCCACGGCCCGAACGCGGAGAAGGCCGCTCAGCGGCTGGTCGAGAAGATCCAGGCGTGGGACCGCGAGCACCGCGACGACCGGCCCACCTTCTACGCGCACCCGGCGGACACCCCCATCGCCCAGCTCCCCCACGGGCTGGTCGTCATCAAGAAGCACCGCCGCATCACGGTCTCCTGGCCCGCTCACAACGACTGAGCCGACCAGGGCTGCCCAGGCACATCCACCACCGACATCCGGGAGGCACGATGGCAGCAGCACGGGGGAACACCGGCGCCGCCGAGGAAGACTTCGAACTCGACATCGCCTTTGTCGAGAAGGCCCCGGTCATTCCCGCTCTTCTCAACGACACCGACGACAACTGCACCTCAACCTGCCAGAGCGCGTGCAGCAACAGCACCTGTATCGGCGGCTGAACCATGCTGTGGGGTCCGGCGCCGGAGGAACCCGGCGCCGGACCCCACACCCGAGTCGGAGGTGGGTCAGGTTGTATCGAACGATCGACGCGGCCCTGATACGGGCCACCGCACATCCGCAGAAGTTCACGGACCCACCGTGGCCGGACCTCACCGGAGACGGTGTCGCCATCCAGGAGCAGCGGCGGAACTGGCTCCGGCACGTGTGGGCGCTCCCGGGCGTAGCGGAGGCCATCGAGGTTGCCAGTCCGCTCCTCGCACGGCGCGTCAGCGATGTCTGCGCCGGGAAGATCGACAAACCGCGGCAGGTCCGGCGGGCCGTGGTCTCCGTGATGCGCTACCTGCTGCGAATGCGGCACCGTGCAACGCCCTTCGGGCTGTTCGCCGGAATCGCTCCGGCGCGGCTCGGGAGCACGCTCCGTGTGCACTGGGGAGAGGGGCACCGCCCGGTAGCCGGTGCCGATGCCCTGTGGCTGGCCGAGGTGATCACCGGCCTGGAGACGTGCCCGGAGCTGTTGTGCCGCCTCCCGGTGGTGGCCGACTCCACCTGCTACGTACGCGGTGACCGGCTGGTCGTGCCCTGTCAGCGGTCATCGCGCCCAGCAACCGGCTCTCCCGCCGCCTCGGAGATGAGTCTGCGGAACACCCGGGCGGTCCAAACCGTCCTGGCTGCCGCCGCTGCGCCCATCACGGTTGCCGACCTGGCCGCCAGACTCGCCACCGCATATCCACAAATCCCCGACGAGGTGATCGACCGGCTGCTCACCGAACTGGTGACCCGCCGCGTACTGATCAACTCCCTGCACACGCCGATGACGGTCACTGATCCCCTCGGCCACCTCGTTGATGAGCTGGAGAAAGCCGAGGCCGGAACCATCCCGGCCGTGGCGCCCACGCTCCGCGCGCTCGGCGAGATCCACCGAAGCCTGTCCCGGCACAACCATGGCTCCGACTCCATGCGCCGCACCCTGCGCTCGGCCACCGCCGACCGCATGAAAGCCCTGACCGACGTGGCGAAGCAGCCGCTCACGGTGGACCTGCTTCTCGACTGCCGCCTGGAGCTGCCGCACACGGTCGCCCGTGAGTCCGAGAAGGCAGTGGCGGCACTGGCCGCACTCAGCCCGTTCCCGTCCGGCGCTCCGGCCTGGCAGGACTACCACGTCCGGTTCCTGGAGCACTACGGCCCCGGCGCCCTCGTCCCCGTCCGCGACCTGGTCGACCCCGACGTCGGACTGGGCCTTCCCGCCGGCTACCGGTCATCTCTGATCCGGCCGACGGCCCCCCGCTTGACTGATCGCGACACCGGCCTGCTAGCCCTGGCACAACAAGCGGCGCTGGACGGCGCAGAAGAGATCAGACTGGACGATCAGGCCCTGGCCCAGCTGACGCTCAAGGACAATCCCCAGCTCCCCGCCCACCTGGAGCTGTGCTTCCGTCTCCACGCACCCAACCAGGACGCTGTGGAGCGCGGTGAGTTCGAACTCGTCGTCGCCGGACTCGCCACCGGCGTCGGCACCATCACCGGCCGCTTCCTGCACCTGCTGGCAGACGAGGACCGCAACCATTTCCACGCCGCCTACGCGCAGTTGCCCACGCTGGCGGCCGGTGCCCTGCCCGCTCAGCTCTCCGCACCTCCGCTACGCACCCGCACCGAGAACGTCGCACGCGCACCGCAACTCCTGCCCGCCGTCATCTCCCTGGCCGAACACGCTGACAGCAACCCAGGTCTGGCCCTGGACGACCTGCTCGTCGGCGCGGACCCCCAGCGCATGTACCTGGTCTCCCGGACCACCGGCCGTGCCGTGGAACCCGCCGTCCTGAACGCGGTGGAGCCCACCACCTACACCCACCCCCTGGCGCGGTTCCTGTGCGAACTGCCACGGGCCACCGCCGCGGTGCTGGCCCCCTTCTCCTGGGGAGCCGCCCGCCAACTGCCCTTCCAACCGCGCATCCGCTACGGCCGCACCATCCTGTCCCCGGCCCGCTGGAGACTCGACGCCTCCAACCTCCCCGGCGCCCAGGCCACATGGCCGGACTGGACCGAGCGCATGGCCCGGTTGCGGCAGCGCCTCCGCCTGCCGAACACCGTCTTCCTCGGCAGCGACGACCGCCGGATCTTCCTCGACCTGGAGGAGCCCTCCCATCTCCATCTGCTGCGCTCCCACCTGGAGACCACCGGCCAGGCCACTTTGCAGGAGGCCCCGGCCCCCACCGCCTACGAATGGCTCGACGGACGCGCACACGAGCTCGTTCTCCCCATGACAACCACCGCTCCGGCAGACCCGTCCACCGTCCCACGCCGAGCCACCCCTGCTGCCCTCCGCCGCGATCACGGCCATCTGCCCGGCCACTCCACCTGGCTCTACGCAAAGATCTACGGACACCCGGAACGCCACCCCGAACTCCTGTCCCGCCACCTGCCCGGCTTCCTCGCCACCTGGGACAGCCCGCCCGAATGGTGGTTCGTGCCCTACCGCGATCCAGACCCCCACCTGCGGCTCCGCTTACTACTCAGCCACCCCGACGACTGGGGACCTGCCGTGCAGCGCCTTGGTACCTGGGTGGCAGACCTGCGCCGCCAAGGGCTGGCCCGTGACCTCGACCTCAGCACCTACCGCCCCGAGACCGGCCGCTACGGCACCGGCCCGGCCATGGACGCCGCCGGGAGAGTCTTCGTCACCGACTCCGCGGCCGTCATCGCCCAGCTCACCCACACCCACACCACCCACACCACCGGCACCGACGCCTTCCACCAGCAGGCGCTCACCGCGGCCAGCCTGGTCGACCTCACCACCGCCTTCACCGGCAGCACCCCGGCCGCCGCCCGCTGGCTGACCGAGAACGTCAGCCGGAGCCCCGCACCGACCATCGCCCGGCACATCCGGCAGCAGACCATGCTCCTCACGGACCCCCGCACCAAGAACGACACACTCCACTCCCTCCCCGGCGGCGACCAGATCGGCCACCGATGGGAGCAGAGACGCACCGCGCTGTCCGCCTACCGTGCCCGCCTCACCGAGGCCGGCGGCATCGCGCCGGAGACCGTGCTGGCCTCCCTGCTGCACATGCACCACATCCGCATGGCCGGCATCGACGAAGAATGCGAACGCACCTGTCACCGGCTGGCCCGAGCCGCGGCTCTCGCCTGGACCGTCCAGCACGAAGGCGCCCAGTCATGACCAGCCCTCTCCCCACCGACGCCACCAGCACCGAGAACACCGCCTGGCCGCAGTCGCTCTCCCGAGGCGCCATCGGCATCGCCCTGCTGGCCATCGAGCGCGCCCACAACGGCACCGGCACCTGGGACGCCGCCCACGTGGCCCTCGCCACAGCCACCAGCCGCCCTCTCAACACCGGCGACAACGCCTCGCTCTTCCTCGGCGCACCCGCCGTCGCCTTCGTCCTGCACACCGCGGCGGCCGGAACCAACCGCTACGCCCGCACCCTGGACCTCCTCGACGCCCAGATCACCGACCTCACCCGCCGCCGCCTTGACGCGGCCCACGCCCGCATCGACCGCGGCCACCGGCCCCGGGCAGCCGAATACGATCTGCTGTACGGCTTGACCGGCCTGGGCAGGCACCTCCTGAACCGCGAACCTGGCGGTGACACCACCCGGGCGGTGCTCTCCTACCTGGTCCGCCTGACCGAACCCCTCGCTGGCGACCCCGACCGGCTGCCCGGCTGGTGGGTGCCCCACGGCCCAGTCCACGGCACCTCCCACACCTTCCCCGGCGGACACGGCAACCTCGGCATGGCCCACGGCATTGCCGGCCCTCTCACCCTGCTCTCCCTGGCCAAAGACCGCGGCACAACCGTCCCCGCCCACACTGACGCCATCAGCCGCATCTGCGCATGGCTCGACACCTGGCGCTGCGACCACCCCTCCGGTCCCTGGTGGCCCCAGTGGGTCACCCCCGACGACCTCCACCGCCAACAGCCCGCCCAGCCGGGACCGCTACGCCCCTCGTGGTGCTACGGCACTCCCGGCATCGCCCGCGCCCAGCAGCTCGCCGCCTTGGCCACGGGCGACACCGACCGCCGGCAGATGGCCGAGCACGCCCTCCTGAGCTGCCTGACCGACCCCGCACAACTCAGCCGGATCACCGACGGCGGCCTGTGCCACGGCGCCGCCGGCCTGTTCCAGACTGCCTACCGAGTGGCCGCCGACGCCGCCACTCCTGCCCTGGCCGCCCACCTGCCCCGTCTCCAGCCCCTGCTCCTCCACCACATGCCGGCCGCCGACGACCCGAGCCTTCTCCAGGGAGCCGCCGGACACGCGCTCGCCCAGCACACCGCCACCACCGCCACCGCTCCCGCCTCCGGCTGGGACGCGTGCCTGCTGCTGACCTGACCACCCAAGGGCGACGCAGATGAACCAGCCGGAGGAACAACACCCCCACTGGCACCAGCGCGTACTCACCTTCGCCCACCACCACGACGTGGAACCGGCAGCCGTCACCCACCTCCGCCCCGGAATGGCACACGCCGAGAAAACCGGCCTTATCGACGCCTGGTTCTTCATCCGCAAGGGCCACGAACTACGCCTGCGCTACCGCCCCGCGTCGCATGACCTCACCGACGAAGCGGACGAGCACATGCGCACCCTGCTCACCGGGATGGAACAGAGCACTTCTCTGACCAGCTGGGTGACCACCGTCTACGAACCGGAACTCCATGCCTTCGGCGGCCCCGAAGCCATGGACACCGCCCACGACCTCTTCCACCACGACAGCAACCACACCCTGGCCCACCTCGCCCAGCTCACCGCACCCGGCCACATCGACAACCGCCGCGAGCTGTCCGTCCTGCTGTGCAGCACCCTGCTACGCGCAGCCGGACAGGAATGGTTCGAACAGGGTGACGTCTGGGCCAAGGTCACCGAACTCCGCCCCGCCGGCGACGGCCGACCTCCCCAACCCCTGCCGCCTCTCGCCCCGGCGCTGAAGCGCCTGATGACCACGGACACCAGCTCGGCCTCCGCCACGACCTCGCTGAGCTTCGCATCCGAGTGGTTCGCCGCCTTCCAGCAGGCCGGCCGACGCCTCAGCGCACACCAACACGACGGAGACCTGACCCGGGGCCATCGCGCCGTACTCGCCCACCACGTCATCTTCCACTGGAACCGCCTCGGCGTACCGTCCGCGGTTCAGGGACGGCTGGCAGCGACAGCGAGCAGCCTGATCTTCGACACAGAATCCCGCGGCAGCCAAATCCGTGGGCCACGCTGAGCAGCTCAGCGTCAGCGCTGGGGCTTGTCAATGGAGCGGCTCTGTCTCACTTCGGCGGTGACGGAGAGCTGCGAGGTTGTTGCTCTCTGTTGGAGGGGTGTCAACGAGCTGGTGCAGACGGTGCCCTCAGGCTTGGCAAATGAGCACGGCGCTCGTGGTGCCGGGCGCAGGTGCTGCAGGCCCTGTCCGCCAGTTCCGTGCTGATCCGATCATGGTGACTGAGACCAGGGGACGGCGAAGGGTCCGGCCGCGGGGCGGTCGGACCCTTCGTTTCCGCTGGTCANGGACCCTTCGTTTCCGCTGGTCAGCGGTGGCGGAGGATACGAGATTCGAACTCGTGAGGGTGTGAACCCAACACGCTTTCCAAGCGTGCGCCCTAGGCCTCTAGGCGAATCCTCCGCCGGAAACAATACAAGACGCCGGGGGGTGGTCGCGAACCGGTTGTCCGGATGCGGGGATGCCCGGGGGATCGGGTACGCTGGGGACCAGCCCCTCATGCGGCGCTATCTGACTGAACTCCCCCAGGGCCGGAAGGCAGCAAGGGTAGGTCGGCTCTGGCGGGTGCGTGGGGGGCCCTGTCGTTCCCGGGCGGCGCCGGGTGTCGGCGGGGGCCGATATCGTCGGAGTTGTGTCGTCCCTCGCGCTGTACCGTCGCTATCGTCCCGAGACCTTCGCCGAGGTCATCGGGCAGGAGCATGTCACCGACCCGTTGCAGCAGGCCCTGCGCAACAACCGGGTCAACCATGCGTACCTGTTCAGCGGGCCGCGCGGCTGCGGGAAGACCACCAGCGCGCGGATTCTGGCACGCTGCCTGAACTGCGAGAACGGCCCGACGCCGGAGCCCTGCGGGGAGTGCCGCTCGTGCCTGGACCTGGCGCGCAACGGCCCCGGCTCGATCGATGTCATCGAGATCGACGCGGCCTCGCACGGCGGTGTGGACGACGCCCGTGAGCTGCGCGAGAAGGCGTTCTTCGGCCCGGCGGCCAGCCGCTACAAGATCTACATCGTGGACGAGGCCCACATGGTCACCCCGGCCGGGTTCAACGCCCTGCTGAAGGTGGTCGAGGAGCCCCCGGAGCATCTGAAGTTCATCTTCGCCACGACCGAGCCGGAGAAGGTGATCGGCACCATCCGGTCGCGCACCCATCACTATCCGTTCCGGCTGGTGCCGCCCGGCACGCTGCGCGACTACCTCGCGCAGGTGTGCCGGCAGGAGAACATCCCGGTCGAGGAGACGGTGCTGCCGCTGGTGGTGCGGGCCGGCGCGGGCTCGGTACGGGATTCGATGTCGGTGATGGACCAGCTGCTGGCCGGCGCGGGCGCGGACGGCGTGACGTACGCCATGGCCACGGCGCTGCTCGGCTACACGGACGGCACCCTGCTGGATGCCGTGGTGGACGCCTTCGCCGAGCAGGACGGCGCCGCCGCCTTCGAGGTGGTGGACCGGGTCATCGAGGGCGGGCACGACCCCCGGCGGTTCGTCGCCGATCTGCTGGAGCGCCTGCGCGACCTGGTGATTCTGGCCGCCGTGCCGGACGCGGCGGAGCGCCGGCTGATCGACGCCCCCGAGGACGTGCTGGAGCGCATGGCGCGGCAGGCACGGACCCTGGGCCCGGCCCAGCTCAGCCGGGCTGCGGACATCGTCAACGCGGGCCTGACGGAGATGCGCGGCGCCACCTCGCCGCGGCTCCAGCTGGAGCTGATCTGCGCCCGGGTGCTGCTGCCGGCGGCCTACGGGGACGAGAGCGCGCTGCTGAGCAGGCTGGAGCGGCTGGAGCGCGGAGCCGCGCTGGGCGGGACGGCCGGCGGGGCCGCCGTCGGCGGGCCGGTGGTGCAGCCCCCGGCGGCTGCACACCCGCAGCCGGCCGGCC
>NZ_WTLH01000165.1 GCF_011421595.1 Streptomyces sp. YIM 98790 | reverse complement strand
GGCGGATCGCACGGAGCCCGCCCGCTGCCGCCGGCCGGGCGGGCCGGCCGGGCACGCCGGGGCGGGGCGGCGCGGCGCGGACGCTGACAGAAACGCGGCAGAAGCGGCGGCATTCCGGCGGCCGGGTGACGCCGCGCCACTAGCATGACGCCCATGCATCTTTTCCCCCGCCTGATCGTGCCCGACCCGGACCAGGCTTCGGCGTTCTACCAGGACGCGCTCGGCGCCGAGCAAGTGTTCCGCGCCCCGCCCATCGAGGACGGCCGCCCCAGCGTCGTCGACCACCGCATCGGGGACTCCTTCTTCAGGGTCTCGCCGGCCGTCTCCGAGTGGGGCTGGCTGGCCCCCGGCGACCTGGGAGGTTCCGCCGTCCTCGTCGAGGTCGAGGCCGAGGACCCGGACGCGGTCGGGGAGAGCATGGCGGCCCGGGGCGCCGAGGTCGTCGTGCCGATCGAGAACCGCCCCTACGGCAAGCGCTCGGGCCGCATCCGTGACCCGTTCGGCCACCTGTGGATCCTCACCGGCGAACTGCGCTGAACCGGCCGGGGTTCCCGGTCACGCCGCCTGGCTGCCCGACGGCCACGGGTGCAGCCGGTACCCGAAGCCCTGCGCACTCCGCTTGATGCCCCTCTTGATCGCCACCGGCAGGGTCAGGTCCCGCATGGTCCGCTCCCACCAGTGCCGCGGCGTCATCACGGCGCCCATGCGCTGAGCCTGCTTCATCATCTCGGCCACGCGGGCGCGGCGGTCGGCCTGGAAGGCGGTGAAGGCCGCGGTCACATCGGGCTCCCGCCGCATCGCGGCGGTGAGCTCGTAGGCGTCCTCCAGGGCGAGCGTCGCCCCCACCCCCAGATGCGGCTGGATGGCGTGCGCGGCGTCCCCGATCACCATGGCCGTTCCCCGGTGCCAGCGTTCCAGGGCCGGCACCTCGTACACCGGCCAGCGCCACACCGGCCCCACGGAGGCGTTGATGATCTCACCGATCACCGCCGGGTCGGGGCGGTGCCGCTCGACCAGGGCGCCCACCCACTCGGCGTCGGTGATCTGCGCCAGCTGGGCGAACGTCCGCTCCTCCTGCTCGTGGTGGTTCTCGAACCACAGGATCTTCCCGGGGCTGATCACCTGGTAGCCGAAGAAGCCCCGAAGCCCGAAGGTCATGTGGAACAGGCCGTCCACCGTGAAGCGGTCGGAGACCTCCGACAGGCCGCCGGACCCCACCACCCCCGCGTAGGCGGCCTGCGGGGCCTGCGGCAGCAGGTGGCGGCGGACCTCGGAATGCACCCCGTCGCAGCCTGCCACGATGTCGGCCTCGGCGGCCGAACCGTCGGCGAAGGACAGCTCCCAGGTGCCGTCGGGCCGCTCGGCCAGTGATTGCAGCCGCTTTTCGGTCTTCAGCTCCACACCGTCGGCCACGGCCGCCTCCCGCAGGGCCGCGCTGAGTTCGCCGCGCATGATGTTGGTGGTGGTCTCCGGGTTGTCGGCCAGCCAGCGGCCCTTGTGGTTGCGGAAGCTGATGCCCGTGCAGACCGTTCCGCTCCCCAGCACCTTGTTCGCGATTCCCAGCTGTTCCAGGACGGCACGCCCGAGCGGCGCCAGATTGAAGAACGAGCCCACGTCCTGGACCCGCCTGGTATAGGCCTCGTAGAGGGTCACGTCGAATCCCGAGCGGGCGAGTCCGACCGCCAGTGTCGGCCCGGCCACCCCTCCTCCGACCACGGCCACCTTCCGGCCGGTCCTGGAGCCAGTCATGTCAAACCCCTTTCCGCGGAACGCCTCAGAAACGGTGGAAACGCCATCACAGTAGAAAGCCGCACCTTCTCCGGCCGGACTGATGTCGGGAATCTTTCGCACCGCCCGGGAAATGCCTCCGGCCGGGCGGGAACAAGGAATTGCGCGCTCCTCGTTCCCGTCGGCCGGACGCGCGACCGGATGTCCGGCAGCGGCGGTTCCGGGAGGCGGCCCGGAACCGCCGGGCGCCTGCCGCAGTTCAGGGAGCGGGCTTGATGTTCACGTTCCGGTGGAAGAAATTGTCCGGGTCGTAGACCGCCTTCAGCTTCGTCAGGCGGGTGTAGTTCCTGCCGTACGCCTCGCCGACCCGCTCGGCGGCGTCGGTGCCGAGATGGTTCGCGTACACGCCCTCGGTGGTGTACGGCAGCAGTTCGGCGTAGACCCGCTCCGTCCACGCCACGGCCTCCTCGTCCATGGCCGGGTCCGTCCAGGAGGGGAGAATGCTCGTCAGGTAGCCGTCACGGTGCGGGAACGGCGTCGCCTCCGGCCCGACCTTCAGCATCGCTCCGCCCATCTGGGCACCGCCGACCAGGCTGCGCTCCGAGGGAGTGCTGAGGAAGCCGTCGGCCAGCACCTGCATCGCCTCCGCCCTGAGCGACGGCAGGAGGAACGAGCGCGGGTAGTACCGGTGGCCCGCGACGGTGTTCTCGTCCAGCAGCCGCTGCACCGCCACGTACGGCATGACCCCGCAGTGGTCCAGCAGCAGGTTCGTGCCGAGGCCGCGCATCTGGTCGATCAGCCCGTCCACCGTGTCGTCCGGCGCCGCGTGGCAGAAGCCCAGGCCGACGGCCGGCTCGCCGTTCGGGGCGACCAGGAAGGCGAACGACGTGGTCAGCGCATCGGGAGCGGACTGGTTGAATTCGTCGATGCGGCGCGTCACCTCCACCGTCTGGCCGATGGGGAAGCCCAGGATTCCGGCCGCGCAGGGCCCCTGCGGGTAGAGCTTGAACTCGAAGCTGGTGGCGATGCCGAAGTTGCCCCCGCCGCCGCGGATCGCCCAGAACAGGTCGGCGTCGTCGTCCTCGCTCGCCCGCACCAGTTCCCCGTTGGCCAGCACCACATCGGCGGAGACGAGGTTGTCGACCAGCAGCCCCCGGTAGCGGGCCAGCCAGCCCAGGCCGCCGCCGAGCGTCACACCCCCGATCCCGATGTAGGACTCCTGCGAGCCGGTGACGGCCAGGCCGAAGCTCTGTGTCTCCGCGTCCACGTCGCCCTGCACCAGCCCCGGCTGCACCACCATGCGGCGGCGCCGGGGGTCGACCCGGATGCCGCGCAGGTTGGAGGTGTCCAGCAGCAGGCCGCCCTCGGTGGTGCCCGTGCCGGCGAAGCAGTGCCCGCCGCCCTTGACGGCCAGCTCGATCTCGTTCTCACGGGCGAAGTTCACGGTCCTGATGACGTCCGACGCGCCGTCCACCCGCACGATCGCACCCGGGCTCTTCTGGAAGTACCCGTTCCAGATCAGCCTGCGCTCGTCGTAGGTCGGATCGCTCGGGGTGATGATCTCGCCGCGAATCGAGCCGCGCAGCTGCTCCAGCGCGGTCCCCTTGACGGGGTTTCCGGCTGCGTTGACGAGTGCCACGTCAGTCCTCCTCGATCGAAAGGGGTGTGGGAAGCGGGGGGCGCAGCGGACCGGTCACGTTCCCGCGTCCGATGCCGGTAACGTAGCCGCTGGCGCGCGGGCGCCGGCCGGCCGTGAAAGAGTGCCGACAGGGCCCGCCCGCGGTCACCGGGGGGCCCACGCGGCGGTGCGTCCGGCGATCCAGTCGACGACGGCGCGTTCGCTGTCGTTGCGCAGATAGAAGTGGCCGCCGGGGAAGCACCGGACCTCGAACGGGCCGGTGGTGACGGCCTGCCACGCCTCGGCGTCCTCCCGGCCGACCTCGGGGTCGCGGTCGCCGAAGCAGGCGGTGACCGGGATGTCCAGGTCGGTGCCCCGCCCGGCCCGGTAGGTCTCGATCAGCCGGTAGTCGGCGCGGATCGTCGGCAGCACCATGGCCCTGAGTTCGGGCATCTCCAGCAGGCGGGCGTCCGTGCCGCCCATGCCGCAGACGTCGGCCCACATGCGGTCGTCGTCCAGGTGCTTGCCGGCGGGACGCTGGCGCGCCGGGCCGGGGCGCCCGGAGACGATGAGACGCCCGGGCCGCGGTCCGTCCCGGGCGGCGAGCCGGCGGGCCACCTCGTGGGCCACGGAGGCGCCCATGCTGTGCCCGAACAGCCAGAGCGGCTTGCCGGAGAGCTCCCCCAGCGCCTCGGCGAGCGCGTCGGCGAGCTCCTCCATGGCTGGGCACGGTTCCTCGTCCCTGCGGTCCTCACGCCCCGGGTACTGCACGGCCACGGGCTCGATGTGCCCGGGAAGGGCACGGGCGAGCGGCCGGTAGAAGCTGGCCGCGCCGCCGGCGTGGGGAAGGAACACCAGCCGCAGGGCGGCGCCGGGACGCGGGGAGAAAGCCCGCAGCCAGGCGTTGAGAACCACCGTCATGACGCCCCGCCTTCATCTGTGCTGCCGGTTGCCGTCCTGGTGCGGGCCCCGCGCCCCCGGGCCGGCGGGTGCCGTGCCCGTCAGTTCCTCCGCGCTGATCAGTTCCGGCGGGCCGGGCCGGTGCATGCGCACCGGCCCGCAGGCCTCGGTGACCGCCATGGCCAGCCGGGTGAGGGCGAGGTGACGCTGCACGTGGGCGTCGGAGGGGGCGCCGTTCGCCGCCTCCTGCCACAGTGCGGTCATCGCCCGCGCGGTGGCCTGCGGCCACAGCTCCCGGAGCACCTCGCGGTAGGAGGGGCCCTCCGCCGGGCCGATGCACTGCACGCTCGGCACCCGCAGGTGCGCGGCGGTGGAGTCGGCGAGCCGGACCAGGTCCTTCATGTCGTCGGGCATGTGCGGGCGCATGCTCCACTGCACCGGCCCATGGGTGTTGACCAGCGTCAGATGCCCGCCCTCGTAGCCGATGGTGATCCGGTGCAGCATGTGGCTGTAGTTGTCCGGGGCCGAGGCCACCAGCTCGTTCTGCAGCCGCAGGGTCAGCGGCACGCCCGCGAACCGCCCGCTCAGGCTGCGGTACGGCGGCGGTGTGCCGCCGGCGGCCGGCTCCTCGATCACTCCGTGGATGCCGAGGGGCCGGATCGGGCCGAGGGCCTCGCCGAGGATGTCGAAGACCGTGAAGAGGACCTGGAAGGCGCAGGTGACGTCGATGAACAGGGGCCGCTGGCGGGTGCCGAGCCCGCGGGCGCACTCCAGGAAGCGCCGCACGGGCTCGACATGGGGGTAGTGGGTGTTCATCCGGAACACCGCCCCGTGCGTGCGGGCCGTGCGCAGGCACGCCACCAGCTCGTCCGGGTGCAGCGGGTGTTCCTGCAGGACGGGCAGGCCGCGCCGCATCAGCTCCTGCGCGAGCTCCGGCCCCCGGCCGCCGGTCATCAGCCCGCCGACGGCCACGCAGGCCATGTCGATGTCGTCGGGCACCTGGCCGGTGCCGGTCCACAACGGCACGGCGTAGTGCTCGGCGCAGGCCCTGCTGCGGGCGCTGCCGTTCGCCAGGATGCCCGCGAGCTCGAACGGGAAGTCCCGCCGCTCGAACGCGGCCAGGTAGGCGCGCCCGAAGCCGGTCCCGGCCACCACGACCCGCGGCGCCCCGGACCCGGACCGGCCCGCGGACCGGGCGCCGGCCGTCACAGCACTCCCTCCTCCGTTCCGAGGCGGCCCAGCACCGGCCGCTCAAGGACCTCCAGGGACGTGACCTCGGGGGTCTCGCGCAGGGCCCGGACCACGGCCGCGGAATCCAGTGCGGAGGCGGCGAAGTGGATTCCCGGCCCGATCCGGCCGTCCAGCACGTCCAGCGCGGCCAGCGCGCTCGTCAGTCCGGTCAGGGCGTAGGTGTCACGGGCGCGCAGCACCAGGCTGCGGGTGGCCGGCCGGCCCCGGTGGCCGCCGGTGAGCTCGAAGAGCATGAGCTGGAAGGGCTCCTTGCCGAACAGGTCCAGGGCCGCCGCCCGGGTCAGCTCCGCGGCGGCCGCCGCCACGTCGGACTCGCCGCGCATGGCTCCCTGGAGCCTGCTCAGGCAGTTCATCATGTGTGCGCCGCCCTCGAAGACGTTGAACCAGTCGACCTCGGCCAGCCCGGTCTCCTCCGCCATGCCGCGGGTCTCGTAACTGAGGTACGGATAGGCGTCGAGCCGCCGGCCGGCGTAGGGCAGCTCGATGCCGGTGCGCGGCTCCAGCTCGCGTTCCACCCGGATGCCGCCGCGGATCGCGGCCTGCGCATCGCCGTAGGAGCCGCCCAGGCTGAGCAGGTAGTCCGCCGCCCCGGCCGGGGTGAGCCGGTCCATGGTCCCCACATACGCCGTCAGCGCCCGCGGGTCCGTCATGGACCGGGCCAGGTGCCGGGGCAGCAGCCCGGTGAGACCCGGCTGCATGCCCGCGGTGAGCACGGCGGTGCGGGTGTACGTGCCCGGCCGGTGCAGGGCCTCGAACGCCGGCTCGTCCCCGCCCGGGTCGACGTAGTCGGCGCCGGACGCCATGGCCGCCCACGCCACCCGGTCCACCACCAGGTACGACGGGCCGGCGCAGTTGAGCACCAGGCGGGCACCGTGGCAGAAGCCGGCGAGGGAGCGGCCGTCGTGCAGGTCGACCGGCCGGGCCTCCCCCTTGAGACCGAGGCTGTCGAGCAGCGCCGCCGCGCGTGCCTCGTCCCGTCCCCCGATCCGCACCGTCGCGCCGGGCCGGCGCTCGGCGACGGCCCGCAGGGCGGCGGCCCCGACGGCTCCGTAGCCGCCGAGCACCGCGATGTCGACGTCCTTCACAGCTCCTCCTCGGGCAGGTCGATCTGGCCACGGGTGAGCGGGTCGCAGCAGGTGAAGTGGCTCCCGGGGATCTGCTCGAGGTCCAGGCGGCCGACGCAGATGTCCTGCCAGTAGGCGCGCATGTCGGCCGCCATCGTCGGCCAGACGGGGGATTCCTCGCTGTGCACGAGGAGCCGGACATCACCGGTGTAGATGCCCGGCTCGTGCGTCGCCGCCGCGTTGAACAGCGCACGGGTGCCCTGCAGCATGTCCGCGATGTCCTGCGCCGGCCATCCGAAGTGCGCGCCGATCGCCTCCGCGCGGGCCCCGGCGGGGCGTGCGGCGAGTGCGGCGGCGGCCGTCGCCACCGACCGCAGCTCGGCCTCCGGGTGGCCGGCGAACCGGTCCAGCGCTCCGGCGGGGATCTCCCCCTCGGGCGCCAGCTCCTGCAGGACCCGGCCGAGCGGGGCGAGGGCGGGGTATCCCAGGTCCGCGGGGTCGGCGCCCGCCCCGACCAGGAAGAGTGCTTCGTAGACGACCTCGTCGTGGACGGCGGCCGGGAACGGGAAGGAACTGATCACGGTCAGTCCGCAGACCGGGATGCCGAGCTCGGTGAGCTGCTGGGCGGTCGCCAGCGCCGGCAAGCCGCCGCCGCGCGCGCCGATCAGGTGGAACGGTCCCGGGCTCAGGGTGCGGATCTCCTGCACGATCTCCTGGGCCAGGTCGTCGATCCGGAGCGTGTCCCCCACCGCGAGGGAGGGCACCTGCACCACGGGATCGCGCTCGCCCAGTTCCGCGGCCATCCGCTCGAAGCTCTCCCCGAACCCGTCGTTGAACAGCACGTGCACGGGATTGCCGGTCGCCTCGGTGGCCCCCGTGAACAGGCAGGCGGGCCGGCCGGCCGTCTCCTCCTCCTCGGGTGCCCGGCCGTCGTCGAGGAACGCCGCGACCTCGCGTACCGACGCCCCGTTGAGCAGTTCCCGGAGCAGTTCGTCGAACAGGACGCCGGTGGCCTCGGGGACGCTCTCCCGCAGCAGGGTGACCGCCTGCGCGGCCAGCAGGGAGTCGCCGCCGAGGGCGTAGAAGTTCATGTCCGGGCTGACGTCGTGCATGTGCAGCACCTCGGCGTAGACCCGGGCGATGGCCTGCATCAGTGCGGTGGACTCCGGCTGCCCGGCCGCGCCGTCCCGGGCCGGCTCCGGGTCCCGCTGCCCGGCCCATTCGGCGAGGACCGCACGGTCGACCTTCCCGTTGCCGGTCAGCGGCATCGCGTCCAGCACGTGGAACTGCGACGGGATCATCTCCGGCGGGAGCCGGGTGCCGAGCCGGCGGGCGAGGTCCTCGGTGTCGATCGCCGCGCGGTCCCGCTTGAAGCGGGCGGCGAAGACGTGCATGCCGATGCCGGCCAGTTCGTCCGACGGGCCGGGCAGGCAGTAGACGATGTCCGCTCCGGCCTCGGTGAGGAGGTCGTGCCACTGCGGCCGGGCGATGAAGGTCTGGTCCCGGCCGTGCCGGACGTCCCGGAAGTCGCCGGCGGTGGCGTCGAACAGGAACTCCATCGAGGTCAGGATCTGGTAGTTGTCCCGGGTGGTCTCGATGAACACCAGCCATCCCCCGGGCGCCAGGGCCTCGCGTATCCGGCGCAGCACCGCCCGGGCGTCCTTGGCGTAGTGCATGACGTTCCCGCACAGGACCAGGTCGACCGAGTTGGGCCGCACGCCCTGCTCGCGGAACGGCTCGTTGAAATCGAACCGCGCATAGTCCACCCAGGGGTGGCCGCCGAACCGCTCGGCGGCCTTGTTCAGGAAGAACTGGGAGACATCGGTGAAGGAGTAGCGGACGTTCCGGCCCTCCAGCGCGGGGATGGTGTCCGCGCTGGTGCCGCCCACCCCGGCCCCGATCTCCAGCACCTTCAGCGGGGCACGCCCGTGGTGCCGCCGCGCCACACCGGCCACCGTGCTCGTCGCCAGCCGGTTGAGGTAGCGGGAGAGGAAGCCCTCCCTGTAGGCGGCTTCCTGGATGCTCAGGTCCCCCTCGGGGAAGAGCAGCTGCAGCGGGTCCTGCTCGTCCCGCATGAGCTCCGGCAGATGCTCGGCGGCGGTCCGGAAGTACCTGACGAGCTCCGGGCGGTCGTGCGCCCCGGGCATCAGCCGTTCCACCTCCGCCCAGGTCCGGGCCACGTCGTCGGGCGTGATCAGGCGGGCGCAGGCGTAGCCGTCCTGGTGCGCGGTCAGGTAGCCGTGCTCGGTGCAGGCGGCCAGCCAGCGCCGCACCAGACGTTCGTGCCGGGGTGCCACCCGGGCGGTCCGCATGATCTCCGCCGTGCCGTGCCTCGCCTCGGCGGTGGGCCACAGACCCGAGCGGCGCAGGACGTCGACCATGCAGTGCAGGGCGGCCTCGTCGAGCACGTCCGCGAACTCGACGACCTTGGCGACGTCGACGCTCCGGCGGATCTCGTCACCGGCCGCGATCACGTCCGCCACCAGACCGTCGTCCTCCTCGCGGGCCGGGGGGACGACCGCGGCGCTCTCCACGAAGGCGACCAGCCGGCGGTCGTTGCGCTCACCCTGCGTCGTCACAGCCGCGGCGGCGACCTGCGGATCGGCGGCCAGCGCGGCCTCGACCTCGGCCGGCTCCACCCGGTGGCCACGGATCTTGACCTGCCGGTCCTCGCGGCCGAGGAACTCGATCGCCCCGTCGGGCAGGTAGCGGCCCAGATCGCCGGTGCGGTAGGCCCGTTCGCCGGAGGGCAGTTCGATGAAGGACCGCGCGGTCTTCTCCGGGTCGCCGACGTACCCCTTGGCCAGGCCGGCGCCGGAGATGTACAGGCCGCCGGCGACCAGGTCGGGCCGCGGCCGCAGCGCGCCGTCGAGCACGTGGAAGCGCTGGTTCTCCAGCGGCTTCCCGTAGGGGATGCTGGTCCACGCGGGATCGACCCGGCCGATCGGGTGGACGATCGACCAGATCGCCGCCTCGGTCGCCCCGCCGAGAGCGGCCAGCTCCACCGACGGCAGATGCAGGCGGATCGCGTCGGGCAGGGTCACCGGTATCCAGTCGCCCGACATCATGACCAGCCGCACGCTGCTCCGGTCGGTGGCCGCACCGCGCCAGTAGTCCTCCAGCAGCGTCATCTGCGCGGGCACGGTGTTGAGCACGGTCACCCCGTGCTCGGCGATGAGGCCGGACCAGTGGGACGGGTCGGCGCGCCGGTCCGCCTCGGGCAGCACCAGGGTGCCGCCGCGCCCGAGCACGCCGAAGATGTCGAACACCGACAGGTCGAAGGCGAGGCTGGACAGGCCGAGCGCAACGTCGTCCGCGGTGAGGGCGAAGCGGCGGCAGACGTCGTCCAGGGTGTTCACGGCCGCCTCGTGGCTGACCTCGACCCCCTTCGGAGTCCCGGTGGAGCCGGAGGTGAAGATGACGTAGGCGCTGTCCTGCGGTGATCGCTGCGGGGCGGCCGGCGGGCCGGCGGCGTCGGCGAGCGTGTCGACATCGATGCGGGCGCACCCCTGCGGCACGGTCACCGGGTTCGCGGAGTGGCCGAGCACCACGCCGGCTTCCGCGTCGGCCAGGATCTGCCGGCGGCGGGCCTCCGGATGGCCGGCCTCGACCGGCACGTAGACGCCGCCCGCCAGCAGGGTTCCGATCGCGGCGGCGACCTGGTGCCGGCCCTTGTCCATCACGATGCCCACCCGGTCACCGGGGCGGTGGCCGGCCTCACGGAGTGCCTCCGCCACCGCGGCCGCCCGGGCCAGCAGATCCCCGTAGCTGATCCGGGCTCCGCCGTCCACGACGGCCACGTCGCCGGGACGGGCCAGCGCGTGCTCGACCAGCGCGTCGGTCAGCAGGGCCTTGCTCAGCGGCCGCGCCGTGTCGTTGGCCTCGGCACGCCGCGCGAGCTGGGCCGGGGGCAGCGTCACCGGATCGCCGGTCCAGGCCGCGTCGTCCTCGGCCAGCTTGCGCAGCAGCGTCCCGAACCCGGCGAACATGTCGTCGAGCACGGCAGGGGGGATCACGTCGTCGCGGGTGTCCCAGTTCACCAGGAGACCGCCGTCGGCCTCGATCGCCTGGCAGTCCAGCCACGCCTGGGGGGTCTGGCTGATGCCGTGCCGGATCGGGGTGCGCATCGGGCCCGCCGGCTCCAGGGCGTCGGAGAGCCCGATCGCGCTGGTGAAGACCACGGGCATCAGGACGCTCTGCTGCCCGCGCCGCCGGCTCAGCTCGCGCAGCACCTCCACCCCGGAGAACAAGCGGTGGTCCAGGTCCTCGAACAACTGCTCACTGAGGATCTTGGTGCGGCCCAGGAAGTCGTCGGCCGCCGTGGTGTCGACGGCCAGCAGCTCGACCGAGGTGAAGTCCCCGACGACGGCGTTCACGTCCGGGTGCAGCGGCAGCCGGCTGAGCACCGTGACGTCGAGGGTGAAGCGCGGATGGCGGCTCCAGCGTCCGAGGATCTCCGCGTACGCGGCCATGACCACGTTCGACGCGGACAGGTGGTGGGCTCCGGCGCGGCGCCGCAGCGCCGCCCAGGTGCCGGCGTCGAGCCGCATCTCCCGCCGGGTGAAGCGCGCGGGCCCGTAGCGGCTGGGCTTGTCCACCATCGGAAGCTCGGGCGCGGCCGGAAGGCTGTCCAGGCGCTCCGCCCAGTACGCCCGGTCGCGCTCGTAGGCCGGTCCCTGCCGCACCTGGCGCNGCCCAGGTGCCGGCGTCGAGCCGCATCTCCCGCCGGGTGAAGCGCGCGGGCCCGTAGCGGCTGGGCTTGTCCACCATCGGAAGCTCGGGCGCGGCCGGAAGGCTGTCCAGGCGCTCCGCCCAGTACGCCCGGTCGCGCTCGTAGGCCGGTCCCTGCCGCACCTGGCGCTCCGCCCGCAGATAGTCGCGGAAGCTGAGGGCCGGAGCGGGCAGCTGTGCCCCGGGGTTCTCGTAGAAGGCGCCGAGCTCGTCCAGCAGCCGGTAGATGCTCACATAGTCCGCGATCAGGAAGTCGATGGAGAAGTGCAGCACCGCCCGGTCGGCGAGCTCGGTGACCGCGATGCTGTACAGCGGGCACTCGGTCACCTCCTTCACCTCGTGGGACAGCCGTCGCCGGGTCTCCTCCAGCCGTGCCTCGCCGTCGGCCGCGGACAGGGCGCGCGCGTCCGTCCAGTCGATCACCGGGGGCGGCGGGTCCCGCAGGACGCGCTGGAAGCCGTCGTAGTCCAGGACGGTGCGCAGCATGTCGTGCCGGTCCACCACCGCCGACCAGGCCCGCCGGAGGCGGTCGCGGTCCAGCGACGGGAACTCCAGCTCGCCGTAGGCGTGACAGGACACCGAGCCGTACGCGAAGGCGTCGCGCCGGCCGAGCAGATAGGCGGACTGCACGTCGGTCAGCGGGAACGGCTCGAAGCGCGCCCCGGGGTCGGGCCGCACGGTGAGGCCGTCGCGCTCGCGCAGCGCCCGGAGCACGTCGTCGCGCCGGCTGACGATCAGGTCACGACGCTCCGGCGTCATGGCCCCCTCCGGGCCGCGGAAACGCACTCTGCCGTCGTCCTCCCACAGATGGAGGCCGGCCCGGGCAAGCTCTGCGATGATCTCGCCGGCAGTCACAGAACACCTTCTTCCAGTCGGACGGGCGCGTCGCGGTCTTCGGTCCCCAGGGTCAGCTCGTCGATGAGGGCGGCCACCTGGGGGAGCGTGGGACGGTCGAACAGTTGCCGCAGGGTGAGCTCGACGCCGAAGCGCTGGACGATGCGCTGCGCCACGCGCGTGGCGATCAGGCTGTTGCCGCCGAGTTCGAAGAACCCGGCGTCACGGGAGACCTCGGCGACCTCCAGCAGTTCCCGCCAGATCTCGGCCACGGCACGCTCCGTCGCGCTCTGCGGAGCGGTGTGCGGACCGGTGTGCGTTCCGGCCGGTCCGGCGGCAGCGGCGGTCCCGGTACGGGCCAGGGCGGCCCGGTCGACCTTGCCGTTCGCGGTGAGCGGCATCTCGTCCAGGACCTGGACGAGTTCGGGGACCATGTAGCCGGGCACCACCTCGGCCAGGCCGGCACGTACGCGCTCCGGTTCCAGAGCGGTGCCGGCCACGGCCGCGACGAGGCGCCTGGCCCGCCCGGTCCCCTCTGCCCGGGCCACCGCGTGGGCGACGCCCGGCAGCTCCCGGAGCCGGGTCTCGATCTCGCCGAGTTCGATGCGGTGTCCGCGGATCTTGACCTGGTGGTCGGTGCGGCCGAGGAACTCCAGGGTGCCATCGGGGTGGTAACGCCCCAGATCACCGGTGCGGTACCAGCGTTCGCCGTCCACGGTGACAAAGGAGGCCGCCGTGCGCTCGGGATCACCACGATAGCCCCGGGCCAGACCCGCCCCACCG
>NZ_WTLH01000164.1 GCF_011421595.1 Streptomyces sp. YIM 98790 | reverse complement strand
GGCCGTCCCCGGGTGCCGGCCGGCCCGCGCCGGGCGGCGCGATGTGTCCCAGCCCGAGGCCGCCGTCCACCCGGAGGGTGTCCCCGACGGTGTAGGAGGTGCCGGCCGCCACGGCCTGCCGGACCGCTGCGGCGAGGTCGGCCGGCCGTGCGCCGCGGTGCAGTGCCAGGTGCGGCAGCAGCCGCTGCTGGCGCCGCCGGCCGCCGCGGGACGCCAGGAAGGGCGCGGCTCCGACCCGGATCTGGTTGAGCAGCACCCCGCGCGGTGCCGCGCGGGCCGCCAGGTGGCGCCAGAAGGCGAGGTCGGCGGCGCGGGCCGCCGCATGCCCGGGGTCGGTCGCGCCGTGCACCTCCGGGCCGAAGTCGGTGACCAGCAGCATCCGCCCCGACCCCCGGCCGGCCATGGCGTCCGCCGTCTCCGCCGCGGCCCGCCGGTCCAGGGCCCGGGGGCCCGTCCGGTGCCCGAGGACGGTCTCCCCGGTCAGCACGGCGCAGCACACGTCCGGGGGAGCGGGCCCGCCGGGCTCCGTGAGCCGCAGCCCGGCGTCGGCCAGGGCCCGCGCCACCACGTCCGCGCCGGGTGCGCCGGGGTGCAGCAGGGCGGCGGTGCGGCCGTGCGGGGCGGGCGGCCCGGCCGTCACGGGGCCCCCGCGTCGACGTCCACGGTGCTGCCGGTGACTCCGGAGGCCAGGTCGGAGAGGAGGTAGAGCACCTGGTGCGCCACCTCCCGGGAGTCCAGCAGCCGGCCCAGGGCGGTGGCGCGGACCGCCCGCTGCACGTACCGCTCCCAGGTCAGGTCCGGCGGCCCGTGGTGACGGCGCAGACTGGCCATGAAGTCGCGGCCGTACCGGTCCTCGTCGCGCAGTGCGGGGGAGTCGGTCAGGCCGGGGCACACCGCGTTGACGCGGACCCCGTACGGGCCGGCTTCCCTGGCCAGCGCCCGCATGAATCCCTCGATGCCGGACTTGGCCGCGCAGTAGGCGGTGTTGGAGGCGAGCCCGCGGCGGGCGGCGGTGGAGGACAGCAGGACGACGGAACCGCGCCGCCGTTCCGTCATGCCGGGGACGACCAGCCGGCACAGGCGGTAGGTGCCGGTGAGGTTGACGTCCAGGGTGCGCTGCCAGTCCCGTTCGCTCTGCTCGGCCAGGAAGACCTGCCGGGTCGCCAGGACCACGCTGTTGACCAGCAGGTCCACCGGGCCGAGGACGGACGCGCAGCGCCCGGCGGCCTCCTGGAGGGAGGGGCCGTCGGCCAGGTCGGCGGGCAGCGCCAGGGCCCGGCCGCCGTGCTTCTCCACGGCCGCGGCGGTCCTGCCGAGCGCGGCGGCGTCCCGGCCCAGCAGCGCCACCTGTGCGCCGTACCGGCCGAGGCCGGCGGCGACTTCCGCGCCGATGCCGCTGCCGGCCCCGGCGACCAGGGCGGTGCGGCCGGCGAACAGGGCCGGGCCGAAGGCGGGTTCCGGGGGAGCGGCGGCCGGCCGGCCGGCCGCGGCGGGGCCGTGTGCGGGGGAGGGGCCCGGGGGGCCGGGGGAGCGGGAGTGGTCAGGGGTGCCGGAGGGCTGTGGGGTGGGGTCGTCTCGCACGGGTCGTCTCCTGTCGTGACGGAGCCCCGGCCGGAGCGCAGCCGAAAGTCACCTGCCGGTGAACCGGGGCGGGCGGCGCTCCAGATACGCGGCCGGTCCCTCGCGTCCGTCGCGGTATCCGGTCAGGCACCGGTTGTGGTAGGCGTCCTGGAGGCGCAGGCCGAATTCCGCGGGCGCGTACCAGGCGCGTTCCCGCAGCTCCTTGTAGAGGGCGTAGGCCCGGGTCGGCCCGCTGCCGAACTCGGCGGCGAGCGCGTCGAGTTCCGCGGGGAAGCGGTCGGCGGGAACCACGCGGTCGACCAGTCCGATCCGGGCGGCCTCGTCGGCGTCCAGCAGGCGGCCGGTCAGGAAGATCTCCGTGGCGCGGGCCGGTCCCACGACACGCGGCAGCAGCACCGCGTTCCCCACATGCCCCAGTCTGCTGATACAGCTGCCGATGCGGGCCGTGCCCGAGGCCAGGCGGTAGTCCGCCGCGCAGGCGATCTCGGTGCCGGCACCGGCACAGGCACCGTTGAGGCCGGCGATCACGGGCTTGGGCGCCTGGAGCAGCGCCTCGCAGATCCGCAGGTAGTAGGAGTCTCCGGTCTCCGGGAAGGTCGGGGTGCGCCGCCGCTCGCCGGACACCAGGCCGGCCAGGGCGTCGATGTCGTCCCCGGCGCAGAACGCCGCCCCCCGCCCGGTCAGCACGATGACCCGGACACCGTCGTCCTCGGCGGCGGCCAGCACCGCGCGCAGCAGGGCCTCGCCCAGCCGGCGGTCCAGGCCGTTGCGCCGGTCCGGCCGGCCGAGCACCAGCCTGGCGACCCCGTCGCGCACGGTGTTCTCCAGCACCGCGGGGGACCCCGGGGCTCCCTTGCCGGTGCCGGTGCCGGTGCCGGAGCCCGTACCGGTGCCGGGGACTGCCATGCTGCTCACCTCTCGGCCGGCCTGCGGGACGAAGCGCGGAACCACGGGGCGTGCGGCGCCGTGGACGGATCCGACGCTAGGCGCCCGGGCGGCGCGGCACCCGGTCCCCGCGGTACTCGTTCCGGCGGGCGGCGGGTACTGCGGGAGCGGCCGGGCGCGGGCCCTGCGCGAACAGGTGCCGGCGGCTGGGGACGCCCAGCTTGCCGAGCACGCTGCTCACATAGTTCTTGACGGTCTGATGGGCGAGCGACAGGTCCCGGGCGATCTCCTCGTTGGTGAGGCGCTGGAGCAGCAGCGCGAGCACCTCCTTCTCCCGCTCGGTCATCAGTTCCTCGGCCCGGGCCGCGGCGACGGGGCGGTGGTCGGCGCCGTAGTCGTCGCCCAGCCACCAGGTGGGCCGGCCCGTGGAGGTGCGCACCACCGCGTCGCCCAGCTCCCGGGGCGCGATGGACTTGTGGATGAACGCGTCCGCGCCGACCGCGACCGAGTCGGCGACCGCGTCCGGGGTGTTGTCGGCGGTGAAGAAGATCACCCGCGGCGGCAGCGCCAGGTTCTTCAGCGCGCGGCACAGGGCCAGGCCCTGACGTGCGGTGGGCAGGTGGAGTTCCAGCAGCACCACGTCCGGGGTGTGGCGGCGGACCAGGTCGAGCGCGGAGCGGGGGTCGTCGGCGGTCGCCACCACGGAGACCCCGTCGTGGGCGCCCAGCGTCCGTTCGACCGCGAACGACAGCAGCGGTAACTTCTCGACGACCAGCACCGTGCCGGGCCCGTGGCGGGCGGAGGCACCGGGGCTCTCCCCGGACGAGTCCCCGGGCACGGGGTGCGGCACGGACTGCGGTATGGACTGCGGTATGGACGGTGGCATGGACGATGCCGGCATCTCATCCCCCTTATGGCGAGGCTGGTTTCTGCCGGGACCGGGAAGTAGCAGGGCCCTCTCCCCCGGCCGGGCCGGGCGTGTGACGCCCGCGGCGTGAGGGTGCAGATGTTCGAATGGGCTTGGTTCAGCCTAGGACCGCTCAGCGTGATGATATGCCCCGGGTGATGCTTATTACGCCCATTTTACTTTTCTTCCTGATTGAGGGGTACTCCCGGTACTGTCCGGCCCCGGCTCTCCGGCCTCAGACCCGGGCCGGCCCCGTCCGCTCGGTGAGGAAGTCCAGCAGCAGCCGGTTGAAGAAGTCGGGATTGTCCTGGTTGGCGTTGTGTCCTGCTCCGGGGATCACCGCGAAGTCGCTGTCCGGCTCGCGCTCGGCCCACCGCCGGGGATCGTCGGCGACCGTGCCGGTCTCGTCGTGCTCCCCCAGCGTCAGCAGGAACGGACACGGAATCCGGTAGTCCGGCTCCGGACGCAGGCAACGCGACATGCCCGCCCAGGCGCTGACGAACTCCCTCTTGCGCATCCGGCTGGTGGCGTCGTAGGCGTATTCCCGGGCCTCGGGTGTCGCGGCCGTCTCCCGGCTGACCACCTTCCGGCGCCAGGAGTCGCCGCGCAGCAGGAACAGCAGCGGCGACAGCCGGAGCGCCAGCCGCTGGTGCAGCGGCAGCGGGGTGGTCAGGCTGTTGTTGCCGACCACCACCAGCGCGCGCACCATCCCCGGCCGCTCGTGCAGCAGTTCCTGGGAGACGAAACCGCCGAGCGAGTGCCCGACGAGAATGCTCTGCCGGTGGCCGAGGGCGGTGATCAGGTCGGCCAGGCAGCCGGCGGCCGTGCCGACCGAGAAACGTCCCCTCAGCGGTTTCGAGGCGCCGTGCCCCGGAAGGTCCCAGACCAGGACCCGGTAGCCGGCCGCGGTGAGCGGGCCGGTCTGCCGGTCGAACATCCGGTGATCCATGGACAGGCCATGAGTGCAGGTCACCAGCGGGCCGTCCGGCGGCCCCGCGGTCCAGCTCTCGATCCGCTGTCCCCGCAGCTCCAGTGTGTGATGGTCAGTCATGGTGCGCACCTCTGACGTGGCGTGACATCTACTTGTCCCTGTCGGTTTCCATCCCTTTCTTTCCGTCATGGTCTCGCGGGGGGAACCTGCTGTCACACGGACAGCGATGCACCGGTCGCGCCGCCGCTTCCCCCCCCCGCCCGGCCCCGCCGCCGCGGAGAGCCCGGCCCACGCCGTGACGGACTCGCGCCTCCGCAGGCCGGGTCACCGGTCACCGGCCGCAGCCCCGGGCCGCCCGGCCCCCGGGCGGGATGCCGCGCGGCGTGCGGCGGCCTGGGCCATTGGGGTGAGCCGGGTGGCGGCGCGCTCCGCCCGGCGGGCAGACTTCCCGCGTGCGTTGCCGTCCTGCCGTCACCGCGATTGCCGTGACCGTCGCCGTCGTCGTTCCTCTCAGCGCCTGTGCCCGGGAGGACAGCCGGGGCACGGCCGGCTCCGCGCTGCTGAACGCCCCGCCGTCACCGGCGCAGGAGGACGGCATGCGGGAGGTGACCAGCGCCCGGGACGGCAGCGGGCCCGCAGAACCGGTGCCGCGGGCACCGGCCGCCCCCGTGGACGGTGACCACGGGAGCACGGCGGAGACCGCGCCCGCCGCTTCCCGCCCGGTGCCGGACCCGGCCGCGAGCGCCGCCGCCCCGGGCGGGCGGGTGCTGCCGGACGACGGCACCACGGCCGGCGCCGCGGGCCCGGAAACGGGCGGCCCGTCACCGGACGCGGCCGAGGAGTCGCCGGACGGTCCCGGCACCGTCTGCCGCATGGCGGAGGACCGTGTCCCCGCCGCGGCGCAGTCCTGGTGCGAGCGGCTCTTCGCCCCCTGACGGGCGGGACCGGTGCCGGGCCCGCCGCGCCGCGGGGAAGGCGGGGAACGCGCGCAGACCCGAAGCGGTGTGGAGACCGACGCGGACGCCGTGCCATACTCGCGACATTTAGTGCCGTGAGCGACGGGGTTTCTTCAACAAGGGCCCGGGAAGTATTGCGCTCCTCATTGTGCGCCGTGGTACGCCCGGGGCGCCCGGAGGATTTCTCTCCGCCGGAAAAGCTTCCACCCAGGTGTATTCGCTACGCCCTTCTGTATGAATGCCCGCCGGAAAGGGAGGGCTCCGGCCGCGGTGACGATGCGCCGCCGCCAGGCGTGGCGCGCTCGTGCCGTGTGCAACTGATCGCCTCGCAGGTGCAGTTGCCGGGCGGCAAAAGCGAGCGGTGAGTGAGCCGCGAAGCCTTATAGGGTATTTCTCGTCTCTCTGTCGAGCACTCGAAATGACGATTGCACCTTTTCTCCGGGGGAAATACCTTCGCATCACCGCACCACGTGACGGTGCCGAGTGGGCGAACTCCCCGCGTGGCTCGGTACGGCAGGTGCGGTCACGCGGCGGTCCAGAGCACGGCCCGACCCGCCGGAGACAGCCCGGCAAAGAACATCGGTGGCCACGGCCCGTCACCCTCCGCGGGATTCCCTTCAGGCAGCGGGCGCTGCGGTTTCTTGCGCTGCGCCCTGTCTCCGAGAGCAGGTGTACATCATGTCTTCACCGTGCCGGTTTTTCCGGAACTGGTCTCCGGTAGCTGTCGTCTGCGATGTGGACGGCACCCTCGTCGATACGGAGAGATCCTGGCAGGAGGCCCGGATCCGGACGCTGGCGGAATACGGACTGAGGCCGCCGGCCGGATTCCCCGAACGCGTCGAGGGGATGCACTACACCGATTGCGGGCGGCTCATGGCGGTGGAGGCCAGCAAGCCGGAACTCGCCACCGAACTGGCCGACGCGCTGCTGCGCCACTTCCTCGCCCGGGCCGGTGACGACGCGGTCGCCATGCCCGGTGCGGCCGAGTTCGTCCACCGGGTGGCCCGCCGTGTGCCGCTCGCGGTGGCGAGCAACTGCCCGCGCGAGGCGGTGCAGGCCGGCCTGGAGCGGGCCGGGCTGCTGCGCCACGTCCGGCATGTGGTGGTGGCCGGGATGCCGGTGCCGGACGAGCGTGACGCCGTCGTCCGTCCCAAGCCCTGGCCCGACGGATACGTGACGGCGGCCCGGCTGTGCGGCGCGGCACCGGAGCTGGTGCTGGCCGTGGAGGACTCCCGCACCGGTGTCCGGGCCGCGCGCGGGGCCGGCCTGCGGGTGCTGGGCGTCGGCTCCCGGCTCGCCGGCGGCGAGGACGGCACCGTGGACGCCTGGGTGGCATCACTGGACGATCCCGGCCTGCTCGCGTGGGCGGGCGGGATCCGTCCCGCCGGCTCCCCTTCCGGCGGCGAGCCCACCGTCCGCTGAGCGCCGGCGGGCCGGTGGGCCGGTGGGCTCCCGCAGGCCGGTGCGGCGGCGGCTCAGCCGGCCTTGCCCAGGTGGGGGCGCAGGGAGCCCACCGGCCCCGCGGCCGATCCGAAGAGCAGCCCGATACCGGCTGCTCCGGGATCGGGCACCCCGGCGGTCCGGTCGCCGAGGTAGCTCGCCCGGCCCAGGCGTGCCCGGAGGCGTGCGGTGTCGCGCACGCCCTGCCAGGCCGCCTCCGCCGCGGCGGACAGCGCCCGTTCGGGCGGGGTCTCCGGCGGGGCGGCGGCCAGCGCCCCGGCGGCCGGTGCCAGGGCGTCCACCAGGGTCTTGTCACCGGGGGCGGCGCCCCCCACCCGGCGGATGGCGGCGAGCCCTCGGACGGTTCCGTCGCGCAGCGCCCCGGTGGTGGTCCCGGCGTCGTCCACGGCGGCGGCCAGCGACTGCAGCAGCAGCCCGAACATCGGGCCGCTGGTGCCGCCGATCTCGTCCAGGAAGGCCGTGGCGGTGGCCTCCAGGGGGAGCGCGGCGCCGGACCCCGCGGCGCCGGAGGCGGGCCAGGGGAGCCGGTCCAGGCGCCGGCGGGCGGCGCGGGCCCCGGCACCGAGGTTGGCGCCGAAGTCGCCGTCGCCGGCCAGCTGGTCGAGTTCGGTCAGCTCTTCCTCCACGGCCAGCGCGCCCTGCGTGAACCAGCGCATCCAGCGCCCGGTGAGGGCCGAGCCGCCGCAGACGTCCCCGGGGACGGGGCTGGCAGGGCTGACGGAGCTGACGGAGCTGACGGGGCTGACGGGGCTGTCGCCTGTGGACATGGGCGATCCTCCTGTCCGGTGTCGCCCGGCCGCCGGCCGGGCCGCGGCGGGCCGCCCCCCGCTCACCACCGGAGGGCGGCTGTGCGGACCGGGGCGTCGTAGTACTTGAGGGTCATCCAGTCGGCGGCCAGCAGGGTGAGGGAGAAGCCGCGCATGTCCAGGGCGGTGACATAGCTGCCGACCAGGGTGCGGGCCACGCCGATCCGCTGCTTCTCCAGCACCCGGACCAGCTCGCCGCAGATGCCGTACAGCTCCAGGGAGGTGGTTCCGCCCAGGCCGTTGACCAGGATCAGCACCGGATCGCCGGCCGCCGGGCCCAGCGCCTGGAGCAGTTCGCCGGCCATGCGCTCCACCAGCGGCCGGAGCCCGGCCGCCGGGACCGTGCGGGCCGCGCGCTCGCCGTGGATGCCGACGCCGTATTCGGTCTCCTCCCGGCCCAGCCGGAACGCGGGCTCCCCGGTGGCCGGCGAGGTGTGCGCCGCGGAGGCGACGGACAGGGTCCGGCACCGGGCGGCCAGGCCGGTGCCGAGCGCCTGCAGCTCGGCGAGGCCGAGCCCGGTGTCGGCCGCCCCGCCGAGCACCTTCTCGATGAGCACCGTGCCCCCGGTGCCCCGCCGGCCGGTGCCGGTGCCGGCCGAGTCCGAGGCCACGTCGTCGTCGACCAGCACGCTGGCGCAGGGGATGCCGCGGTGGGCGAGGCGTTCCGCGGCGATGCCGAAGTTGATCCGGTCGCCGGTGTAGTTCTTCACGAGGTGCAGCACGCCGCCCCGCCGGGCCACCGCCAGCGACGCCTCGTACACCTGGCGGTTGTGCGGCGAGGTGAAGATCCGGCCGGGGCAGGCGGCGTCGAGCATCCCGGCGCCCACGAACCCGGCATGCAGGGGTTCGTGCCCGGAGCCCCCGCCGGAGACCAGACCCACCAGCCGGGAGCCGGCCGGGTGACGGGCGGCGAGAAAACCGTGCTCCGGGTCGAGGGCGACAAGGTCCGCGTGGGCGCGGGCGAAGCCGGCCAGGGCGTCCGGAACCAGTCGGTCGGCGCTGTTCTGGAAGAACGGAGCCACGTTGCCTCCCTTCCCGAGCGAGGTCGGATCAAGCGGCCCGCCCCTGCGGACCTTCATGCTGCAACCGTCCCGGCGCTTCGGCAAACCGCACGCGGCGGGCCGTCCCCGCCCGGACCGGGCGGGGACGGCCCGCCGGCTCACGGGCGCAGACCGGTCCCCGCCCGACCGGTCGCGGGATCGTACGGGTAGGACAGGTGCTGGTGGACGAGCATCCACCGGCCGTTCCGCCGCCGGAACACGCGGGTGCCGCGGGACCAGCTCTCCGCGGTGCCGCCGCCCGGCAGCCCGGCGGTCATCCGGTTGAGCCCCCAGGCGACCGCCAGGTCGCCGCGGACCAGGACCCGCAGGTCCGGGATGTGCCAGCCCACGGCCCCGGCGGCGCTGTCCAGGCCGTGCCGGCACACCTCGCGGACGGCGTCCGCACCGAGGTGCTGCAGCGGCTCGTCATGCTCGTAGGACACCACGTCATCGGCGATGCCGGACATCAGGGCGTCGAGGTCCCCGCGGGCGGTGGCCTCGGACCAGCCGCGGTGCACCTCGCGCACCTGCTGCCCGGCCTCCGCGTCCGCCTGCTCCAGGGCGAAGGAGTGGTGCTCGTGGGCCACCGCCCAGCGGCCGTTCTCCCTGCGCAGGCCGAGGGTGAGCCGCAGCCGGTCCGCGGGCCGCCCGGCGAGGTCCTGCGGCGTGCCGCAGCGCAGCAGGGCGTGGGCGAAGGCGACCTCTCGCCCGGCGGTGACGTCGAGGGAGACGATCTCGAAGACGGCGCCTTCCGCCAGCCACCGGAAGAACGGCGGCCAGGTCCTGCGGTAGGCGTCCAGGCCGCGGACGCCGTCGTGGGGCGGCGGGACGTCGAACATCACGATGTCCTCCGTGTGGTGCGCGAGCACGCCCGCGAGGTCCCCGGCCCGGACCGCCGCGGTCCAGCGCTCGACCAGCTCCCTGATCTCCCGCTCGTCCCCGGCCGCCGCTTCCGTGGTCATCGGTTCGGTGGTCATGGCCCTGCTCCCGTCGGTGGCGGTGACGCCCGCTCGCCGGGCGTCCGTGTCACCCCCTACAACCCGGGCCGGCCGCCGGATTCATCGGCCGCCGGGGAATCGCTCCCGATGTCCCCCGGCAGGCCGAACCGGCCGAAGTCGGCGGTGAGGAAGGAGACCACCTCCGCGATCCGGTTCCCGCGCAGGGCCAGCACATCCAGACCGGCGGGCAGGTACCGGCCGCGCTCCCGGCTCCACAGGTAGGTGCCGAACGCGAGCTGTCCGTTCGCGCTGGTGCGCCGGAACCGCCACCGCAGGGTGAGCGGCTTCCCGGCCAGGAACGCCCGGACGGACTCCCGGCCGCGGTACCACTCGGCCAGGGGAGGCATCGAGTAGGTGGCGTCCTCGGTGAGCATCCGCACGACGGTGTCGACATCGCCGCGCTCCCAGGCCGCCGCGTACCGCCCGGCCAGCTCCCGCACCCCGTGCTCCCCCAGTGCCCGCAGCGCCGCCTGCTGACCGGCCTCGGGGCGCCGCGCGTCCAGAGCCGCGCGGGCGCGCTGAAGTGCGCTGTTGACGGATGCGACCGTGGTGTCCAGCAGCGCGGCCACCTCCCGCGCCGAGAACCCCAGCACCTCGCGCAGCAGCAGCACCGCGCGCTGCCGGGCGCCGAGGTGCTGGAGTGCGGCGACGAAGGCCAGCTCCACGCTCTCCCGTGCCAGGTAGCCGGCCTCCGGCTCCATCCGGTGGCCGGGGTAGGGCTCCAGCCAGGCGGCGGTCTCGGCGGCGGGCGCGCCCGGCGCGAAATCGGTGGGCAGCTCGCGGCGGGCGCGTTTCTCCAGCAGCGTCAGGCACCGGTTGGTGGCGATCCGGTACAGCCAGGGACGGAGGGAGCCGCGGCCGTCGAACCGGTCCAGCGCCCGCCACGCCCGCAGCAGCGTCTCCTGGAGCACGTCCTCGGCGTCCTCCACCGAGCCCAGCATCCGGTAGCAGTGCGCGTGCAGTTCGCCCCGGAACGGCTCGACCAGGCTCCGGAAGTCCGCCGCCTCGCCCCGGTGCGCGGCGGCGGCCGGCACTCCGCCCGAGTCCTCCACCTCAGTGCCCTCCTCTTCCCCGCCGGTGTCCCGGCCCCGGCCACAGCCGCGGCCCGGGGCGCTTCCCTCCGCCGCCCCGGCCGCCCGGTTCCGGCAGCCGGATGCCGGGGCCGGACAGCTGGACGCCTTCGATGGCAGCGCGGACCGGCATGAGGACAGGAAAGACAGTAACCGCCGGGCGCGACGGGAGGAGCGGCGGCTCCGGTCCGTGCGGTCGGCCCGCGGTCCGGGAGCCGATCTCGGTGATGAGGGCCTCGATGCGGGCGCGGATCTCGTCCCGGACNGCCGATCTCGGTGATGAGGGCCTCGATGCGGGCGCGGATCTCGTCCCGGACGGGGCGCACGGCCTCCACCCCCTTGCCGGCGGGGCCGGCCGGTTCCCAGTCCGGGCAGGTCCTGCCGGGGAAGACGGTGCAGGCGTCGCCGCGGCCCATGGTGATGACGTCGTCCGACGCCCGGACTGCCTCGGGGGTGAGGACCGTGGGCTGCCGGTCCGAGGCGGGTGCCGGCCGATCCGCTGCGGCTGAGGCTCGTCGCCCGCCGGCGGGGCCGCCGCCCGCGCATGCCGCGGGCGGCGGCCCCGCCGCTTCAGGCGGTGTCCCCGGACCGCTGCCTGCGGCGGCGTGCGGCGCCGGTCAGCAGGTCGAGGAGGACGAAGGCGAGCAGGCTGACGCCCAGCACGGGCAGCGCCCAGCCGATGAACACCACCGCCGGGACACCCAGCAGGAGCAGCGGGCGGGGCACATGCCGCCAGGCGCCCCGGGCCGGGGGCCGGCCGGGAGCCGGCCAGGTGGTGTCCCGGAGCGGGCGGCGCTGCCACCACATGCGGTAGCCGTGGCCGATCAGCCACAGCAGGCCGAGGGCGACGGCGGCCAGGACGATCTGGTTGGCCAGGCCGAACAGGCGGCCCATGTGCGCCTGGATGCCGAGCGTGCTCAGCTTGGCCAGCACCGGGTGGTCGGCGAAGCGGACCCGGTCCAGCACCTCGCCGGAGGCGGGATCGACGGCCACGGTGTCCAGCCGCACCGGCCACACCTTGTCGTCCTGGGCGACGGTCCAGCCGTGCCCGGCGTCCGGCGGCGGCGTGAGCTTCACCGGGCCGTCCAGCCCCGCGTCACGGGCCACGGCCAGCGCCCGGTCGGCGGTGGCGGTGGCGGCCGGAGCGTGCCCGTCGTGCGTCCCGTCACCGTGATGGACCTGATCCTCCCCGGTGCCGTCGGCCGCGCCGGGCAGAGCGGTGGCCACCGCGGGCGCGTGGGAGTCGAAGGAGCCCTGGAGCGCGTCGAACCGGCCGCCGGCGTACTGCGACCAGGTCAGCCCGGTGGCGCTGAGCACCAGCAGGCCGAGGGCCAGCCAGACGCCCGCCGAGGCGTGCATGCCGCGTGAGCGGCGCACTCCGCGGGCGGTGCGCTCGGGCAGCAGCACCCCGCGCGGGCCGCGCCGGCGCCGGCCCCGGGAGTGCCGCAGCCACAGGACCAGACCGGCCAGGGCGAGGACCCACAGCCAGCTGGCGGCCAGTTCCGAGTACAGCCGGCCGGTGTCGCCCAGGTGCAGGCTGCCGTGCAGGCCGCTGAGCCAGGTGGTCAGCGGAGGGCTGCCGAAGTCGGTGGTCAGCGCACCGGTCACCTCCGCGGTGTAGGGATCGACGTAGACGGTGCGCTGCTGTGCGCCCAGTCCGGGGACGGACAGCACCACCCGCGTGGTGGCGTCCGGGCCGTCCGGCACCAGGACGGAGGAGAGGGTGCCCTCCGGGTGGCCGGCCAGGGCGGCGTCGATCTGCTCGGCCAGCGGGCGGGGGTCGCCGGCGGCCTCGCGCACCGTCAGTTCCTCGCGGTAGACGAGCTGTTCCAGTTGCGGGGCGAAGGCATAGGCCAGGCCGGTCAGGGCGGTGAGAACGAGAAACGGCGCGACGAGGACACCGGCGTAGAAGTGCAGGCGCCGCAGCAGCGGGCCGAAGCCGCGGCGGGGGGCGGGCCCGCGGGGCGGGTCACCGGCCGCCCGCGGGGAGACCACGGAAGTTGTGGACATGACAAGCTCCTGTCTGATCCGGTCCCCGTCGGCCCGGCTTCCGGACGCGGTCGGGGCGCCGGCGCACGGTTCGGGCGGCGGCGACGGGGGCGAGGGCTCCGCCGCGACGGGCGGCGGTGTCATCCGACTGCGATAGCGCCGTCACATGCCCGACGGCATCGGCTGGTTCACCCGCGCCGCGGTGGGCGGCGGCGGGTGAGCGCCTGTCAGGCCGGCGCCGGGCGCGGCGGCCCGCGCCGGGCCACCGACCGGGCCAGCATCCGCAGCCGGTATG
>NZ_WTLH01000163.1 GCF_011421595.1 Streptomyces sp. YIM 98790 | reverse complement strand
ACCGCGGTGGCCGCCGGGCGGCGCGCGGACGGCGGTGTGCGCCGCTCAGTGGGGCAGGCGCCGGCAGAGCGGTCGGTGGGAGCGGGGAGAATGAGGAGATGACCATCAGCAGTACCATTCCCGGCCTCGCCGCCGACTGCCTCGCCGATCCGCACCTGCGTCCCGATCCCGGCCCCGGCGGCCCCCGGGAGATCGTCGTCCTGGGCTCCACCGGTTCGATCGGCACCCAGGCCGTCGACGTCGTACTGCGCAATCCGGACCGCTTCACCGTCACCGGCCTGTCGGCGGCCGGCGGCCGGACGGATCTGCTGGCCGAGCAGGCACACCGGCTGCGGGTGCGCACCGTGGCGGTGGCCCGTGCCGGGGCCGTGCCCGCACTGCGCGAGGCGCTGCGGGCCCGTTACGGCCCGGGCGAGCCGCTGCCCGAGATCCTGGCCGGGCCGGATGCCGCCGCCGACCTGGCCGCCTCCGAGTGCCACACCGTGCTCAACGGCATCACCGGCTCCATCGGCCTGGCGCCCACCCTGGCGGCGCTGTCGGCCGGCCGGGTGCTGGCGCTGGCCAACAAGGAGTCGCTGATCGTGGGCGGCCCGCTGGTCACCGGGCTGGCCAAGCCGGGCCAGATCGTGCCGGTGGACTCCGAGCACTCCGCCCTCTTCCAGGCGCTGCTGGGCGGCACCCGCGGGGAGGTCGCCCGCCTGGTGGTCACCGCCAGCGGCGGCCCCTTCCGCGGCCGGAGCCGCGCCGAACTGGCCAGGGTCACCCCGGCGGACGCCCTGGCCCACCCCACCTGGGACATGGGCCCGGTGATCACCATCAATTCCGCCACCCTGGTCAACAAGGGGCTGGAGGTGATCGAGGCCCACCTGCTGTACGACATCCCGTTCGACCGCATCGAGGTGGTCGTCCACCCGCAGTCATATATTCACTCCATGGTGGAGTTCGCCGACGGCTCCACGCTGGCCCAGGCCAGCCCGCCGGACATGCGGATGCCCATCGCCCTGGGCATCGGCTGGCCGGAGCGTGTTCCGGGCGCGGCCCCGGGCTGCGACTGGAGCCGCGCCCACACCTGGGAGTTCTTCCCGCTGGACACCGACGCCTTCCCGTCGGTGCCGCTCGCCCGGCACGTGGGTACTCTCGGCGGTACCGCGCCCGCCGTGTTCAATGCGGCCAACGAGGAATGCGTGGACGCCTTCCTCGCCGGCCGGCTGCCGTTCACCGGGATCGTGGACACCGTCGCCAGGGTGGTCGAGGAGCACGTCGGCACGCACGGAACGCCGTCCGCCGGAACCTCCCTGGCCCTGGCGGACGTCCTCGAAGCGGAGGCCCGGGCCCGCCACCGCGCCCGGGAGCTGACCGGAATGACCGAGACGACGCCCGAGGAAAAGGGGCAGCCGCTGTGACCACCCTGATGTTCATCCTCGGCATACTCATCTTCGTCGTCGGCCTGCTGTTCTCCATCGCCTGGCACGAACTGGGCCACCTCTCCACGGCCAAGATGTTCGGCATCCGGGTCCCGCAGTACATGGTGGGCTTCGGCCCCACGCTCTGGTCCCGGCGCAGGGGCGAGACCGAGTACGGCATCAAGGCCATCCCGCTCGGCGGCTACATCCGCATGATCGGCATGTTCCCGCCCGGGGACGACGGCCGCATCCGCCAGCGCTCCACCTCCCCGTTCCGCGGCATGATCGAGGACGCCCGGGCCGCCGCCTACGAGGAGCTCCGCCCCGGCGACGAGAAGCGGCTGTTCTACACCCGCAAGCCGTGGAAGCGGATCATCGTGATGGCCGCCGGTCCGGGCATGAACCTGATCCTGGCGGTGGCGATCTTCCTCGGCGTGCTGATGGCCTTCGGCATCAACCAGACCACCACCACCGTCGCCGATGTGGCCCAGTGCGTGGTGCCGCAGAGCGAGCAGCGCGACGAATGCCGGGCCGACGACCCCCGCTCACCCGCCGCCGCGGCCGGCCTCCGCCCGGGCGACACCATCGTCGCCTTCAACGGCGCACCGGTCACCGAGTGGAGCAGGCTCCAGTCGGCCATCCGCGACACCATCGGCCCGGCCGTGATCACCGTCGAGCGGGACGGCGCCACCGTCGACCTGCACGCCAGCCTGATCGAGAACCAGGTGGCCAAGCTCGACGACCGCGGCTACGTCGAGGGCGAGTACGTCACGGCCGGCTTCCTCGGCTTCACCCCGGCCAGCGGCATCGTCAAGCAGGATTTCCCGCAGGCCGTCGAACACATGGGCGGCATCATGGCCTCCGGCCTGGACGCCCTGATCGGCCTGCCCGGCAAGATCCCCGGCCTGTGGGACGCGGCCCTGGGCAACGGCGAACGGGAGGCCGACTCACCGGTCGGCGTGGTGGGCGCGGCCCGGGTGGGCGGCGAGGTCTTCACCCTGGACATCCCCGCCAGCCAGCAGGTGGCCACCTTCCTGTTCATGCTGGCCGCCTTCAACCTCTCCCTGTTCCTGTTCAACATGCTGCCGCTGCTGCCGCTGGACGGCGGCCACATCGCCGGCGCGCTGTGGGAGTCCGCCCGGCGCAACGTGGCCAGGGTGCTGCGCCGCCCCGACCCGGGACCGTTCGACGTGGCCAGGCTGATGCCGGTGGCGTACGTGGTGGCGGGCCTCTTCATCTGCTTCACGCTGCTGGTGCTGGCCGCCGACATCGTCACCCCGGTCCGGCTCGCCGGCTGACCGCCGCGCCGGTGCCTGCGGCGCGGGCGGGGCGGCAGCCGCCGCCCGGGGCCGCCGGGGGCCCTGGGCCCTCGCCCTCGGCATACGCCCGTCACCCGGGTGCCGTACGCTCAGTACCGTCCGGACCGGCCGAGGAGCCGCAGACTCCGACCGGACCAAGACTTGTGAGAAGTCCGTTGAACCACACGTGGGGTTGCACACACCGATGACCGCCATCTCGTTGGGAATGCCGTCCGTTCCGCTGAAGCTCGCCGAGCGCCGGCGCTCCCGCCGGCTCCAGGTCGGCTCGGTGGCGGTGGGCGGCGACGCCCCCGTCTCCGTGCAGTCCATGACCACCACCCGCACCTCCGACATCGGCGCCACCCTCCAGCAGATCGCCGAGCTGACCGCCTCCGGCTGCCAGATCGTGCGGGTCGCCTGCCCGACCCAGGACGACGCCGACGCGCTGCCGGTCATCGCCCGCAAGTCCCAGATCCCGGTGATCGCGGACATCCACTTCCAGCCCAAGTACGTCTTCGCCGCGATCGACGCGGGCTGTGCGGCGGTGCGGGTCAACCCGGGCAACATCAAGCAGTTCGACGACAAGGTCAAGGACATCGCCAAGGCCGCCGCGGCGGCCGGCACCCCCATCCGCATCGGGGTCAACGCCGGGTCGCTGGACAAGCGGCTGCTGGCCAAGTACGGCAAGGCCACCCCGGAGGCGCTGGTGGAGTCGGCGCTGTGGGAGTGCTCGCTGTTCGAGGAGCACGGCTTCCACGACATCAAGATCTCGGTCAAGCACAACGACCCGGTGGTGATGGTCAACGCCTACCGGCAGCTTGCCGAGANCTTCCACGACATCAAGATCTCGGTCAAGCACAACGACCCGGTGGTGATGGTCAACGCCTACCGGCAGCTTGCCGAGAAGTGCGACTACCCGCTGCACCTGGGGGTCACCGAGGCCGGCCCGGCCTTCCAGGGCACCATCAAGTCCGCCGTGGCCTTCGGCGCGCTGCTGTCCGAGGGCATCGGCGACACCATCCGGGTCTCGCTCTCCGCCCCGCCGGTGGAGGAGGTCAAGGTCGGCATCCAGATCCTGGAGTCGCTGGGGCTGCGCGAGCGCGGCCTGGAGATCGTCTCCTGCCCCTCCTGCGGCCGGGCGCAGGTCGATGTGTACAAGCTGGCCGAGGAGGTCACCGCCGGGCTGGAGGGCATGGAGGTGCCGCTGCGGGTCGCGGTGATGGGCTGCGTGGTCAACGGCCCGGGCGAGGCCCGCGAGGCCGACCTCGGCGTGGCCTCCGGCAACGGCAAGGGCCAGATCTTCGTCAAGGGCGAGGTCATCAAGACCGTTCCCGAGTCGAAGATCGTGGAGACCCTGATCGAGGAGGCGATGAAGATCGCCGAGGCGATGGAGGCCGACGGCACCCCCTCCGGCGAGCCCCAGGTCTCCGTGGCCGGCTGAGCAGCCTCCGGCGGCCTGCACGGTTCCCCGACCGTCCCGGTGGCGTACTGCCACCGGGACGTCCTCGTCCCGGGCGGCGGCCGGCCTCCCGGTGGGGTCCCGCCGCATGGCCGGGCGGATTCCACACCCGCGGTCCTCCCGCCCCGCTGCGCCTCCCTCCCGTGTCCCTCCCGCGCCCCGCGCCGGGGCGGCCCCTCGCCGACCCCTGCCCCGGAGGACCTGGCACGCGGGCCTCCCCGGGCGGGCGAGCGGGCCGCGCCCCCGGGGCGTCCCCGCGGGCGATGAGGTGCACGGTGCACCCGTTGCCCGGCCGGGGCCGCCGCCACGGGGTACAGTGCGACCACCGGCGGCTCCGCCGCACCGCACCCCGCCACCCCGCCCCACCCCTCGCGGAGCGCCGCCACCCGTCCCTCCGTCCGCCGTCCCGGCCTCCTGCCATCCCCCGTCGTCCCCGAGTGGCAAGGCTTTTCCCCAACGTGCTCACTGCCTCTCTCACGCGGGTCCTGGGGCCCGCCGAGCTCAGCGACGCGCTGGCCGTCCTGGACCTGGATCCGGCCGCCAATGCCTTCGTCACCTCCCGCGTGCTGGAATCCGGCCTGGACCCGGTCCGGCTCGGCGGCGAGATGTGGGGCTGGTACGTCCACGGCCGGCTCTCCGCCCTGTGCTACTACGGCGCCAACCTGGTGCCGCTGTCCGCCGGCCCGGACGCGGTCCGCTCCTTCGCCGAGCGGGCGGTCCGCCAGGGCCGGCTGTGCTCCTCCATCGTCGGCCCGGCCGGCTCCACCGCCGCGCTGTGGTCCCTGCTCGAACCCTTCTGGGGGCCGGCCCGCGAGGTGCGGGCCCGGCAGCCGCTGCTCACCACCACCGCCATGCCCCCCGGCATCACCCCGGACCCCCGGGTCCGGCGGGTGCGGCGCAACGAGATGGACCTGGTGATGCCCGCGGCCGTCGCCATGTTCACCGAGGAGGTCGGCGTCTCCCCGCTCAGCGCGCCCGACGGCGGCCTCGCCTACCAGGCCCGGGTCGCCGAGACCGTCGGCCAGGGCCGCTGCTTCGTGCGCGTCGAGGACGGCCGGGTGGTCTTCAAGGCCGAGATCGGCGCCGTCACCCCGCGGATCTGCCAGATCCAGGGCGTGTGGACCGCCCCCGACCGGCGCGGCCGGGGCCTGGCCACGGCCGGGCTCGCCACCGTGATGCGGCACGCCTTCGCCGAGTGCTCGCCCGTGGTCAGTCTCTACGTCAACGACTTCAACACCCCCGCCCGCGCCGTCTACCGCCGCCTCGGCTTCACCGAGGCCGGCACCCTGATGAGCGTGCTGTTCTGACCGCCTCGGGCCCGGATCGCACCCGTGTGTGAACGGAGGGGTGCGCGCGACTTCTCGGCGACGGAACGTTAATCTCCGGGCATGGAAGACCCCGCCGTCGGCCCGCTCGATCTCGCGGCCCGGGTGGACGAGGCGCTCCGCGTGCAGGCGGTCGCCTTCGGCCTCACCGAAGAAGAGATCCTGGTGCGCCGCCACATCGTGCTGCGTCACCTGGCCACCCCGGGCGCGCGCGCCTACGGTGCCGTCACCGCCGCCGGGCGGCTGGTGGGCTTCGTCTACGGCCTGCCCTGCGACCGGTCCCAGTGGTGGGCCTCGGTCGTCGAGCCCTATCTGCGCAAGAACGGCGCGGACGACTGGCTGGACGACTCCTTCACCGTCACCGAACTGCACGTGCTCCCCGACTACCAGGGGCGCGGCATCGGCCGCAGGCTGATCACCACCCTCACCGACCAGGTGGCGCAGCCCCGCTCGCTGCTGTCCGCGATCGACACCGACAGCCCGGCCCGCGGCCTGTACCGCAAGCTCGGCTACCGGGACCTGGCCCGCCAGGTCCGGTTCCCGTCCGCCCCGCGCCCCTACGCCGTGATGGGCGCCGTGCTGCCGCTGCGCCGCCACGAGCCACGGCACGGGACCCGCGAGCGCACCGGCCGGTGACGGCTCAGCGGGCTCGGGCACCCTCCCGTCCTTCCGGCCCCCGCCCCTCCCGCGCCTCCCGCGCCTCCCGCCCCTCCCGTCCCTCCCGTCCGCCTGTCCGGAGCCGCCATGACCGCACCAGTCCAGCGCCTGTCCCGCACCCTGCTCAGAACGCTGCGGGAGGCACCGGCCGACGCCGACACCGCCGCCCTCCGGCTGCTGGTCCGCGCCGGTTACCTGCGGCGCACCGCTCCCGGCCTCTGGAGCTGGCTGCCCCTGGGCCGGCTGCTGCTGGACAACGTGCTCCGCGTGGTGCGCGAGGAGCTGGACGCCATCGGCGCCCAGGAGGTGCTGCTCCCGGAAGGCGGCCGCGCCGGACGTCCGGCCGGCCTGCTGGCCGAGCTGGTGCGCGACCAGTGCGCCTCCTACCGGGACCTGCCGGTCACCGTGCACCGCATCGGCACCGCACACCGGGACGGGCCCCGGCCCGGTGGCGGGCTGCTGCGGGCCCGTGAGCACCTCGCCCTGGACTCCCTCGCCTTCGCCCTCGGCGAGCGGGAGACGGACGAGGCATACGCCCGGTACCACGCCGCCTGCCGCCGCATCCTCACCAGGCTGGCCGTGCCCCACCGCCTCGTCCCCGCCCTCCCCGGCGGGGCCGGGGAGGCGTACCTCGGCGGGGCCGAGGGCGGCGACGACACCCTGGTCACCTGCCGGGCCTGCGGCCATGAGGCCATGACGGGGGCGGTCACCGTCTCCGTCCCGGCCGCCGACCCGGCGGCCCACCCGCCGACCGAGGAACTGGACACCCCCGACACCCCGACCATCGGGACGCTGGCCGCCCAGCTGGGCGTCCCGGCCTCCGCGACCCTGAAGAACCTGCTGGTCACGGTGGACGGCGAGATCACGGCGGTGGGCGTGCCGGGGGACCGCGAAGTCGACATGGAGCGGCTGGCCCGGCACCTGGCCCCGGCGGCGGTGGAGCTCGTCACCGCCGAGGACTTCACCGGCCGCCCGGACCTGGTGCGCGGCTACATCGGGCCGCAGGGCGGCATGGCGGGCACGGCGTTCCGCTACCTCGCCGACCCGCGGGTGGCGCCCGGAACCTCCTGGATCACCGGTTCCAACAAGCCGGGCAGGCACGCCCGGCATGTCGTGTGCGGGCGGGACTTCCAGGTGGACCGCTACCTGGACGTGGTGGCGGTGCGCGACGGCGACCCCTGCCCGGCGTGCGGCGCGGAGGAACTGCGCACCGGCCGCGCGGTGGAGATGGCCCGCGTGGCCCGCCTCGGCACCGGTTCCGGCGCGGCACCCGCCCTCGACGTGCTGGGCCCGGACGGCAGGCCCGCCCGCGCCGCCGCCGTCTCCTGGACGCTCGACCTGTACCGGCTGGTCACCGGACTGGCCGAGGCCACCGCGGACGAGCAGGGGCTGTGCTGGCCGCGCGCGGCCGCCCCGGCGGAGGTGCACATCGTGGCCGCGGGCAAGGCGGCCCGGACCGAGCTGGCCCTGGAGCTGGCCGGGCGGCTGGCGGAGGCCGGGGTGCGCGTGCTGGTGGACGACCGCGCGGGCGTCTCACCGGGCGTGAAGTTCACCGACGCCGAGCTGATCGGGGTCCCCACGCTGCTGATCGTCGGCCGCGGCGCGGCCGAGGGCCGGGTCGAGCTGAAGGACCGTGCCACCGGCACCCGCGAGGAGCACACCACCGCCTCCGCCCTCGCCCACCTCACCGCCCAGCGCCGCCCGGCGGCGCCCGCGTCCCGCCGCGCACGGCGTGTACCGCCCCGGGCGCGGCTCTGAGCCTTCCTCTGAGCCTGCCTCTGAGCCTGGCTCAGAGGCGGGTTCAGAGGCGGGTTCAGAGCCAGGTGGCGAACTCCAGGAGGGATTCCGCGTCGGCGCGGCTGCCCGCGGCGGCGTTCCGCACCGCGGACTCCACCGCCCGGAACACCGACCAGTCGCGCAGCCGGTCCGGGTCCACCTCGACCGCCGAGGACAGCTTCGCCACCCGCCGCCGGGTCTGCGCCGCCGCCCCCGCCGAGGCCATCACGTCGTGCAGCCGGTCCCGGACCAGCCGGGCCAGATCGTAGGCCGGCTCGCCCACCACCGGCTCCGGCCCCACCGCCAGCCAGGGTGCCCGCCCGCCGTCCGCGGCCAGCACCGCGCCCTGCCGGAAGTCCCCGTGCAGCAGCAGCCGTTCCCCGGCGCCGCCGGCCGCCGGGGCGGCCAGCAGCCGCTCCCGGGCCGCCAGCGCCTCGTCCACCATCGGCGCGATCGCCGGATCGGCCTCCGCCGCCGCCCGCATCGCCGCCGCCTGCCCGCCCGTGCGCTCCGCCACCGACGGAAACGGATGGTCCGCGCCCGGGTCCACCCACAGCCTGCGGACCGTGGAGACCGCCTCCAGCATCGCCTTGGCCTCCGGCAGCGAGCGCAGCGAGACCTCGCCGCGCAGCCGCTCCAGCAGCAGGGCCCCGCGCTCCGGCGCGCAGCGCAGCGACCGTACCGCCGCCAGCCCGTCCCAGCGCCGCAGCGCGGCGTCCTCCAGGGCCGCCGGGGCCTGCGGCGCACACAGCTTCAGTGCGGCCGGGGAGCCGTCGGCGGCATCACGCACCAGCACCGTCATGCTGGTCCGGCCGCCCGGCTCGGCGACCGCCTCCGCGGTCAGCCCCCAGCGGTCCAGCATCTCCGCCGCCAGTGAGGGCAGCGCGGCCAGCCACCCGGGGGCATGCGGCCGCTGGGCCAGGACCAGGCGGCGGGGCGGTTCCAGATGCAGCACGGAAGCCATCGGTCAGTCGCACCCTTCGGTTTGCAGGTCGCTTGGCGCCGCCGCCACGGCCGGATCAGCCGTCCTCGGCGGTGGTGGTGCCGCCGGCCGTGACCTCGGGCCCGGTGTCCCGGCCGTCCTCCCGGTCCTGCTGCTCGGGCAGGCCGGGGAACGGCACCGCTGCCCCCTCCCCGCCCCACCGCGCCGCGCGCAGCGCGGCCTCGCGCAGCGCCTCGGCGGCGTCCCGGCGGGCCTCGCCCTCGGTGGCGGCGACCAGGTCGGCGTAGACGGCGGTGAGCCGCGTCTCCAGCTCCGTCGCCAGTTCCAGGGCCCGCGCCGCGTCGGTCACCTCGTACGGAAGGGCGTAGGCGGGTGCCGCCGCGACCGGCTCGCCGCCGAGTCCGCGGACGGCGCCGCGCAGGGCGTCCCGCCGGGCGCGATGCGCCTGGTACGCGGTGCGGACCTCCTTCTCCTCGGCCTCCGCGGCCCACGCGCCGACCACGCCGTATCCGTAGACCGCGGCGTGCTCGGCCGCCAGCGCCGCCTGCATGGCCGCCAGCCCCGGGTCGCCGGCATGCGCGTTCTCCCGCGTCCTCACGTCCCGCACTCCCCGCTCCTCTCCGCCGCTGCGCTCACCCGGCCGCCCGTGCCGCCGCCGTTCCGCCGGGGCAGCCCGCGGGCGGCGGGCGGTGCCGGCTCCGCGCGGGGGCTCATGAGGAGGCTCCGGCGGGAACGGGGGCGGGGGCGAGCAGCCGGGACTGCACGGCATTGGCCGCGGCCAGCGAGGCGAGGAGGCGTGCCATGGCCGGCGGGGCGTCCGGCAGCGCGGCCAGCCGGCTCTCGGCGAGGCCGCGTTCGGCCTCCGCGAGCGCGTTCAGTGCCGCCTCCGGCCCGGCGGGCGGCGCCGGGACCGGCCGCCCGCCCCCGGCGCTCCCGTCCGCATCCGCATCCGCGCCCGCATCCGCCGCCGGGGCGCGCAGTTCGGCGAGGTGCGCCGCGGTGGTGGCCCGTCGCGGTGCCAGCGTCTGCGCCAGCCCCGGATGCGCCGCCGCGGTCGCGTCGTACCGGGCCAGCAGCGCCGCACTGTCCGCCGCGGCCCGCTCCCGCAGCCGCCGCTCCGCGCGCGCCTGTTCGTCCTCCTGCTCGTGTTCCGCCCGTTCCTGCGGCGGGGAGCCGGTGCAGCCCGCCAGCGCCGTCGCGGCGAGCACGCCGCCGGCGGCCAGCAGGGTGCGTCTGGACAACTCCTTCGGCAGCTCGCCGGTCACGTTTCGCCGCACTCTCCGTCCCGTCCGTACCGGTCCGACCCGACCGTGGCAGGCCGCCGCCGCCCGGCGGCCACCGCATGGGAGCGTACCCGGGCGGTCCGGCCCGGGCGGGCGCCACCCCGGTCCACGGCGGATGCGGCCTTGTGCGGTCCGGTCCGCGTACTCTCCCGTAGGCGATAGGCTGTGCCGCGAGACGCCGTCGCCGCCGCTCCGCAGGCGCCGCACGGCGCGCGGCGGGATCCAGCCGGACCGATCCAGCCGGACCGCCCGTACAGCCCCCATCGCCACAACAGCAGAAGCGGCCGAGGAGTCACCCGGATGAGCACCACCCAGAACGACCGGCTCCGGGAATTGGTGGAGCCCCTGGCCGCCGAGCGGGGCATGGACCTGGAAGATCTCACCCTCACCCAGGTCGGCAGCCGGCGGGTGCTGACCATCGTGGTCGACACCGACGAGGGCGTACAGCTCGACGAATGCGCCGAACTCAGCCGTGCCGTGTCGGAGATCCTGGATCAGCGCAACGCGCTCGGCGACGCCCCCTACGTCCTGGAGGTCACCTCCCCGGGCGTGGACCGGCCGCTGACCGAGCGGCGGCACTTCGCACGCTCCCTGGACCGCATGGTCGCGCTGCACCTCACCGACGGCAGCACGCTGACCGCCCGGGTACGCGCGGTGGACGACGAGGGACTGGATCTGGAGGTCCCGGGCGAGAAGGGCCGCAAGCCCAAGCGGCGGCGGGTGACCTTCGCGGAGATCGACAAGGCGCGCGGTGAAGTGGACTTCGCCCGCGGCGACAGCAAGCAGCAGCAGTAGCGCAAGGAGGCGTAGCCGTGGACATCGACATGAGCGCGCTGCGGGCGCTGGTCCGGGAGAAGGAGATCTCCTTCGACGTGCTCGTCGAGGCGATCGAATCGGCGCTCCTCATCGCGTACCACCGCACCGAGGGGAGCCGCCGCCAGGCGCGCGTGGAGCTGGACCGCAGGACAGGTCATGTGACGGTCTGGGCCAGGGAGGACCCGTCCGACCTGCCGGAGCCGGCGGAGGGCGAGGCGCCGCCGGAGCCCCGCGAGTTCGACGACACCCCGGAGGGCTTCGGGCGGATCGCCGCCACCACCGCGAAGCAGGTGATCCTCCAGCGGCTGCGGGACGCCGAGGAGGACGTCACCTTCGGCGAGTACGTCAGCCGGGAGGGCGACATCGTCACCGGCACCGTGCAGCAGGGCCGGGACCCGAAGAACGTGCTGGTGGACATCGGCAAGCTGGAGGCGATCCTGCCGCCGCAGGAGCAGGTGCCCGGGGAGGACTACAGCCACGGCACCCGGCTGCGCAGCTATGTGGTGCGGGTGGTGCGGGGCGCCCGCGGACCGTCGGTGACCCTGTCCCGCACCCACCCCAACCTGGTGAAGAAGCTGTTCGAGCTGGAGGTGCCGGAGATCGCCGAGGGTGCGGTGGAGATCGCCGCGATCGCCCGGGAGGCCGGGCACCGCACCAAGATCGCGGTGCGCTCGCTGCGGCCGGGCATCAATGCCAAGGGTGCCTGCATCGGCCCGATGGGCGGCCGGGTGCGCAATGTGATGTCCGAGCTGAACGGCGAGAAGATCGACATCGTCGACTGGTCGGACGACCCGGCCGAGCTGGTGGCCAACGCGCTCTCCCCGGCCCGGGTGAGCGGGGTGGAGGTGGTGGACCGGCTGGCCCGCTCGGCGCGGGTGACCGTGCCGGACTACCAGCTGTCGCTGGCCATCGGCAAGGAGGGGCAGAACGCCCGGCTGGCGGCGCGGCTCACCGGATGGCGGATCGACATCCGGCCGGACACCGAGCAGACCCCGGCCGGCCTCGACGAGGCCCCCGGCCACCGTTAGCCGGGGCCGGGCGGGGCCGTCACCGGCCCCGCGCCGCCGCACCGGTCCGGGAATGCCGGGGGAGGGGAGCGGCGTTTGTGCCCTTGCAGGGGCGCGATGGAGCCGCCGGCGGCGCCGCAGGGAGCCGCCCGCAACAATCTGTCACACGTGTCTGTCATCGTGTGCCGGGGCGCTGCCCCGGTCGCGGAACAGGACGCGCGGGGAGGTAGAATCGATCGTGTCTGGCCGGACGCGCGGCCAAGGCTGCCCTGAACGCACGTGTGTGGGATGCCGGCAGCGTGGCGCGCGGGACGTCCTGTTGCGTGTGGCGCTGATCGAGGGACGCTGCGTTCCTGATCATCGCGGTACGCTGCCTGGCCGGGGTGCCTATGTGCATCCCAAACCGGCCTGCCTTGAGCTGGCGGTCCGCCGCCGGGCGTTTCCCCGGGCCTTCCGGGTCCAGGGGCCGCTCGACACCACGGATCTTCAGCTGGCGGTCGGCGGTACGGCACCGTAACGCCGGAAAGTTGTCCGTAAGACGTAAGACGGTTCGCACGGAAGGTCCGTGCGTTCACGTACCTCGCGAGTCGGAAGCAGGTCGAGATTGCGATGAGCACTCGATGAGTACGCGATGAGTACGCCCGTGGAGTAGCGAAGGTCCGGCGGCCACCCCAACCCCGGACCGACTAAGGAGCGAAGTGGCAAAGGTCCGGGTATACGAACTCGCCAAGGAACTTGGAGTCGAGAGCAAGGTCGTCATGGCCAAGCTCCAGGAACTCGGCGAATTCGTCCGTTCGGCGTCCTCGACGATCGAGGCGCCGGTGGTTCGCAAGCTGACTGACGCATTCAACAAGGGTGATGGCGGCGCCCAGAAGTCCGCCCGGCCGTCGGCCCCCAGGCCGTCGGCCCGTCCTGCTGCCCCGAAGCCGGGCGGCGGCGCCGCTCCCCGGCCCGGAGGCGCGGCTCCCAAGCCGGGCCCCGCGCCGCGTCCCGCC
>NZ_WTLH01000162.1 GCF_011421595.1 Streptomyces sp. YIM 98790 | reverse complement strand
GCGCGGAGCCCTGGCCCGGCGCGCGGCCGGGGCGCGCTCGCGGCCGGGCGTCAGGCCGCGCGGACGTGGGAGCGGACCCAGGCGACGACATCACCGGTCGGCACGCCCGGCGTGAAGATCTCCGCGACACCCTTCTCCTTCAGCGGCGGGATGTCGTCCTCCGGGATGATGCCGCCGCCGAAGACGGTGATGTCCTCGGCCTCGCGCTCCCGGAGGAGTTCGATGACCCGGGTGAAGAGGGTGTTGTGCGCGCCGGACAGAATCGACATGCCGATGGCGTCCGCGTCCTCCTGAATAGCGGTGTCCACGATCTGCTCGGGGGTCTGGTGCAGCCCGGTGTAGATGACTTCCATACCGGCGTCCCGCAGCGCGCGGGCAATGACCTTGGCGCCTCGGTCGTGGCCGTCCAGGCCCGGCTTGGCGACGACTACGCGGATCGGACCCGTCACACCCATCTCTTCCTCCCTGCCACCACGGCCTGACTGCCGGAGTGAACGAACGTTAGCGACAGCATCTCGCATCCCGCTCTACCCCGGAGGGCGGAGGTAGGAGAAATCACACCCCGCCGCCGGACACCGGAGCGGCCCGCCGAATCGAACGTCAATCGAAAATGCCGTGCAGTACCCATGCAGCTTCCCCCGAAAGAGGGCCGAATGCCCGTTTCCCCGGGCACCGAAACACGGGAAAGATTGTGGCTGCCCGGTACCCCCGGGTACAGTCACGGCCCAGCAGCCGTCGGGGGACAGCTACTCCCGCTCCTGTTGTCGAGCCGAAAGGCGTAGTCGGTGAGTGATCGTCACGCGTCGGGGGTCTCGTACCCGGCCGGAAGCACTGACCACGTCAGTGACCCGCTGTACGACCACGCGCAGTACGGCACGCAGCACCACCACTTCGGACACACCGGCGGCCACGGATACGACCCGCTGGGCGGCCAGTCCTCCTCCTGNACGACCCGCTGGGCGGCCAGTCCTCCTCCTGCGGCGATTCCCACGGCGGCTACGGCGGCTACGGCAGCGACCCGTACGGCCAGGCCGCGGCGTACGGCAGCGGCCAGTTCGACACCACCGCCTGGGACCAGACGCCGGCCCACGGGGTTCCCCAGTTCGCCGGCGGCATCCCGCCGGAGCAGGAACAGCAGCAGTACGCGCAGCACTACGCGCAGGGCTTCACGGACAGCGGCCCGTACCCGTCCGCCCAGGGCTGGGACACGGGCGGCACCGGCGACACCGGCGGCTGGAGCACCTGGACCTCCGGCTCCGGCGGCAACGACTGGGACTCCGGCGGCCATCCGGCCGCCCACGAGGGCTTCATCCCGGCCCAGCCCGGACCGGCCGAGTGGGAGAACACCGGCCCCCAGCAGCAGGCACCGCCCGAGTCCGAGCAGCAGCACGGCGACTGGCAGCAGCACGAGACCGGGACGCAGACCGCGCCGGGCGGCACCGGAGAGCAGTTCCACGGACAGCCCGCCGCCCCCGAGGACTCGGCGGCGCAGTGGGACAGCGGCTACGACGACGGGGCCGAGGCCGGCACGCAGCCGTGGGACGACGGCTTCACGCCCGACGACCCGGACGATCCGGACACCACCGAGGAGCAGCGGAACAGCCCCGAGGCCGCACTCGCCGCCCGCCCGCCGGGCGGCAGGGGCCGCCGCCGCCAGCCGAAACCCCGCCGCTCCGCCCTGCTGACCGTGGCCGCGCCCTCGCTGTGCGTCCTGGGCGTCACGGCCGTGGCGACCGCCGCGGCGGTCGGCGGCTCGGACGCCTCCCGGGCCGGGGAGGACACCGCGCTCGGCGAGGCCGATCCGGACGAGGCCACCGAGATCGCCGCCAACCAGGAGTTCAACACCCAGCTCGAAGGGCTCACCGCCGCCGCGGACGACTACGCGGACCGGGCCAGCCGGACCCAGGGCCGGATCGATCTGGAGGAGAAGAAGGCGGAGGAGGCGCGCAAGGCCAAGGAGGAGGCCGAGCGCAGAGAAGCCGCCCGGCCCAAGTTCTTCCTCCCGGTCGAGCAGCGCGGACTGAGCGCCGTCTACGGCCAGTCCGGCATCAACTGGATGTCCACCCACACGGGCGTCGACTTCCCGGTGAGCTACGGCACCCCGGTGCGGGCCGCCACCGACGGCACCATCCGCACCCAGTGGCACGTCTCCTACGGCAACCTGATGATCCTCACCGCGCCGGACGGCACGGAGACCTGGTACGCCCACCTGAGCAGCTACGTCTACTACTCCGGCTCCGTACAGGCCGGCACGATCATCGCCTACTCCGGCAACTCGGGCAATTCCATCGGCCCGCACCTGCACTTCGAGGTCCGGCCCGGCGGCGGCTCGACCGTCGACCCGGTCACCTGGCTCCGCGGCAAGGGCCTGGAACCGACCTGAACCGGCGGGCCCGGACGGACCCGCCGGCCGCGGTCAGCGGTACCGCACCCGTTACCGGGCCCCCGAGCGGCGCAGCACGGCCTGGGTGATGCCGATCGCTCCGAGGGGAGCCAGCAGCATCAGGAGATAGTTGACCGGCTTGCTGATCTCGGTCCAGAAGTCCCAGAGGTCGCCGAACTCCGTGAAGAAGGCCTCGAAGCCGTCGCCGAAGTCGCCCGAGGCGGCGATCGCGACGCCCAGCAGTTCGCCGATGGTCACGGAGACCACCGCCAGCACCGCGCCCACCAGGTAGATGCCCCAGTTGCGCTTGGCGAACAGGCCCGGGCCGAGGCCCACCAGCATGCCGACGCCGAGCGCCGCGTAGCCGATGGAGGCGAACTCGCCCTTCTCCTTGTCGAAGGTGGCATCCACCAGCAGGGCGTACAGCAGGCCGCCCACCGCGGTGGCCACCACGGCCAGGATGATCGCCAGCGCCACGTTCTGCGCACCGCCCGGCCTGGCCATGTGCGGCGGAGGCGGACCCGGGAAGCCGCCGGGCTGCTGCGGATAGCCCCCGTACCCGCCGGGCCCGGGCGGGCCGGGCTGCGGAACGGGCTGGGGCTGCTGCGGGTAGCCGTAGCCCGGCGGGCCGGGCGGCGGCTGCTGCGGATAGCCGTAGCCGGGCTGGGGCTGCTGCGGGGCTCCCCCGTACCCGCCGGGCCCGGGCGGCGGTCCGCCCATGCCGCCCGGCTGCTGCGGCTGCCACGGCTGGCTCATCTTTCCCCCTGGAAGCGTGGTCGGCGGGAGCCCGCGGTGAAGGCAGACGTCCCGGAAAGCACTGCTGGCATCTCATCGCCTCGTGCGCCGCGGTCACAAGGTCCGGCCGGACACTGTGACACGACCCGGACAAGAAAAGGCTGGGCGTTACAGCTTCTCCACCGGGGCGTACCGGAGCAGCAGGCGCTTGGTCCCGCCGTCGCCGAAATCGATGGTGGCCTGCGCCTTGTCGCCGCTGCCCTGGACCGCGACCACCCGGCCGAGGCCGAAGGTGTCGTGGCTGACCCGGTCCCCCGCCGCCAGCTCCACCACCGGACGGTCCTTGATCCGCCCGGTCGCGAAGCCGGAGGAGGCGGGCCGCCCCGGGCTGCGGGGCGCCGCGACCGGCCCGGAGGCCGGTGCCGGGGCCGAGGCGGTACCGCCCAGCCGGCGCCAGTCGATGTAGCTGTCCGGGATCTCCTCCAGGAACCGGGAAGGCGGGTTGTACTGCGGCTGGCCCCAGGCGCTGCGCAGCACCGAGCGGGTGACGTAGAGCCGCTCCCGGGCCCGGGTGATGCCGACGTACGCCAGCCGCCGCTCCTCCTCCAGCTCCTTGGTCTTGCCCAGCGAGCGCATGTGCGGGAAGACGCCGTCCTCCATGCCGGTGAGGAAGACCACCGGGAACTCCAGGCCCTTGGCGGTGTGCAGGGTCATCAGGGTCACCACCCCGCCCTCGCCGCCCTCGCCCTCCTCCGGGATCTGGTCGGAGTCGGCGACCAGCGCCACCCGCTCCAGGAAGTCGGCCAGCGTGCCCGGCTCGTCCTCCGGCTGGTTCTGCTCGAACTCCAGGGCCACGGCGGCCAGCTCCTGGAGGTTCTCCACCCGGGTCTCGTCCTGCGGGTCGTGGGACGCCTGGAGTTCGGCGAGATAGCCGGTCTGCTCCAGCACGGCCTCCAGCACGGTTGCCGGTCCGGCACCGGACTCGGCGATGGTGCGCAGCTCCTCCAGCAGGGCGTTGAACCGCTTGACCGCGTTGGCGGACCGGGCCGCCATGCCGTACGCCTCGTCCACCCGGCGCAGCGCCTGGGCGAAGGAGATCCGCTCCCGCTGGGCCAGGGCGTCGATCATCGCCTCGGCGCGGTCGCCGATGCCGCGCTTGGGCACGTTGAGGATGCGGCGCAGCGGCACGGTGTCCTCGGGGTTGGCCAGCACCCGCAGGTAGGCCAGGACGTCCCGGACCTCCTTGCGCTCGTAGAAGCGCACGCCGCCCACCACCCGGTAGGGCAGGCCGACGCGGATGAAGACCTCCTCGAAGACCCGGGACTGGGCGTTGGTGCGGTAGAAGACCGCCACGTCCCCGGGGCGGGTGGCGCCCTCGTCGGTCAGCCGGTCGATCTCGTCGGCGACGAACTGCGCCTCGTCGTGCTCGGTGTCGGCGACATAGCCGGTGACCGGCGAGCCGTCGCCGGCCCGGGTCCACAGGTTCTTGGGGCGGCGGCCGGTGTTGCGCTCGATGACCGCGTTGGCGGCGTTGAGGATGGTCTGGGTGGAGCGGTAGTTCTGCTCCAGCAGCAGGGTGGTGGCCTGCGGGTAGTCCTCCTCGAACTGGAGGATGTTGCGGATGGTGGCGCCGCGGAAGGCGTAGATGGACTGGTCGGCGTCGCCCACCACGCACAGTTCGGCGGGGGGCGGCGCGCCGGGGGCGTCCGGGTCGGCGGGCGGGGTGCCGGGGCCGCCGACCAGCTCGCGCACCAGGGCGTACTGGGCGTGGTTGGTGTCCTGGTACTCGTCCACCATGATGTGGCGGAAGCGGCGCCGGTAGTGCTCGGCCACGTCCGGGAAGGCGCGCAGCAGATGGACCGTGGTCATGATCAGGTCGTCGAAGTCCAGCGCGTTGGCCTCGCGCAGCCGCGACTGGTACAGCGTGTACGCCTGCGCCACGGTCTTCTCGTAACCGTCGGACGCCTGGGAAGCGAAGTCCTCCTCGTCGATCAGCTCGTTCTTGAGGTGGGACACCTTGGCGCTGAAGGAGCGGGGCGGGAACCGCTTGGGGTCGAGATCCAGATCGCGGCAGACCAGCGCCATCAGCCGCTGCGAGTCGGCGGCGTCGTAGATGGAGAAGCTGGACGTCATGCCCAGCTTCCTGCTCTCCCGGCGCAGGATGCGCACACAGGCGCTGTGGAAGGTCATCACCCACATGGCCCCGGCGCGCGGGCCGACGAGCTGCTCCACCCGCTCCTTCATCTCCCCGGCGGCCTTGTTGGTGAAGGTGATGGCCAGGATCTGGCCGGGGTGGGCGTGGCGGGCGGCCAGCAGGTACGCGATGCGGTGGGTGAGCACCCGGGTCTTGCCGGAGCCGGCCCCGGCGACGATGAGCAGCGGGGAGCCGGTGTGCACCACGGCGGCGCGCTGCTGCTCGTTCAGCCCCTCCAGCAGCCCGGCCGGGTCCAGCGTGGGCACGGGAGCGCCGTTGCGGTAGTAGGCCTGCTCGGGGGGCGCGGTGAAGGCGCCGGCGAAGAGATCGTCGGGCAGGGGCTCCTCCGGCGGCGCCCAGGGGTCGTCCGCCTCCGGAGGCGGGGGCGGCTCCTCCGCGTCCGGCGGTTCCCCGGAGGGCCGCCGGTGCTTCGGGTCCGCCAGGAGGCTGTCCATGGTGTCGTCGTCGAAGAGGCCGCTCATCGTCCACCGAGTCTATGCGCCCCGCCCGCTCCCCTGCCCGGGCCTTTGCCAAGCCCTGGCCCTTGGGCGGGCGCGGGCCGCTGCTTAGAATCCAGGTCATGAGAATCTCCCCGCGGCCGAGCGCTCCGGAGCCCGATCCCGCCCGCCGGCAGCCGGAGTTGCGTGCCTCCGACGCCGACCGGGAGGCGGTGGCCGAGCGGCTGCGGGATGCCGCCGCCGAGGGCCGGATCGACCTGGAGGAGCTCCAGGAGCGGCTGGACCAGGTCTTTGCGGCCAAGACCTACGGAGAGCTGGAGCCGGTCACCGCCGACCTGCCCGCGGACCCGGCGGCCGTCGCCGGGCGGGCGCTGCAGGCCGCGCGGCAGGCGGCGGCGCAGCAGCCGCTGCTGATCAAGGGCGGCATGCACGGCACGTCACGGGTCGGGCACTGGGTGGTACCGGACCGGATCGAGGTCTACGGCGGGATGGGCAGCGTCAAGCTGGACTTCACCCGTGCCGAGGTGCCGCACCAGGTGGTGGACATCAGTGTCCGCGGCGACATGGGCGGCGTGGTCGTCGTCGTACCGGAGGGCTGGCCGGTGGACACCACCGCGCTGAATCCGGGACTGGGCGGGGTGAAGAACAAGGCGGTCGGGGCACCGGTGGCCGGGGCGCCGCTGCTGCGGGTGGCGGGCAGCGGCGGCATGGGCGGCGTGGTGATCCGCTACCCCAACCGCTGGGAGCGCCGCAGACTCCGCGACAAGCGCGCCGGCTGACGGCTCCCGGCCGGCCGCGACCGGGTTCCCGCTCAGGAGCAGACCCGGTCGGCGTGCGGCAGGGGCGGCACGACGAGCCGCCGGCCGGGGAGCAGGCCGGGCGATTCCAGGCCGTTGACGGCCATCAGCCACTCGACCGTGGTGCCGTGACGGCAGGCGATGCCCCACAGCGTGTCGCCGGGCCCGACGGTCAGCAGCGTCACCGGCGGGATGTCCGGCCGGATGTCCGGCCGGATGTCCGGCCGGAGTGGCGGACACGTCCCGGCCGGCTGCTCCCCCGGCGACGCGCACAGCAGCCTGTCGACGCCCGCGGCCCACTCCTCACCGGAGAGGAGTTCCCGTGCGGACACCTCGGGCTGCCGCACCGCGGCGCCGGGCAGCGGGGAGGCGGACGGATGCGGAGCGGGCTCACCACCGCCGGAGTCCCACAGCAGCAGGCCCGCGGCCACCAGGCCGGCCGCCAGCCCGCGGGGCCCGAACCGGCGCAGCCGTGACAGTGCCGAGTGGCCGGTCAGATGCGTCTCCGGGAGCGGCGCGGCGTCACGCCCGCCCGGCTGCGGACCGAGGTTCACCCCACTGAGCGTGAGCAGAGAGCGAAGCTCCGGGATCGCGGCCGGATCGTGGACGGCGGTCCCGGACAACTGCACCGCCCGTGCCGCGTCCGGATCGGAGGCGGCCGCCCGCCCGGGCTCCGTCCAGGACCGGGACCAGGTGGCGCGGCCGGCTTCCACCAGGCCGTGCCCGACCAGGAGGCGCACGGCGACCACGGCCGGCCGCGCAGGCGGCGCGCCCCACGGGTCCTGCCCCCAGTCCGCGTCCCGCAGGGCATCTGCCAGCTCCGTGCCCCGGCCCTCCTCCAGGAGGCGGAGCACTCCGTCGAGGTCTCCGGAAGCGGCCGGGAGCAGCGACACGGCGTCCGGCAGCTCGGCGAGGGCCGCGGCGGTCTGGCGCCGTGCCGCCTCGTCCAGCCAGTCCTGCCAGGGCAGGCGGACCGGCAGGCGCCACAGGCCCGTGGCGGCGAACAGCTCGGACCAGACCGTCCGGGGCACCACGCGGTCGCCGAGCAGGCCGAAGGCCGGGGCCAGGTCGCGGCTCCGGGCAGCGGACGGGCGGCGGGTGAGCTCCCGCAGCCGCCGCCAAAGGGGCGGATGCGGGTCCAGCAACGATGCGCGCCCGCCGGTCCCGGCGGCCCGGAGCCGCCGCCGGAGCCTCTCCCGGTGCCGCGGATCGGTGGCGATCGCCCCGAAGGCGCGCAGCGGATCGTCCGGCACACGGCCGGTGTCCTGCAGGGGGTCGAGGAACCGCACGGTGAAATCCGTCCAGGCGTACTCCAGGAGTACGGAGGCCTCCAGCGCGGCGGCCGTCACCTCCCGGCCCGCCACGGCCGCCGCGGTGGCGTCGGCCTCCAGTTCCTGACGGCGGCGCAGGGGCAGGGTGAGCAGGTCGTACAGAGACGTGCAGCAGGTCAGCACTGCCCGCTGGGAGGAGGAGTACAGGGCGAGCGCCGCGTTCCGCGCGCTGGCGCCCGCCATGGCCCGGCCCGCCGAGTGCAGGCGCACCGAGCCGTGGTGGACGGCGGCCGGCAGGGAGCCGAAGCGGGTGTGCCGCCCGGCGTAGTGGCCGAGTTCGTGGCAGAGCACGGCCCGGAACTCGTCCGCGCGCAGCCCGGCCAGCAGCGGTACGCCGACGTACAGGCGCCGTTCCCGGCCACCCGCGCCGCCGCGGGAGGTCTCCTCGACACAGGCGTTGGCCTCCATGGTCAGCCGGATGTCCGTGGGCGCCGAGGTGCCGACCTCGGCCGCCAGGGCGGTGACCGTCTCCCACAGCCCGGGGGCCGCATCGCGGCCGACCGGGACCGATCCGGGCTGCGGTCCGTGGAACGCACGGCCGGCCAGCAGCGCGCGGACCACCCCGGCCGTCACCGGTGCCCCGCAGACCGCGAGAAGCAGGGGAAGCGGACCGGCGAGGCTGGTCTCGGGGTTGAGCAGTTCCAGCAGGGTCAGCGCGGTGAAGACGCCGTGGCCCAGGACCAGTGACCAGCCCGCGAGCTGGAACCCGGCCAGCAGCAGGAGTGCGAGCGCCGCTCTCGGCATGGCGGTCACGCCTGCCTTCCCCGCACCGAACCGTGCACGGCGGCCCGGAGCGGTGCACCGAGCTCCGGCCGCCCGGCGAAGTCCCGGCGCAGCGCAAGCTCGGCCGCCCGCAGCAGCCCGGCGACCGGCCCGGTCGCCGCCCACCGCGCCGGCTGCGGGCCGGCCGGGATCAGGGCGTGCCGCCGGGTGCCGGACGGGCGGCCCGAGGCGCCGCGCTCAGGCCGCCCGAGGAGCTTCTCCAGCTTCCGGCGCGCGGTGTACAGGGTGACCGCGACGGTCGCCCGGCTCACCTTCAGCAGGTCGGCGATCTCCTGCTGGGGCATCCCCTCCAGGGTGTGCAGGATCATCACCATCCGCTGGCGCCCGGGCAGGGTGTCGAGGGCCCGCAGCGCCTCCCGCACCTCCACGGCGTCCGCCGGGTCGGCGGCGTGCGGCTGCGGGAGCCCGGCCAGGCCGGAGGGTACCGCCCGCCGGCGGCGCCGGGCCGCTTCCGCCAGGCGCTGCCGGAGGACCTTGTAGACCCAGGCGTCGGGGGATTCGTAGTCGCGGAGTGAGTCCCAGCGGCGGAATGCCGCCGTGTACGCCTCCTGCAGCGCGTCGTCCGCATCCTGCGGACAGGCGCTGCGCAGGCGGGCGCGGGCCAGCATGCCCGGGAACGACCGCTCGAAGAAGGCATCGAATTCCTCGGTGGACCCGCTCTCCCGGGTCGCCGTCGGTTCAGGCATCGCGCCGGTCCCCTCCCCGCCGTACCTCCAGCCGGGCGCGACCGGGCCCGTCGTGTTCCACGACGACGGCCGCCCGCCCGTGGCGCAGCGTGCCGGACACCATACGCGTCCGCTCCCTGGCCATGAGCCAGAACAGCAGAATCCTCCCCAGTTGTGCGGCCGCGCCGAGTCCGGCCGCCGCCAGCAGTACGTTCCCCATGCCGGTCCTCCCCGCTTCGGGTCATGTGCTCGCGGAGTAACAGGCCGGCGGGCGGGAGATGTTTACCGGCTTTTCCGCCGGGTCCGCCGTCCGGTCGCCGGAGCGGTGACAGCGGACGGTAAACGTCCGGTACATCTCGGCTGCATCCCGCCCTCATCACGGAAAAGTCACGGGAAGATTTCCGTCATTTCGAACATCAGCCTTCCCTTTGGCCCTTAAGGGTGGCTAGCCTGCGCTGCCAAGCGGTCCGGTCCCCCCAGCCGTCGTCAGTGCGCGGCACGGGCCGCCCCCTCCCACCGTGCGGGTGGGGCGTCCCCGGTGCCCACGGGCACGGGGGAGGAAGGAGAACGGCCTTGGGTGCTCACCGCAAGCCGCGTCAAGGACTGCTCGACTCCCCCGCCGCCCGGCGCGGCGCCATCGGCGTCGGCACCGCCGCCCTCTCCGCCACCCTTTTCTCGCAGGGTTTCGCCCAGAGCGCCTGGGCCGACGACGAGGCCGGGGAGGCCGCCGCCGCGATCGAGGAGCAGCGGCAGAAGGCCGAGGGCGCGGCGGCCCGCGCCGCCGAGGTCAAGGAGCGGGTGGACGAGCTGTACCACCAGGCGGGCGTGGCCACCCAGGACTACCTGGTCGCCGAGGAGACGACGGCCGCCCAGCAGGAGACCGTGAACCGGCTGCTGGAGCAGGCCGCCGAGGCCACCGGGCAGGTCAACGAGGCCCGCCGCTCGCTCGGCCGGTTCGCCGCCGCCCAGTACCGGCACGGCAGCGGCTCGGAGACCGCGACCCTGCTGCTGGTGGACGACCCGAAGGGGTACTTCGACGCCAAGTACGTGCTGGGCCGGGCCACCGAGGAGCAGCAGCGCGCGCTGGACGACTTCACCCGGCGCAGTGCGGAGGCGGAGACCGCCCGCGAGGAGGCCGCCGGAGCCCTGGAGAACCTGGAGGAGCAGCAGGCGGAACTCCAGGAGCGCAAGGAGGAGGTGCAGGGCAAGCTCGCCGAGGCCCGGGAGCTGCTGGAGTCCCTCAGCCAGGAGGAGACCGCCGAGCTGGAGGAGCTCGAACGGCTGGAGCGCGAGGAGGCCGAGCGTCAGGCCGAGGAGCAGCGGCGGCTGGAGGAGGAGCGCCGGCGGGAGGAGCAGCAGCGGCTGGAACAGGAGCGGCTGGCGCAGGAACGGGCCGAGGCCGAGGCCGCGGCCCGGGAGGCGGCCGAGCAGGAGGCCGCGGCGCAGGAGCAGGAGCAGCAGGAAGCCGGGTCCGCGGACGCCTCGGGCTCCTCCGGTACTCCGGACACCTCCGGCTCCACCGGTTCGGACGGCTCGGGCGGCTCGGCGGACGGCGGCTATGCCGCGCAGGCGGCGGAGGCGATCGCCTTTGCCGAGGCCCAGCTGGGCAAGCCCTACGTCTGGGGCGCGACGGGGCCGAACTCCTATGACTGCTCGGGCCTGACCCAGGCCGCCTGGCGGGCCGCCGGCGTGGAGCTGCCGCGGGTGACGTACGACCAGGTCAACGTCGGCACCCGGATCTCGCGCGATGCCATGCTCCCGGGCGATCTGGTGTTCTTCTACAACGACATCAGCCATGTGGGGCTGTACATCGGTGACGGCATGATGATCCACGCGCCCAAGCCCGGCGATGTGGTCAAGGTCGAGTCGGTCGACTACATGCCCTTCTACGCCGCCGTCCGCCCCGCGTAGCCCCGCTCATTCCCGCGGCCCCGTCCCCGCGGCCCTGCCGGTGTCCGCCCAGCCCGGGCGGCGGACCGCCCGCCCGCCGCCCCTGCGGGGCCCGTGCCGGGGAGGCGCGGCTCACCAGATGGTGGCGATGAAGATGTTCGTGAGGGTGAGCAGGCCGACGGTGCCGAACAGCGGGGCGGGCACCTTTTCCTCGTCCCGCTTGAGGTAGACCAGGGCCAGGATGGCCACCAGGATGACCAGCTTGATGCCGACCTTGACGTTGTTCACGTCGCCGTCGTCCGCCTCCCGCAGGCCGACCAGGATCACACCGGTCACCAGCATGGTCAGCGCACCGTGCAGCATGCCCGGCACCATGCGGGCCTCACCGGTCCGCAGCGCGCTCATCTGGTAGAAGAAGCCGCCCAGCAGCGCGGCGATGCCGATGAAGTGGAATCCCAGGAAGATGCCGATGAGTACGTCCATGGCACCGGAGCGTACTGGGGCCCGGGCTCCCGGTTGCCACCGGTGTCCCGCAGACTGGAGGGGTGATTGGCTGGAATCCCAAGGTGTTGGTGGGCGCGGTCGCGACCCTGGTGACCGCGGCGCTGGTGCTGGGGCTGCTGGCCGCCGCGCTGTCCGGCGGCAGCGGCGGCGGGGAGAGCCCGGACGGCGCCGGACAGCGGACGGCGGACGCTCCCGGCCCCTCCGCGCTGCAACCGCTGCCCGAGGACCACCCGGTGCACGGCCTGGCCCGGCGCGACGCCGGTGACCCGCTGGCCATGGGCGATCCCGACGCCCCGGTGGTGATGCTCACCTACGCCGACTTCCAGTCCGCGCTCGCCGCCCGCTTCGCCCGGGAGACGGAGCCGGAGCTGATCTCCGCCTATGTGGACGCCGGGGTGCTGCGCATCGAGTTCCGCAACTTCCCGGTCAACGGCCCGGAGTCGGATCTGGCCGCGCGTGCCGCCTGGGCGGCCGGGCAGCAGGACCGGTTCTGGGAGTTCTACCGGGCCGCCTACGCCGAGGACACCCATCTGGGCAGCGGGCGGTTCTCCCGGGAGAACGTGCTGGCCATGGCGGAGGACGCCGGGGTGCCGGATCTGCAGCGCTTCGAGACGGACATGGATGCGGAGGCCGCCGCCGACGCGGTGGCGGCCGACGCGGACGAGGCGCTGCTGCTCGGCATCAGCGCGGTGCCCACCTTTCTGGTCAACGGGCATCCGCTGATCGGCAACCGGCCGCTGGAGGAGTTCCGCAGCCATATCGACCAGCTCGCCGGGGCCGCGTCCGAATAGCCTCCGAACATCGGCCGAACGGACAGTCCACACCATTCGAACGGCCACATGCACGCAAGAGCGGTCGGAAGCGGGCGGCCCGGCCGGGCTTCGGCGCAGGCCGCAGACCGGCGGCTGGTCGATTGCCGCCAATACCCGGCAATACCGGTCGCACCGCCCGGGGGACACCGGCGGCGCGGCTAGCGTCCCGGGCCATGGCACAGCATCGCAAGCGCCGCGGGGGGCTGCTCGGCGCACTGACCGGGCGCCGCCCCCGTTCCCCCCGTTCCGCCCGACCCGTCCGGCCACCGGCCACAGCCACAGCCACAGCCACAGCCACAGCCACAGCCACCACGTTGACCCTCGCCGCGACCGCCGCCTTGCCCCTTCCGGCCGCGTCCGCCGAGCCGCAGCCGGGACCGGCGGAGATCCGGACCCGGGTGGACCGGCTGCACCACGAGGCCGAGGAGCTGCGCGGCGCGCAGCAGGAGGCCGACGAGCAGCAGCAGGCAGCCGAGGAGAAGCCGGAGGAGGCCCAGGGGCTGCTGGACTCCCTCACCGCGGGGCAGCGGGCCCGCATCCTGGCCCTGGACGGCCACGGCGACGGCCACGGCGACGCACCCGCCGGGACCACCGGCCCCGGGGCCGCCGGAGCCGCGCCCGCCGGGCATGCCGACCGCGACGCGGGGCGGGCGG
>NZ_WTLH01000161.1:5832-13544 GCF_011421595.1 Streptomyces sp. YIM 98790 | reverse complement strand
GCTTCGGCGGCCGTCCCGGCGGTCCCGGTGGCCGCGGCGGCACGCAGGGCGCCTTCGGGCGGCCCGGCGGGCCGGCCCGGCGCGGGCGCAAGTCGAAGCGGCAGCGGCGCCAGGAGTACGAGGCCATGCAGGCCCCGTCGATCGGCGGCGTGATGCTGCCGCGCGGCAACGGCGAGACGGTCCGTCTCTCCCGCGGCGCGTCGCTCACCGACTTCGCCGAGAAGATCAACGCCAACCCGGCGTCGCTGGTCCAGGTGATGTTCAACCTGGGCGAGATGGTCACGGCCACCCAGTCCGTCTCGGACGAGACGCTGGAGCTGCTCGGCCAGGAGATGAACTACACCGTCCGCATCGTCAGCCCGGAGGAGGAGGACCGCGAGCTGCTCGAGTCCTTCGACATCGACTTCGGCGAGGACGAGGGCGGGGAGGACGATCTGGTCTCCCGTCCGCCGGTGGTCACCGTCATGGGTCACGTCGACCACGGCAAGACCCGGCTGCTGGACGCCATCCGCAAGACCAACGTGATCGAGGGCGAAGCGGGCGGCATCACCCAGCACATCGGTGCCTACCAGGTCTCCACCGAGGTCAACGGCGAAGAGCGGAAGATCACCTTCATCGACACCCCCGGTCACGAGGCGTTCACCGCCATGCGGGCCCGCGGTGCCAAGTCGACGGACATCGCGATCCTGGTGGTCGCGGCGAACGACGGCGTGATGCCGCAGACCATCGAGGCGCTGAACCACGCCAAGGCGGCCGAGGTGCCGATCGTGGTGGCGGTCAACAAGATCGACGTCGAGGGCGCCGACCCGACCAAGGTGCGCGGCCAGCTCACCGAGTACGGGCTGATCGCCGAGGAGTACGGCGGCGACACCATGTTCGTCGACATCTCCGCCAAGCAGGGCATCAACATCGAGGGCGTGCTGGAGGCCGTGATCCTCACCGCCGACGCCACCCTGGACCTGCGGGCCAACCCGAAGATGGACGCGCAGGGCATCGCCATCGAGGCGCACCTGGACAAGGGCCGCGGTGCCGTGGCCACCGTCCTGGTGCAGCGCGGCACCCTGCACGTGGGTGACTCCATGGTCGTGGGCAACGCCTACGGCCGGGTCCGGGCCATGCTGGACGACAGCGGCAGCCCGGTCACCGAGGCCGGCCCGTCCATGCCGGTGCTGGTGCAGGGTCTGACCAGCGTGCCGGGCGCGGGAGACAACTTCCTGGTCGTCTCCGAGGAGCGCACCGGCCGGCAGATCGCCGAGAAGCGCGCGGCGCGCGAGCGCAACGCGGCCTTCGCCAAGCGGGTCCGCCGGGTCTCCCTGGAGGACCTGGACCAGGTGCTCAAGGCCGGCGAGATGCAGCAGCTCAACCTCATCATCAAGGGCGACGCGTCCGGTTCCGTCGAGGCACTGGAGTCCTCGCTGCTCCAGCTCGATGTGGGCGAGGAGGTCGAGCTGCGGGTGCTGCACCGCGGTGTCGGTGCGGTCACCGAGACCGACATCGACCTGGCCACCGGCTCGGACGCCATCGTGATCGGCTTCAATGTGCGCGCGGCGGGCCGCGCCACGCAGATGGCCGAGCGCGAGGGCGTGGACGTCCGCTACTACTCGGTCATCTACCAGGCGATCGAGGAGATCGAGTCGGCCCTGAAGGGCATGCTCAAGCCGGAGTACGAGGAGGTCGAGCTCGGCACGGCGGAGATCCGCGAGGTCTTCCGCTCCTCCAAGCTCGGCAACATCGCGGGTGTCATCATCCGCTCCGGCCTGGTCAAGCGGAACGCCAAGGCCCGGCTGGTCCGGGACGGCAAGGTGGTCGCCGAGAACCTCACCATCGAGGGGCTGCGTCGCTTCAAGGACGACGTCACCGAGATCCGGGAAGGGTTCGAGGGCGGTATCAACCTCGGCAACTACAACGACATCAAGATCGACGACCAGATCGTCACCTACGAGATGCGGGAGAAGCCCCGCTCCTGATCCGGGCGGGCTGACACCGGCGAGGACCGGGGCCGGTCGGCGGAGCGCGGCGAGAGCCGAAACTCCGTCGATCGGCCCCGGCCATGACGGTTACGATCATCGCCATGTACGTAGGGGCCATGACCTTTGACCTGCTGCTCGGCGACGTGCGTTCGCTCAAGGAGAAACGCTCCCTGGTCCGGCCCATCGTGGCCGAGCTCCAGCGGAAGTTCGCGGTGAGCGCCGCCGAGACCGGGCACCAGGACCTCTACCGCAGGACCGAAGTGGGCCTCGCGGTGGTCTCCGGGGACGCCGGGCATCTGACCGACGTTCTCGACCGGTGTGAGCGGCTGGTCGCCGGCCACCCGGAAGTGGAGCTGCTGTCCGTGCGGCGGCGCATCCACGGCGACGACGACTGAGCGCGGGTACCGTACGCGGTGTCCCCGCCGCTCACCGCCCGTCGCCCGTACGCACCAGAAATCAAGGAGACGGACCAGTGGCCAAGAACGCCCGGGCCGACAACCTGGCGAAGCTCATCCGCGAGGTGGTCGCCGAGAAGATCCAGCGGGGCATCAAGGACCCGCGCATCAGGAACCACCAGGTGACCGTCACCGACACCAGGGTCACCGGTGACCTGCGGGAAGGGACCGTCTTCTACACCGTCTACGGGGACGACACGGCGCGCATGGAGGTCGCGGCGGGCCTGGAGAGCGCCAAGGGGCTGCTGCGCTCCGCGGTCGGCCAGGCCGCCCAGATCAAGTTCACCCCGACGCTCACCTTCGTGCCGGACGCCCTGCCGGAGAACGCCCGCGTGCTGGAGGATCTGTTCTCCGCCGCGCGGGCCCGGGACGCGGAGCTGCGCCAGCGGTCCCGGGGCGCCCAGTACGCCGGTGACCCGGACCCCTACAGCCGGGGCCGTGCCGAGGAGGACGAGGAGGCCGGAGCCGGCCGGCCCGGCCAGGCCGCTCAGGACCCCGACGACGGCCGGGACGGCGGTCGGGACGGCGGTCAGGACGGCGAGGAAACCGCCACTCCATGAGCAAGCGGCGGAACAAGCCGGACGCGGGCCCGGACGGGCTGGTCATCGTCGACAAGCCCGCCGGGTTCACCTCGCACGACGTGGTGGCCAGGATGCGCGGCATCGCCCGTACCCGCCGGGTGGGGCATGCCGGCACCCTGGACCCGATGGCGACCGGGGTGCTGGTGCTCGGCCTGGGCCGGGCCACCCGCCTGCTCGGGCATCTGGCGCTCACCGAGAAGGAGTACCTGGCCACCGTCCGGCTCGGCCAGGCCACCGTGACCGATGACGCCGAGGGCGGGATCACCGCCTCCGCGGGTGCCCCGGCGGTGCCCCGGGAGGCCATCGGCACCGCCATCGAGGCCCTCACCGGCGACATCCTCCAGGTCCCGTCCAGCGTCAGCGCCGTCAAGATCGACGGCAAGCGGGCCTACAAGCGGGTGCGCGAGGGGGAGGATGTCTCCCTGCCCGCCCGCCCGGTCACCGTCTCCGCCTTCACCCTGCACGACATCCGGCAGGCCACCGCCGGGGACGGCACCCCGGTGACGGACCTGGTGGTCACCGTGGTGTGCTCCTCCGGCACCTACATCCGGGCCCTGGCCCGCGACCTGGGGGCCTCGCTCCGCACCGGCGGCCACCTCACCGCGCTGCGCCGTACCCGGGTCGGGCCCTACGGCATCGCCGCGGCCCGCACCCTGGAGCAGCTTGAGCAGGAGCTGTCCCTGCTGCCGCTGGCCGAGGCCACGGCCGCCGCCTTCCCGCGCTGGGACCTGGACGAGCGCCGCGCCGCCCTGCTCGGCAACGGTGTGCAGATCGCCACCCCGGACGACCTGCCGGCCGGCCCGGTGGCCGCCTTCGGCCCCGGTGGCCGGCTGGTCGCCCTGGTCGAGTCCCGGGCCGCCCGGGCCCGCATCCTGGCCGTCCTCGCCTGATCCGGCGGGCGGCGGCGGGCGGCGGCGGGCGCGGCGATGGTCCCTTCGTCACGTCCACATCACTCTGCGTTCACCCGTTTGCCGGAGCGCTCAGAGATTCGGGGGGCGCACTCGCCGTAATGCGCTGATTCCGGCCGGTCTCTGGGCAGAACCTCACCGCACCACCAGAGTTCGGGAGGTTGGGTCCATGACACCGGCGAAGCCCTCAGTGCCGTCCCTGGTGCGGATCAGCGATCTCGCCGGACGCTCGCGCGGCAGCGGTTTCCTCGCCGACCACCAGGGCACCGTGCTCACCAGCCACGAGGCCGTGGACGGCCTGCCGCGCGTGGTGCTGCGCAGCCCCAGCGGCCGGACCGAGGTGATCGAGGCCGGGGACATCACCCCGGTCCCGGAGTGGAACCTCGCCCTGCTGCGCACCCGCGACCTCGATGTGGAGCCGCTGGTCTGCTCCACCGACCGCGCCGCCGCGGACCTGCGGGTCCGGGTCCGCCTCGGCGGCTGGCTGACCACCGCCGTCAGCGGCGCCTGCCCCGCCACCTACACCGCCACCGACCGGTTCCACTCCCTGCCCGTCGCGGTCGAGCTGGACCTCCCCGAGTCCGCCGGCTGCAAGCTGCGGCTGAACACCGCGGCCACCGGCAGCCCGGTGCTGGACGCACAGACCGGCTCGGTGCTGGCCGTGCTCGGCACCGCCCTGCACACCGCGCACCGCTCCGCGGGCTTCGCCGTGCCGCTGCGCGCCGCAGCCGAGGCCGATCCGGGCGGGCCGGTCGACCGGCTGCTGCGGCGCAACGGCGCCACCGTCCCCGGCTTCGGCGTCGACCTCAACGTGGCCGGAGTGCTGGAGCTGACGGCCGCCGCCGTGCACACCGCCACCGCCGCGCACCGCGCCCCGCCCGCCGACCGCCGGGAGGCGGCCGAGGCGCTGCGCTCCTTCGAGCGGGGCGACGCCTCCCTGCTGGCCCTGGTCGGCCCGCCCGGCACCGGCCGCACCACGGCGCTCGCCGCACACGCGGCGCGCCGCCTGCGCGGCCCGGAACCGGCCGTCACCCTCTGGCTCACCGGCGCGGACCTGCACGCCGACGACAGCTCGGTCCGCGACGCGCTGGCCCGTGCGCTCGGCGAGGCGGGCCGGGCGCACGCCGCGGCCGGTCCGGCCACGGTCGGCGACCCGGCACGGGTCGACCCGGACGTGGTGGCCCGCATCGCCCGCGACACCGGCACCCCGCTGCTGGTGCTCCTGGACGCACCCGAGGAGATGCCCCGCCGCCTGCTGGCCCGGCTCCGGCCGTGGATCACCGGCACCGTGAGCTGGCTGCGGGCCGCCGGCGCCCGCCTCGCCCTCACCACCCGGCCCGAATTCTGGGATCACAGCCTCGCCCCGCTCCTGCCCCCGCCCGCCGCCGTGCCGCCCGCCCCGGCTTCCGGCCGGGAGGCGGCAGCGGAGCCGCGAGAGGGGCGGGGCCGCGGAGATGCCCCCCGCGACCACGCTGCCGGAGCCGGGACGCACCGCCCGACGAGCGGCACCACGGCCGGCGCGGAGGTGTGGGGAAGAGGGCTGGTGGCCCATGTGGAGCTGGGGGACCTCCCGGCGGAGAGCGCCGTCGAGGCCCGCGCGGCGCTCGGCATCACACCCGGCCGCATCGCGCCCGAGGAGGCCGCGCATCCGCTCTCGCTGCGCCTGCTCAGCCGGGTGCGGGCGGCCCAGGGCCGGGGCGCCGACGGTGCCCCCGGCCGGATCGACATCTTCTCCGCCCACCTCGACCTGTGCGCGCTGACCGTCGCCAGCCGCCTCGTCTGCGGCGGCCACGGCCCGGCCCGGCTGCGTGACCAGTGCCGCCTCGCCGCCCGCGTCTCCGCCCGCCTGCACGAGGCCGCCCGCCGCTGCCTCGGCCCGGTCGTGCTGCCCCGCCGCGATTTCGAGGAACTCTTCCCCCGGCAGGGCGGCTGGGCCCGGGCGGTGCTCGACAGCGAGATCCTCCTTCCCGCCGGGTCCGGCTACCGCTTCGCCGACGAGGAGTTCGCCGAGTGGCTCCAGGGCTGCCACCTCGATCTCGACGTCGCCCTGGACCGCCTGCTCGCGCCGCGCCCCGGCGAGGAGGCCATCCCCCGCCACCGCATCGGCCCGGTGGTCTTCGCCCTGCTCACCGTCGAGCGGCGGTACGGCCCCGACGCCCTGCGCCGCCGTCTGCAGCGCCTGGTCGACGCCCTGCCCGGGGTGCGCGGCCAGGCCGCCCCCTGGTGGGCCGGGCGGCTCCTCGGCGAAGTGCTGCCCCGCCTGGCCGACGCCTCCCCGTACACGGGGCCGCTGCACCAGCTCGCCGAGCGCATCGGCGCCGACCGGCTGCCCCCCGCCGGCTTCGGCCCCTCCTTCTGGCGCCGCCTCGCCCTGCCCGTCGCCGACCGGCTGGCCCTGCTGCGTCTGCTGCTGCCGGCCGACACCCCCGGCGCCGACCGCTATCTGACCGTCGCCGCCGAGCAGCTGGCCGCCGACCCGGCCACCGCCCAGCGCGCGCTGTGCCGCTGGTTCGGCGACGAACGCCCGCTGCGCCGCTCCGCCCGCCGCGCCACCGTGGCCGACGCCGCCCAGGCCCTGCTGCACACCCGGCGCACCCTCTCGCCGGACACGCTCACCGAGGCGCTCGCCGGGGCCGCCCACCCGCGCGCCGCAGAACTTCTCGCCGAACTCGCCAAGGAGGACCCCTCCGTGCTCTGCCGGGCGGTCCGCCGGTGGGCCGCCGACGACCGTCCGCAGCTCCGGGAGGCCGCCGGCACCTACGCCACCGTCGTCCTGCCGCACGCCCGTGCCGCCGCCGACCGCGAGCTGCTGCGCGCCGCGGCCGAGGAGCTGCTGGCCCGCCCCGACCACGCCGGCCTGCACACCCTCGCCCACACCGTGCTGCTCCCGGACCCGGCCGCACGTGCCCGCCATCTCCCGGCCGCGCTGCGCCACTTCACGGCCCTGCCCGCCACCGCGCCCCGCCTTCCCGCACTGGCCCGGGCGCTCACCGCGGCGCTGCCCACCCACCCCGAGCCCGTGCTGCGGGCCTTCCACGCCCGCCTCGTCCCCGGTCCCGCCGACGAGGACGCCACCGCCGACCCGTACGGCGGCGAGGACGACGCCGAGGCCGCCACCGCGCTGCTGCTGCCGCTGGCCGACGTCGGCACCCCGGCCCTGGCCCGCCGGATCGCCCGCCTGGTCCGCGAGTACACCGAGCAGCGCCCGCTCACCTCTCCCGAGCCCGCCGCCCGCTTCCTCCAGCAGCGGCTGCGCCACGGCCCGGCCGCCCGCTCCGCGGTCTACCCTCTGGTCACCGGCCTGCTGCGGCACGGCCCGCGCCCGCTCCGCGCCGAGCTCGGCCGGGTCCTGGGCCGCACCGGCGGCCCGCTGGCCACCGAACTCCTCGACGTGCTGCTGGCCACCGAGCGGGAGCCCGCCGTGCTCGACCAGGTGCTGGATGCCGTGGCCCGCAGCGGCGGCGGCCGGGAACTCGTGCACCGGATCGGCCTGCTGCTCAACCGCACCACCGAAGGGGTCCGGCTGTTCGACCACCGGATGGTCGCCCTCGCCCGCGAACTGCCCGGATTCGCCGACCAGGTACACGACTGGATCACCGGCGCGCCGGGGGAGTGGGCGGCCATGGTCGGCCCCAGCGCCCGCCGCGAGGTGCTCCGCTGCCTGGGCCGGCCCCGCTCCCCGGCGGACGTCGCCATGCCCGCCGGCCCCTCCGGGTCCGCCGGCCCGGCCGGCCCGGCAGACCCGAACTCCGCCGACCCGGACACGGCCGCCGATGCCGCCGCCGCGGCGGGCTCCGC
>NZ_WTLH01000161.1:0-5683 GCF_011421595.1 Streptomyces sp. YIM 98790 | reverse complement strand
CGCCCGCCGGGCCGCGCGTCCCTGGGCAGTCCGTGGCCGCGGCCGCGGCCACGGCCGAGTCCCGGCCGCCGCGCCGCCACCAGCCCGCCGGGCTCGGCACGCCCGGCTGACACGCCGGCCGGCCCGGCGCCGCCCCTGGCTGTGCCGCGCAGCACACCCCGCTGGGCCGCCCGGCGCCATGTCCGGCCGCCCCTGGCAGGTATTTTGGGGCTGGCAGGCTCCGAGCACAGTCGGCGGACCACAGACAGCAGAGACGGAGTACCACGGTGCAGACGGTGCAGCGCTGGCATGGACTGGAAGACATCCCAGGCGACTGGGGGCGCAGCGTCGTCACCATTGGCTCCTACGACGGTGTGCACCGCGGCCACCAGGTGATCATCGGCCGTACGGTGAGCCGCGCCCGCGAGCTGCGCGTGCCGTCGGTGGTGGTGACCTTCGATCCGCACCCCCTGGAGGTGCTCCGCCCCGGCATGCACCCGCCGCTGCTCACCCCGCAGCCGCGCCGGGCCGAGCTGATGGGCGAGCTGGGTGCGGACGCGGTGCTGGTGCTGCCGTTCACCACCGCCTTCTCCCAGCTCTCCCCGGCCGACTTCGCGGTCAAGGTGCTGGTGGAGCGGCTGCACGCGGTCGCCGTGGTGGAGGGCCCCAACTTCCGTTTCGGCCACCGGGCGGCCGGCACCGTGGACACCCTGGCGGAACTGGGCCGCACCTACGGCTTCGAGGTGGATGTCGTCCAGCTGGCCACGCCCGGCTCCCCGCCCCCGGGGGCGGCCGGTGCGGCCCCGGCCGGACAGCCGTTCTCCTCCACCCTGGCCCGCGGGCTGATCGCCGAGGGGGACGTGGCGGGTGCCGCCCGGGTCCTGGGCCGCCCGCACCGCGTGGAGGGCATCGTCGTCCACGGCGCGCGCCGCGGCCGGGAGCTCGGCTTCCCCACGGCCAATGTCGACACCGTGCCCTACTCGGCCGTCCCGGCCGACGGCGTGTACGCGGGCTGGCTGACCGCCGCGGGTGAGCGGATGCCCGCCGCCATCTCGGTGGGAACCAACCCGCAGTTCCACGGCACCGCCCGCTCCGTCGAGGCATACGCCCTGGACCGCACCGACCTGGACCTCTACGGCGACTACGTGGCCGTGGACTTCCTCGCCCACCTGCGCGGTCAGGAGACCTTCGACGGCATCGAGGCGCTCAAGGCCCGCATCGCCGAGGACGTGGACCGGACCCGCGAACTCACCCGCTGAGCCGGTCCCGGCCCGGACCGCCCGCCCGGACCGCCCGCCCGCTCGTCCGGCCTGCCCGCCCCGGTCGGCAGCCGCCCGCCGCCTCTCCCGTGAAGCGGATGCCGCACCCACCGTTCCGGACTATCGTCCCGTCATAGGAGAAACGTTCCGCTGGCCCGGCGGCGCGGGCGTCCGGCCCCGGCGGTGACACCGGGAACGGGCCCCTCGGCACCGGCAGGCGGGCACCGGTCCAGGCGGGAGGCCGACCATGTCACCAGGCCGCCTGCGGCACGCCGCGCCCCCCGAGGTCCTGCGGGACCGCATGGACCGCGAGGTGACCACGGTAGTGCGGCAGGTGGGGGCCCACATGGCCGGGCTGTACCTCACCGTGCCGGAGGACGGCATGCTCGCCCTGGAGACCGTCACCGGCGTGCCCCCCGAGTTCACCGGCCCCTGGGCCCGGCTCCCCCTCGGCCACCCCGGCCCCGCGCCGGACGCCGCCCGCGAACGGCGGCTGGTCTGGATCAGCGGCCGGGAGGACCTGGCCCGCACCTATCCCCGTACCGCCCTCGTCTCGCCCTACGACTTCGCCCTCGCCGCCGTCCCCGTCCCGGCCTCGGGCCCGGCCCCCTCCGACGCCTCCGCCCCGGCCCCGTTCCCCGGCGACGCGACCGCCGCCGACGCCACCACCGGCACGGGCACCGGCACCACCGGCACCGGCACCACCGGCAGCCCGGCCGACGGCGTGCTCGTCCTGATGTGGCCCGCCAGCCGCCGCACCCGGCTCGGTGCCGCCGATCGCCGCACCCTCACCGGGGCCGCCGACCGCATCGGCAACGTCCTCCACCGGGCGGCCGCAGCAGGCCGCCCTCTGCGCGCCGCCGACCAGCCCCGGGTGCTGCCCGTGCCCCGCGCCTCCGCACCCACCCCCGCCGAGGCGCTCGCCGCCGCCGACTTCGCCAACCGCCTCCCCGACGGCGTCTGCTCCCTCGACCTGAGCGGACGCGTCACCTTCCTCACCGACCGGGCCGCCGGACTGCTCGGCGAGCGCCGCGAGCGCCTGCTCGGCGCCCTGCCCTGGGCGGTACTGCCGTGGCTCGCCGATCCCGCCTACGAGGACGTCTACCGCAGCGCACTGGTCAGCGGCGGACCGGTCTCCTTCAACGCCCGCCGCGCCGACGGCACCTGGCTGACCTTCCGCCTCTACCCCGACACCACCGGCCTCAGCGTGCTGATCAGCCCGGCCGAGGAGCACCCGGCCGGGGCCGCCGAGCCCACCGCCGCCCGCCCCGGCCGCGTCGCCCGCGCCCGGGTCGGCGGCATCTACCACCTGCTCCACCTCGCCAGCGCCCTCACCGAGGCCGCCGATGTCGAGGACGTGGTCGAGCGCACCGCGAACGAGCTCATGCCCGCCTTCGGAGCCCAGGGATTCGTGCTGCTGGCCGCCGAGGGGGACCGGCTGCGCGTCATCGGCCACCGCGGCTACCCGCACTCCACCATGGAGCGGTTCGACGCCACCCCGCTCTCCGTCTCCAGCCCCGGCACCCATGCCGTGACCGGCGGCCGTCCCGTCTTCTTCGGCTCCCGGGAGGAACTGGAGCAGGCGTACCCCGACCGGCCGGCCATGCGGGACTCCATGTCCGCCTGGGCCTACCTGCCGCTGATCGCCTCCCGCCGCCGCATCGGCGCCTGCGTCCTGGCCTACGAGCAGCCGCACACCTTCACCGCCGAGCAGCGCGACAGCCTCTCCGCGCTCTCCGGCCTGATCGCCCAGGCCCTGGAACGCGCCCGCCTCTACGACACCAAGCACCGGCTGGCCCACGCGCTGCAGAACGGGCTGCTGCCGCACGACCTGCCCCGGCCCGCCGGTCTGGAGGTGGCCTTCCGCTACCTTCCCGCCACCCAGGGCATGGACATCGGCGGAGACTTCTACGACCTGGTGCAGCTCGACGAGTCGACCTTCGCCGCGGTCATCGGCGACGTGCAAGGGCACAATGTGACCGCCGCGGCCCTGATGGGGCAGGTACGGACCGCCGTGCGCGCCTATGCCACGGCCGGGGCGTCACCGGCCGAGGTGCTCAGCCGCACCAACCGGCTGCTCGCCGGTCTCGGACCGGACCTGTTCACCAGCTGTCTCTACGGCCACCTCGACCTGGCCCGGCACCGGGCGGACCTGGCCACCGCCGGGCACCCGCCGCCCGTGCTGCGCCACCCGGACGGGCGCACCGAGACCCTGGACCTGCCGGCCGGCCTGCTGCTCGGCATCGATCAGCAGGCCCGCTACACCTCCGTCCGGCTCCCGCTCCCCCCGGGCACCCTGCTGGCCATGTACACCGACGGGCTGATCGAGGTACCCGACGAGCACCTGGACGAGAGCCTGCGCGCCTTCGCCCGCACCCTCGGCACCGCCGGGGACGCGGAGCTGGAGCCGCTGGCCGACACCCTGCTGCACGGCACCCGCCCGGAGGGCGAACGCACCGACGACACCGCCCTGCTGCTGCTCCGCCCGTCCTGAGCCGGCGCGCCGTTACTGCTGCGGGGGCGGCGGCGGCCAGCCGCCTTCCCCCGGCTGCGGGGAGCCGTAGCCCTGCTGCTGCGGCGGGGGCGGCGGTTGCTGTCCCGGGGGCGGGTAGCCGTAGCCCTGCTGCTGCGGCGGCGGCTGCGGCTGCTGGCCCGGCTGCGGATAACCGTAGGCGGGCTGTCCGGGCTGCTGGGGGTACGGATACGCATAGCCGCCCTGCTGCTGGTGGTGCGGCTGCTGCTGCGGCTGCCCCGGCAACGGCGGGGCCATGTGCGGCGGCGGGTTGTTGGTGCCGTCCTGCGTCCACAGCCCCTGCTCCTGCTGGGCACGGACGAAGTCCTCCGCCACCAGCGCCGCCAGATCGAAGTACGCCTGCCGGGTCTTGGGCCGCATCAGGTCCAGATCCAGTTCGGCACCGGTCGCCAGGTGCTCGTCGAACGGTGCCACGATCACCCCGCGGCAGCGGGTACGGAAGTGCGCCACGATGTCCTCGNCAGCGCCGCCAGATCGAAGTACGCCTGCCGGGTCTTGGGCCGCATCAGGTCCAGATCCAGTTCGGCACCGGTCGCCAGGTGCTCGTCGAACGGTGCCACGATCACCCCGCGGCAGCGGGTACGGAAGTGCGCCACGATGTCCTCGACCTTGACCATCTTGCCGGTGTCCCGGACGCCGGAGATCACCGTGATGCTGCGCTGCACCAGGTCGCCGTACCCGTGTGCGGCCAGCCAGTCCAGCGTGGTGCTCGCGCTGCTGGCGCCGTCCACCGAGGGGGTGGAGACGATGATCAGCTGGTCGGCGAGATCGAGCACCCCGCGCATCGCGCTGTAGAGCAGACCGGTGCCCGAGTCGGTGAGGATGATCGGGTACTGCTTCCCCAGCACGTCGATGACGCGGCGGTAGTCCTCGTCGTTGAAGGTGGTCGAGACCGCCGGGTCCACGTCATTGGCGAGGATCTCCAGGCCGGACGGGGCCTGCGAGGTGAAGCGCCGGATGTCCATGTAGCTGTGCAGGTACGGGATCGCACCCACCAGGTCGCGGATGGTCGCGCCCGTCTCGCGGCGCACGCGGCGGCCCAGCGTGCCGGCGTCCGGGTTGGCGTCGATCGCGATGACCTTGTCCTGCCGCTCGTCCGCGAGGGTGGAACCGAGCGCCATGGTGGTGGTCGTCTTGCCGACGCCCCCCTTGAGGCTGATGACCGCGATCCGGTAGCAGGCCAGCATGGGCGTGCGGATGAGGTCCAGCTTGTGCTGCCGCTCGGCGTCCGCCGCCTTGCCCCCGATCTTGAACCGGGACGACTGCTGGCGGCTGGGCGCCTGCGAACGCCGCTTGTGCCGCCCCTTCTCCTGGAGCAGACGGTCCGAGGAGAGTTCGACGGCGGCGGTGTAGCCGAGCTGGCCCGGCTGCGGGCCGTAGCTCTGCTGGCCGGGCCAGGCGTTCCCGGCCCGCGGGTCCTGCGCTCCCTGCGGGGCCGCCTGTGGCGCCGCGGGCGGCGCGGGCGGCGGATAGCCGTAGCCCTGCTGCTGCGGGTCGGGCTGCGCGGGCGGCGGTGCCTGCGGATAAGCGGCCTGCACCGGCTGCTGCGGCGGCTGGGGTTGCTGCTGCGCGGCGGCGGGTGGCGCCGGTGGCGGGTACCCGTACCCCTGCGGCGCCTGCGCCTGCTGCGGCTGCTGCCCGGGCTGCGGATAGCCCTGCACCGGCTGCTGCGGCACGGGCTGTCCCGCCGGAGGCAGCTCAGGCCGGGGATATCCGTAACCGGGCTGTTCCGGCGCCGCCGGCGGCTGCGGTGGCTGCGGGAACGCGGGCGGATGCGGGGCGGGCTGTCCCGCCTGCGGGGTCTCCGAGGCTGACACCGGCGGTTGCGGCGGCTGCGGCGGCCGCGGTGCGTGCGGTGCCTGCGGCGGCACCGGCTGCGGCGCGGAGGGCGCCTGCTCCGGGGGGCCGGGCG
>NZ_WTLH01000160.1 GCF_011421595.1 Streptomyces sp. YIM 98790 | reverse complement strand
CGCGGCCAGTCGCGGGGGCAGGTCCCGCCCGCGGGCGGCACGCAGCCGGGTCATGGCCTCGGCGACCCGGACCGGGCCGCGCATCACCGGCAGGGCCGCGGCACCCAGCCGCCGCGCCAGCGGGGCCGCCGGGACCGCGTGCAGCCGGGCCAGCAGACGCCCCGCCTCCTCCCAGGGCGCGGCGTCCGGGTCGGCAGGATCGACCGGGGAGCCGTACGGCCAGAGGGTGGCGGTACGGCCGCCGGGCAGCGGGCGGGGCGCGGGCGGCCCGAGCGGCGGCAGCAGGATGCCGGCCAGTTCCGGCGCGGCGGCCACCCGCAGCCGCAGTTCCAGGGCGGCCGGGTCGGTGCCGGCGGCGTGTGCCTTGGCCACCGTGCCGCCATACCGGACCACCACCCGCTCCGGGTGGCCGGCCAGCACCTCCGGCGCGCCGGGCCGCGGCACCGGCGGGGCCGGCGGCCCCGCCGGTGCGGCATCCGGCAGTTNCCGGGTGGCCGGCCAGCACCTCCGGCGCGCCGGGCCGCGGCACCGGCGGGGCCGGCGGCCCCGCCGGTGCGGCATCCGGCAGTTGTGCGGCGAGGCCGGCGAGTGCCGTCACCAGCCCGGCGGGCGGCGACTGCTGCTCTGCGCTCATGGGCCCGGATGGTACGCGTCCCCCGCCCCCGGCCGGGGCCCGGTCCCCGGTGTGACTGCGGGCGCCGCGGCGGTCCCCGCGGCCGGGGCGGGCACGGCGGGGCGGGACAGGGCCGGGCGGGACAGGGCCGGGCGGCGGGCACCGGGGGCCGGTCGGCCCCTGCCCGCCCCGGGGGCGGGGGCCGGAGGATGACGGCACCGGCCCGGCATCGTCCCTGCCGGGCCCCGGGCGGCGGCGCGCCGGACTTCCCCCGCCGGTCTCGCCGCCGCCCCGTACGCACAACCGCACAGCGGCGCTCCACTGCCGCAGCTCTGCGCCGCTCCGCCGCACGAAGGAGGCATCGGCATGCCCGCCGTGACCGCGACGAACCTCCTCGGAGTCCTCCGTCCCGACGACCGGGAGCGGCTGATGAGCGCCGCCCGTGACGTCTCGTTCCCCGCCGGGGCCCGGATCTTCGGCGAGAACGGCGCCGCCGACCGGTTCTGGATCATCCGCACCGGCTCGGTGACCCTGGATCTCCAGGTGCCGGGCCGGCCGCCGGCGGTGGTCGAGACGCTCGGGCCCGGCGACCTGCTGGGCTGGTCCTGGCTGTTCCCGCCGCGCACCTGGCATCTGGGCGCGGTGGCGCTCAGCCCGGTGCGGGCCCACGAGTTCGACGCGGCGGCGGTCCGCGCCCTGTGCGAGGCCGACCCGGTGCTGGGCCGTGCGGTCGCCCGGCGGGTGGCGGAGATCGTCGGCCACCGCCTGCAGACCGCCCGGGTGCGGCTGCTGGACCTGTACGGCCCCTACGGCAGCGGGATGCGCTGATCACCGGAGCGGCGGGCGCCGGGGAGGCCGGAGAGGCCGGGTGACGCGCGTCCCGCCGCGGGCTCAGGCCACGGCGGAGAGCTGCGGACGGGCAGCGGCGAAGCGCAGCGGCCGGAGCCGCGGCAGCACGGCCAGGGCGGGGCGCCCGCGCCCGTGCAGCAGCGCGCCCGCGCCCGCCGTGGCCGCAATGACCACGCCGCCCAGCACCAGCGCCGCGCGGGCGCCGAGCAGTTCCATCAGCCCGCCGGCGACCAGCGGGCCGAGCAGGCCCCAGCCGGTGCTCAGGCTGCGCCACACGCCCAGCACCCGGCCGCGCATGGCGGCGGGCGGATCGGTCTGCAGGACGGTCGTCCCGGCGGTGTCGGAGACGGACTCCACGATCGCCATCGGCACCACCAGCACGAGCAGCAGCAGCAGGCCCGGTGTGAGGCCGGCCCCGATCTGCAGCAGCGCCCCGATGCCTGCCATGCCGGCGACCAGCCGCACCGAGGGCCTGCGGAGCATGCCCGCCACCACGGCGCCGAGCGTGCCGCCGACGGCCAGCGCGGTGGCCACCGTGCCGAAGGCTCCGGCGCCGGCCGCCAGCGGCCCGGTGACCAGCACGGCCAGGGTCAGCGAGTAGTTGCGGCCGAACGTCGCGCCGAGCGCGGTGATCAGCGCCAGGGCGACCAGCCGCGGCCGGCCGAAGAAGAACCTCAGCCCGTCCCGGGGACNCCGGCGCCGGCCGCCAGCGGCCCGGTGACCAGCACGGCCAGGGTCAGCGAGTAGTTGCGGCCGAACGTCGCGCCGAGCGCGGTGATCAGCGCCAGGGCGACCAGCCGCGGCCGGCCGAAGAAGAACCTCAGCCCGTCCCGGGGACCGCCGGAGACGGCGCGCGCCGGGTCCTTGGCCTCGCCCTCCCCGGGCTTGTCCGGACGGGGGGCCGGCTCGGATGCGGGCTGCGGCGGGTGGGGGCGGGGCGGCCCGAGCGGCGCCCGCTTGGGGATCTGGTACGGCGTGGCCGCGGCCCGCGGACCGGGCACGGGAACCGGCGCCGGCGCGGCAGGGGGCGCGGGCACGGGCGTGGCGTCCTCCTCGTCCCCGGCCGAACGGTCCAGCAGTCTGAGGAACGGGATCACCGAGGCGACGAAGAGGAAGGAGAGCCCGTTCGCCACGAACGCCGAGGCGGTGCCGAACAGCACCACCGCGCCGCCGGCCAGTGCGGCCCCGGCCAGCCGGCCGACGCTGTGCACGGCCGAGCCCAGGGCGATCGCCGAGGGCACGTCCTTGGGCGGGACCAGGTCGTTGCCCAGCAGCGCGCAGGCCGGGGCGTCCACCGTGGCGATCAGTCCGGTGACGGCGGCCAGGACCAGCAGGACCGGCACGCTGAGCATGCCGAGGGCGACCAGCAGGGCGGTGGTGAAGGCCACCGTCGCCAGAGCCGCCTGGCTGAGCCCGGCGACCAGTTTGCGCGGCAGGGCGTCCACGGCCGCACCGCCGAGCAGGCCGAAGAGCAGGCCGGGCCCGGCCTGGACGGCGAGGGAGAGACCGGTCAGCGCGGCCGAGCCGGTGACCTGGAGCACGAGGACGTTCTGCACCGTCATCTGCATCCAGGTGCCGAGGTTGGACACCAGGTTGGCGACCGACCACCAGCGCATGCTCGGCGAGCGGAGGCAGCGCCACGGATTGCGGTCGGCGGTGCGGGCGGCAGTGCGGTCGGCGGTGCGATCCGCGGTGCGGGCGGTGCGCGGGCGGGGCAGTGCGGCAAGGAGAGAAGGCATGGCGGAGGGAGGGGGAGGGGTGCCGGGTGCGGACGGACGAGCGGAGCAACGGAGAGATGCCCGGTCAGCGCCTGGATGACCACCCGCGGCCGGTGCCTGGCATCAGCACAGGCGAAACACTGGCAGACCGGCCGCGCCCGGAGAAGACCAAGATCGGCTTCCCGGGACCGTCCTGTTCCGCCAACCACCCTGCCGCGCGCCCGCGTTGCGGACAGCCGTGGCCTTGCTCACAGGACCTTGGGCCCGGCCCCGGACCCGGCCCCGGACCCNCTGGCAGACCGGCCGCGCCCGGAGAAGACCAAGATCGGCTTCCCGGGACCGTCCTGTTCCGCCAACCACCCTGCCGCGCGCCCGCGTTGCGGACAGCCGTGGCCTTGCTCACAGGACCTTGGGCCCGGCCCCGGACCCGGCCCCGGACCCGGCCCCGGACCCGGCCTTCAGGAGAAGTGAGTGACATAAATTGAAATCTGTCATCCGTCATGCCATGCTTGTCAGCAGCACAGCGCAAACCTCCCGCCCCTCCCCGCGAACGGAGTCCCCGTGCCCGCCACACCCACCGCCACCCCCACCGCCATGCCCGTCCGCCGCCTGGGCGCCGCCGGCCCGGAAGTCTCCGCCCTCGGTCTCGGCTGCATGGGCATGTCCGCGCTCTACGGCGAGGCCGACCGCAGCGAATCGCTCGCCACCCTGCACGCCGCCCTGGACGCCGGGATCACGCTGCTGGACACCGGCGACTTCTACGGCATGGGCCACAACGAGCTGCTGATCGCCGAGGCGCTGCGCACCGCGCCGCCCGCCGCCCGGGAGAAGGCCCTGACCAGCGTCAAGTTCGGCGCTCTGCGCGCTCCGGACGGCAGCTGGCTCGGCTACGACGGCCGCCCCGCGGCGGTGAAGAACTTCCTGGCCCACTCGCTCCAGCGGCTGGGCACCGACCACATCGACATCTACCGCCTCTCCCGGGTGGACCCGGACGTGCCGATCGAGGAGACCGTCGGGGCGATCGCCGAGGCCGTCCAGGCCGGTCACGTCCGCCACATCGGCCTGTCCGAGGCGGGCCCGGAGACCATCCGGCGGGCGGCGGCCGTGGCGCCGATCGCGGACCTCCAGATCGAGTACTCGCTGATCTCCCGCGGCATCGAGGAGGAGATCCTGCCGCTCTGCCGCGAGCTGGGCATCGGCATCACCGCGTACGGCGTGCTCTCCCGCGGCCTGCTCAGCGGCCACTGGTCGGCCGACCGCCGGCTCGCCCCCGGCGACTTCCGGGCGGCCGTCCCGCGCTTCGACGGCGAGCACCTGAACCGCAACCTCGCCCTGGTGGAGGAGCTGCGCACGGTGGCCGCCGGCCATGGCCTGTCGGTCGCGCAGACCGCGATCGCCTGGGTGCTGGCGCAGGGCGAGGACATCGTCCCGCTGATCGGCGCCCGCCGCCGGGACCGGCTGTCGGAGGCGCTCGGCGCGCTGGACGCTAGGCTCGGGGCGGACGGCCTGGCCGCCGTCGAACGCGCCGTCCCGGCCGGCGCCGCCTCCGGCGACCGCTACCCGGCCCACCAGATGGCCCACCTCGACAGCGAACGGCGCCGCCCCACCGCACCTGAAGAGTCCTGAACGCCCCAAGCCCCGAGGAAGAGAGCCGCGCAGCATGCCTCCGGAGCCCCTGACCCGCGACCGCATCCTGGAGGCGACGGAGGACGTGCTGCGCCGGTTCGGCCCGGCCAAGGCGACGGTGGTGGACGTGGCCCGGGCGCTCGGCGTCACCCACGGCAGCGTCTACCGGCACTTCCCCAGCAAGACGGCACTGCGCGAGGCCGTCACCGAACGCTGGCTGGACCGGGAGACCGGCACCCTGGACGCGATCTCCCGCGAGCCCGGCCCGGCGGACGAGCGCCTCTCGCGCTGGCTGGAGGCCCTGCTCGCCTCCAAGCGCCGCAAGGCCGGCGACGACCCCGAACTCTTCGCCACCTACCTGGTGCTGGCCGACGAGGCGAGCGAGGTCGTGGAGCGCCACCTCACCACCCTCGTCGGCCAGCTCGCGCGCATCCTCGCGGACGGCCGCGGCGACGGCCTGTTCTCGCTTCCCGGCGACGACCCGGTCGCCGCGGCCCGGGCCGTCTTCCACGCCAGTGCCCGCTTCCACGACCCTGCCCATGCCGCCGTGTGGTCCGCCCCCGGGGCCGACGCCGACTTCGCCGCCCTGCGCACGCTGATCCTCCAGGGCCTGCGTGCCTGAACCCGCACTCCCCCGTCCCGGCCGGCCGGTGCCGTGATGCTCACCGACGGCAGGGTCCGCCTGCCGGGCGGCGGGGGCGGGGCGGTCCCAGTCGGCGGGGAGGCCGGGCGGCGGACGCACGGCGGTCGCCACGGACGGCGGTCGGACGGCGGTCGCGACGGTGGCGTGGTGGACGACACAGGGAAGGCGGCGCAGCAGCCGGAGACCGGGGCGGCCGGCTGTCCGGCACCGGAAGCGGGGGCGGCGACCGGGTGAAAGCTCGGAACCGCTCTGGCGAACGACGGAGCCCGCCCCGTAAGGTAAGCCTTGCCTTAATTGACTGACGTTCCGAGGGGTGCAGGTGTCTCCGTTCGCCTCAGCCGTCACCGACGCACCGCCCGCCGGGCGGGCGGAACTGCTGGACCGGACATACCGGCGGTTCGCTGAGCTGTTCACGCTGCTGCGCACGGAGACCGGCGGCTTCGACCGCCGGGACGAGCGGTGGCTGACGGCGCGGCGGCTGGCCGGGGAGGCCGGGCTGGCCGAGCGGCTGGCCGGTATCCACGCCGCGCGGATGGCCGACCTGCACGGCGTCGCACCGCGCCCGGACGTGGCCGCCACCGACCTGCTGCACCGCTACGCCTTCGTGGCCTGCCTGGCCTTCTCCGGGCCCTGGTATCTGGAGCGGCGGGTGCCCTGGTTCTCCCCCGAGGGGCTGGGCCTGGACGAGGCCGGCGGCGTGCTGGCCGTGGACCCCTGGCTGGTGAGCGTGGGGCCGGACGATCCGGCCGCCGGGATGCCGGGGGTCCGGGTGGTGGCCGGGGAGGAGGCACTGCGCGGGGAACTGCGCCGGGCGGTGGCCGAGTTCCTGGAGCCGGTGCTGGAGCGGATGGGGCCGCTGATGCGGCGCCGCCGGCACGCCCAGTGGGCGATGGCCACCGACGAGCTGGCGGAGGGCATCCACTATCTGGGGCGGCTGCTGGGCGACATGCCCGCGGCGGCGCTGGCGGCGAACGAGGTCCTGCCGGGCGGCACCGCCCCGTACGCGGGCGGAGCCGGCTACCGGCTGCCGCCGGCCACGGCGTCCTGCGACGCGGAGCCGGCCCGGACCCGGCAGGGGTGCTGCTTCTTCTACACCCTCAAGCCCGATCTGCTGTGCGAGAGCTGCCCGCGTTCCCGCTGAGCGGCGGCGCGTCGGCGGCCGGGGCGGCGACGCCGGACGGCGACGCGGCGGGGCATCCGGGTACCGGGTTTCCGGGGTACCGGGATGCCCCGCCGGGCGTCGGGCGGTCAGGAGGCGGCGGGGTCCACGCCGAAGACCTCGGCGATGTCGTCCAGCACCGAGTGGGCGCCGTACAGGCCGACCGCGATCATCCAGGTCTCGTCGTCCACCTCGTGGATCTCGCCGGTGAGCTGACCCCACAGCGGGTTGGCGGTGAAGGTCTCCTTGCTCTTCTCGGAGAGGCCCTCCGGGTCGGGGTAGGCGGTCACGAAGATGTGGTCCGCGTCGACCTTCAGGGTCTCCTCCTCGGAGATGTCGGCGTTGAAGCCCGTGCCCTGGGCGTCGGCGGGCTTGTCGAAGCCGAGGTCGTTGATGATGACGCCGATGTAGGTGTCCTCCTTGTACAGGCGGGTCGGGCCGTCCACGAACCGGACCACGGACACCGACGGGTTCCCGCCGGCCGAGGCGCGGACGCTGTCGCCGATGGCGGTGGCGCGCTCCTCGAAGGCGGAGATCTTCTGCTCCGCCAGGTCCTCCTTGCCGAGCGCCTCACCGACCAGGCGCAGGTTGTCCTTCCAGGTGGCGCCGGTGGTCTCGGTGAAGATGACCGGGATGTCGAGGGCGACGAGCTGGTCGTAGATCTCCTCGTGGCGCACCGCGGCGGAGAGGATCAGGTCAGGCTGCAGCTCCAGGATCTTCTCCAGGTCGGGCTCCTCCAGCAGGCCCACCGGCTCGGCGCCGGCCGCGTAGGTGGCGACGTCCTCACCGAAGTAGGCGGGGAGTTCCTCGTCCGGGGCGGTGACCGTGGTGTAGCCGGCGACCTGGCCCTCCAGGGCCATCACGGCGTCCACGAAGGTCATGTCCAGGGCGACGATGCGCTCGGGGGCCTCCTCCAGCACGGTGTCGCCCATGGCATGTGTCACCGTCCGGGGGAAGGGGGCCTCGGAGGAGGCGGGCGGCGTGTCACCACCGGCATCCGTATCCTTGTCGGGGTCATCGCTGCTGCAGGCGGCGGTGGCGAGCAGTCCGGCGGTGACCAGTACGGTGCCGGCGGTACGGCCGAAGCGGGTGAGCCAGCGGGCTCTCATGAGAGGTGATCCCTTCTCTCCGGGGACGGGCGCTGTAAGGATAGGCTTACCTAACCTGTCTCGCAGAACCGGGGGTGGAGATCGTGATCGAAGCGCTATCTGCGCCGCGCTCCGGCAAGGCCGGTCCGCCCGGGCGGCAGCAGAAGCGTCAGATCGCGCCGGAGCGGGTGCGCAGGCGCTGGGCCGGGCTGCTGGTGCTGCTGGCCGTGGTGACACTCACCCTGTTGCTCTCCGTCGCCCTCGGCACCAAACCGCTCTCCCTCTCCCAGGTCTGGCACGGGCTGTGGTTCTCCACCGGCACCGAGGGGGACGTCATCATCCGCTCGCTGCGGGTGCCGCGCACCGCGCTGGCGCTGGTGGCGGGCGCGGCCCTGGGCGTGGCGGGCGCGCTGATGCAGGGTCACACCCGCAATCCGATTGCCGATCCGGTGCTGCTGGGCATCAGCGCGGGCGCCGGGATGTGTGTGGTCGGCTCGGTCTTCCTGCTGGGCATCACCAGCCTCTACGGCTATGTGTGGTTCGGATTCGCCGGCGCGCTGGGAGCCAGCATGCTGGTGTTCCTGGTCGGCACCGCGGCCCGCGGCGGGGCGACGCCGGTGACCCTGGCGCTGGCCGGGGCGGCGGCGCACGCGCTGTTCACCGCGCTCACCGCGGGCATGGTGATCTTCGACCGGCAGGCGCTGGACACCTACCGCTTCTGGACGGTCGGCTCGGTCAGCGGACGCCCGCTGGAACTCACCTGGCAGATCCTGCCGTTCATCGTCCTGGGCCTGGGCCTGGCGGCGGCCAACGCGCCCGGGCTGAACGCCCTGTCGCTGGGCGAGGACGTGGCCCGGGCGCTGGGCGTGCGGGTAGGGACCACCCGGGCGGTGGGCATGGCGGCCATCACGCTGCTGACCGGGACGGCGGTGGCGGCCTGCGGGCCGATCGGTTTCGTCGGGCTGGTCGCCACCCACATCGCCCGCTACTTCACCGGCCCGGACTACCGCTGGATCCTGGTCTACGCGGCCCTGCTGGGCGCCTCGCTGACCACCGCCGCGGACATCCTGGGCCGGCTGGTGGCCAGGCCCGGCGAGCTCCAGGTGGGCATCATGCTGGCGTTGATCGGCGCCCCGGTCTTCATCTACCTGGTGCGCCGGCGGAAACCGGTGCGGCTGTGAGGACGACGGCAAGGCGGGCATGGGCATGAACTCTGCTGTGAGCACCGGGACCACCGCGGGAACCTCCGGAACCCCGGGAACGGCGCAGGGGCCGGCCGGGCGTGCGGCGCCGGGCCCCCGGACCGTGCCCGGACGGACACCGCTGCGCGCCGGACCGGTCTCGGCGGTCTGGCGCCCGCGCGCCGTACTGGTGCCCCTGGCGCTGGCGCTGCTGCTGGCCGCCGCGATCGTGGTCAACACGGCGCGCGGCACCTCCGCCCTTCCGCTCGGCGAGGTGGCCGAGGTGCTGCTGGGCGGCGGCGAGCGCACCTCGCAGATCGTGGTGATGCGGCTGCGGCTGCCGCGCTCGCTGACCGGCGCGCTGGTGGGAGCCGCCCTGGGCCTGGCCGGGGCGATCATCCAGGGCATCGCCCGCAACCCGCTGGCCAGTCCGGACATCCTGGGCATCACCACCGGCGCCGGGGTGGGCGCGGTCACCGTGATCGTCTTCGGCGGCGCATACGGCGGGCTCAGCGGACCGCTGGCCGACCTCGGCGTGCCGGCCGCGGCGGTGGCGGGCGCGCTGCTCGCCGCCCTGGCGGTGTATGTGCTGGCGGTGCGCCGCGGGCTGAGCGGCTACCGGGTGCTGCTGGTCGGTGTCGGGGTCAACGCGGTGCTGGCCAGTGTGCTGTCCTGGCTGCTGATCAAGGCCGACATCGTGGACGCCGGCCGGGCGCTGATCTGGCTGAACGGCAGCCTGAACGGCGTCGGCTGGGACACCGTGCGGCCGGTGGGCTGGACCCTGGCGGTGCTGCTGCCGGTGGCGCTGGTGCTGTCCTTCCCGTTCGGCGCGCTGGTCTTCGACGAGGACACCGCCCGCGGGCTGGGGGTGCCGATGACCGGCTCCCGGGCCGCGCTGCTGCTGACCGCGGTGCTGCTGACCGCCACCGCCACCGCGGCGGCCGGGCCGATCGCCTTCGTCGCGCTGGCCTGCCCGCAGATCGCGCTGCGGCTGGCCCGCACCGGGCATCCGCCGCTGCTGGCCTCGGCGCTGACCGGCGCGGCGGTCACCGTCTGGGCGGATGTGCTGGCCCGTACCGCCTTCCCGGACATCCAGCTTCCGGTGGGGATTCTGACCGCGGCGCTGGGCGCGCCGTATCTGCTGTATCTGATCGTCCGGAGCGGAAAGGCCCGTAGCTGATGAGCCCGCAGGACCTCCAGGATCTTCCGCCGCAGGACCGCCCCGGGGCGGGCGCGGGACGGGTGCGGCTGCGGGCCGAGGGGCTGACCCTGGCCTACGACCGCACCCCCGTGGTGCACGAGCTGGACCTGGACATCGAGGACGGCACGGTGACGGCGATCATCGGGCCCAACGGCTGCGGCAAGTCCACGCTGCTGCGCGCCTTCGGGCGGCTGCTGAAGCCGGCCGGCGGGCAGGTGCTGCTGGACGGGCGGCCGGTGCACCGCATGCCGACGCGGGAGGTCGCCGGGCTGGTGGGCATGCTGCCGCAGTCCCCGGCGGCGCCGGAGGGGCTGTGCGTGGCGGACCTGGTGGCACGCGGCCGGCATCCGCACCAGACCTGGTACCGGCGGTGGTCGCGGGAGGACGAGGCGGCGGTCGAGCGGGCGCTGCGCGCCACCGGCACCTGGGAGCTGGCCGAGCGCACGCTGGACGAGCTCTCCGGCGGGCAGCGGCAGCGGGCCTGGATCGCCATGGCGCTGGCCCAGGACACCGAGCTGCTGCTGCTGGACGAGCCGACCAACCACCTGGACCTGGCGCACCAGATCGAGGTGCTGGACCTGGTGCTGGACCTGCACCGGGACACCGGGCGGACGGTGGTGCTGGTGCTGCACGACCTGTCGCTGGCGGCTCGCTACGCGGACCGGCTGGTGGCCATGAAGGACGGCCGGATCGTGGCCTGCGGCACCCCGTCCCAGGTGCTGACCGAGAAGCTGCTGCGGGAGGTGTTCGGGCTGCGCGCCGTGGTCCGCCACGAGGAGCGGACGGGTGCCCCGCTGGTGATCCCGCTCAGCCGGCACGAGTCACCGCTGCCCGGGCCAGGGGACGCGGCGGCGCCCGCGGCGCCGCTCCCCCACCGCACCTGACCGGCCGCCGCCGGGCTCAGACGGTGCGCAGGAACGCCAGGATGCGGTCGGCGACCGCCTCGGGCTGTTCCACCGTCAGGTCGTGGCCGCCGCGGGGGATCTCGGCGAGGCGGCCGTCCGGCAGCGCGTCCACGGCCTCCCGGGCGGCCCCGGGGCTGATCAGTTCGCTCTCCGCGCCCCGGATGAGCAGTGCGGGGCAGGCCACCGCCCGCAGCGCGGCCCACATGCCGGGCGCATCCGGCCGGGAGAGGTAGGAGGCCAGCCCCGCCGCGTCGAAGCGCCACTTCCAGCGCCCGCTCGGCAGCCGGCGCAGGTTGTGGTCGATGTACTCACGGAGTTCGGCGTCGCGGGCGCGCGGGTTCATGGCCTTCCACTGGGCGAAGGCGGCGGCCGGACCGGGGTATTCGGCGGCGCCCAGGCCGCGGATCCAGGACACGACGCCGGCCATCGCGGCCGGGTCGGACACCGGTCCCGGTGCGACGTCGACCAGGACCAGCGCGGAGACCCGGTCCGGGAAGGCCGCGGCGGCGTGGAAGGCGTGGATACCGCCGAGGGAATGGCCGACCAGCACGGTGCGGGGCACCCGCACCGCGTCCAGCAGGGAGGGGATGTCCGCGGACATGGCGGCGGCGGAGTATTCCGCGGCCCATTCGCTGGCTCCGTGGCCGCGCTGGTCGAAGGCGAGCACCCGGTACCGGTGGGCGGCGAGCCGCCGGGCCACGGTGATCCATTCCCAGGAGTTGCCGACCACGCCGTGCAGCAGCGCCACCGGCGGCCACTCCGGCCTGCCCCACTCGCGGTAGTGGAAACGCAGGTCGCCGGCGGTGACGAAGTGGTCGCGGCCCGCCGGGGCGGGCCCGGTGACGGGCCGGCCCCGGCGGGGGTCGGACGACGGGCGGGTGACGTGCGGCATGGCTGCCCCTCGGGAAGTCGGTGCGGTCGCCGTGCGGCTGTGCGGCTGTGCGGCTGTCTGGCTGTGCGGCTGTGCGGCTTCGGTGCCCGGCCGCCGTGGCCGGGCGACGGGTTCCCGGGTTCCCGGGTTCCCGTCCCGGTCCCGGCGTGGGTACGCACCGCACCCGCCGGACGGTTCACGGCCCGGTCCGGCGGGCCCGGCATGTCGTGCGATGCGTCGCGCCGGGCGGCAACCGCAGGGCGGCGACCGGCGGTTGCGGGGCGGCCGGGGGCGGCGGCGTGCGCCGTGTCACTCTTCACGAGCAATGAAGGTTAGGCTAACCTAAGTCGCGCGTCTGTCGGGGCGAACCCCCGACGGGCGCCCCGTGTGCTGCCCGCACCGTGTTCCGGCCGCCCCCGTGCGCCGGTCGCGGCACCCCCACAATCCGTCGTGACCGAAGGGTCCCCATCGCAATGCTGCGTGCTGAACTGCTCGGCCGTCAGGCACAACGCGAGTCCGCCGCCCGCACCTACGCCAGAACCATCCCCGTGGCGCCCGTCTCGGCAACCGGGGCGGAAGTCACCGGTGCGGACGGACGCGCCTACCTCGACTGCCTGTCCGGAGCGGGCACTCTCGCCCTGGGCCACAACCACCCCGCGGTCGTCGAGGGGCTCCAGGCGGCGCTGGCCTCCGGAGTCCCGCTGCACACCCTGGACATGATCACCCCGCAGAAGGACGCCTTCAGCGAGGAGTTGCTGGAGCGGCTGCCCGGCAGCCTGCGGCACCACGCCAAGCTGCACTTCTGCAGCCCGGCCGGCACGGACGCGGTGGAGGCCGCGCTCAAGCTGGCCCGCCACGCCACCGGACGCAGCGGCATCGTCTCCTTCACCGGCGCCTACCACGGCATGACGCTGGGCGCCTCCTCCGTCTCCGGGCCGGAGCGGATGCGCGGCCCCGCGGCCGAGGCCCAGCCGGTGACCCGGCTGCCCTACCCCTACGGCTACCGCTGCCCCTTCGGCGTCGGCGGGGAACACGGCGCCGGGCTCTCCGCCCGCCTGCTGGAGAGCTACCTCACCGATCCCAGCAGCGGCATGGCACCGCCGGCCGCGGTGATCCTCGAAGTCGTGCAGGGCGAGGGCGGGGTGATCCCCGCCCCGGACTCCTGGCTGCGCGAGATCCGCCGGATCACCGCCGCGCACGGGGTGCTGCTCATCGTGGACGAGGTGCAGACCGGCATCGGCCGCACCGGGCACTACTGGGCCTGCGAACGGGCCGGCGTCACCCCGGACATCCTGGTCACCTCCAAGGCGGTGGGCGGCGGACTGCCGCTGGCCCTGATCGCCTACCGGCCGGACCTGGACACCTGGCTGCCGGGCGATCACACCGGCACCTTCCGCGGCAACACCCTGGCCATGGTCGCCGGCCGGATCACGCTGCGCACGGTGGCCGAGGAGCAGCTCGCCGAGCGCGCCGAGAAGCTGGGCGCCCGGCTGCGTCTCGGGCTGCGCGAACTGGCCCGCGCGTTCCCGCAGATCGGCGAGGTGCGGGGGCGGGGCCTGATGACCGGCGCGGAGCTGGTGGACCCCGGGGCCGCGCCCGACGCGCTGGGCGCCCGGCCGGCCGCCCCGGAGTTCGCCCGGGCGGTGCAGGCCGCCTGCCTGGACCGGGGCCTGATCCTGGAACTCGGCGGACGCGGCGGCGCGGTGCTGCGTCTGCTGCCGCCGCTGGTGCTGACGGACGCCCAGGCCGGCGCGGTGCTGGACCGCCTCGGCGACGCCCTGGCCGCGGTCTGTGCCGCCCCGCACGGCCGCCCGGAGCGTGCCGCATGAC
>NZ_WTLH01000016.1 GCF_011421595.1 Streptomyces sp. YIM 98790 | reverse complement strand
CGCCGGCGGCGGCCTTCCCGGCACCGGCGCGGCCCCCGGCACGGGCACGGGCCTGCACACCGGTCCGGGCATGGCCACGGCCGCCGGCGGCCCGGTGCCGAGGATGCTGCCGCCCCGCGTCTCCTGCTTCACCGGCCAGACCGGGGTGCTGGACGCGCTGCGCCGGCGGCTCACCGCCGGCCAGGGGCTCCCGGGCACTCCGCCGGTGGCGGTGCTGACCGGCCGCAGCGGGGTCGGCAAGTCCGCCGTGGCCGTGGAGGCCGCCCACGATCTCGCCCCGGAGTTCCCCGACGGGCAGCTCTACGCGCGTATGACCGGCCCGGACGGGCGTCCCGCGGACACCGCCGAGGTGCTGGAGCGGTTCCTGCGGGCGCTCGGGGTGCCCGCCGCCGAGATTCCCGGAGACCCGGACGGGCGGGCCGCCTGCTACCGCAGCGCCACCGCCGGCCGCCGGCTGCTGATCGTGCTGGACGACGCCGCCGACGAGACACAGGTCCGGCCGCTGCTGCCCAGCACCCCGGCCGGCCGGCTGCTGATGACCGCCAGGGCCCGGAGTGCCGCGCCCACCGGCGCCGCGGTCCTCGAACTGGACGTGCTGCCCACCCGGGAGGCGCTCGCCCTGCTCGCCGCCGTGGCCGGGCCCGACCGGGTGGCGGCCGAGGAGCGCGAGGCCCGTGAACTGGTCGGGCTGTGCGGCGGCCTGCAGATCGCGCTGCGCGGCGCGGCGGCCCGGCTGGCCGCACGCCCGCACTGGACCTTCGCCCATCTGGTGGCCCGGGCCCGCAGCGAGCACCACCGCCTGGACGAGCTCGGCGGCCAGGGCATCGACGTCCGGGCCGCGCTGCACCGCGGCTATCGCGCGCTGCCGCCCGCCGCCCGGCTGCTGCACGCCCGGCTCGCGCTGCTCGAACCCCCGGGCCCGCCGGGACCGCCGGGACCTCCCGGTTTCCCGGAGGCCCCGGGGGCCGCGCCGGAGCCGGACCCCGCCGCACCCGCCGCCTGGACGTGGGGCGCCTGGCTGGCCGCCCCGCTGCTGGACCTGGACGCCGACCGGGCCGCCGACGCCCTGGAGGCGCTGGTGGACGCCCGCCTGGTGGACGTGGCCCACGGCACCGGCGCCGCCGCCCGCTGCCGGATGCACGAACTCTCCCGGGTCTTCGCCCGCGAACTGCTGCTCGCCGACTCCACCCGGCAGGAGCGGACCGCGGCCCTGCGGCGGGTCTTCGGCGCCTGGCTGTTCCTGGCCGACGAGGCGCGCGCACGGCTCGGCACCGGCCCCGCGGACGGCCCGCGCGGGGCGGCCGGCCGCTGGCCGCTGGCGCGCCCGGTGACCGACGCGGTGCTGGCCGCGCCGGCCTCCTGGTACGAGCGGGAACGCCCCGCGCTGCTGGCCGCGGTACGGCAGGCGGCCGGCAGCAACGCCTTCCGGCAGTGCTGGAACCTGGTCGTCGCCGTCGCGGACCTGTCCGCCCGTCAGCGCCCCGGCGACTGGCGGGAGTGCGCCGAGCAGGCCCTGCACGCCGCCCGCCGGGCCGGGGACCGGATCGGCGAGGCCGTGATCCGGGATCTGCTGGACGGCGGCCCGGCCCGCTCCGCTCCCGCCCCGGACCCCGCCCCCCGCGAGAAGGACGTCACCCGATGACCAACGGCAGCACCACGGACCCCACCACCACGGACCCCACCACCACGGACCCCACCACCACGGACCCCACCACGGACCGCACCACCACGGGCCGCAGCACCGGCACCGCAGGCGACCGCACGGCCGGGCCCGGGCCCGCCGGACCGCGCGTCGGGGCCATCCTCCCGGCGGGCGACGTCGGCACGCACGCCGGGCAGGTGAAGAACACCGTCGAGGAGCTCATCGCCCAGACCCGCCGGGCGGCCGGCGCCGGACTGTCCTCGGTCTGGTTCACCCAGCTGTTCGACCACGACGCGATCACCCTGGCCGCACTGGCCGGCCGGGAGGCCCCGGGCATCGAGGTGGGCACCTCGGTGGTACCCCTCCACCCCCGCCATCCGCTGCTGCTCGCCGCCCAGGCACAGACCGCCCAGGCCGCCACCGGGGGCCGGTTCACCCTGGGTGTCGGCCTCGGCGTGCGGGAACTCCTCGAACCCGCCTACGGCATTCCCTTCCCGCCGCCCATCCGGCATCTGCGCGAGGCGCTGACCGTGCTGCGCCAGGCCCTGGCCGGGGAACGCCCCCGCCTGGCCGGCCGGACCCTCACCGCCCTCCCGCCGCTGCCCACCGACGTACCCGGCGGCAGCGGGGTGCCCGTGCTGGTGGCCGCCATGGGCCCGCAGGCGGTGCGGGCGGCGGGCGCACTCGCCGATGGCATCCTGCCGTTCCTGGCGGGGCCGCGGACCCTGTCCGGGCGCATCGTGCCCGCGGTGCTGCGGGCCGCCCGGGAGGCCGGCCGGCCCGCCCCGAGGATCGCGGTCGCCGTGCCCGCCGTGGTGACCGACGAACCGGAGATCGTGCGGGACCTGGCCGCGGCCCATCTGGCCCCGTACGCCGCCATCCCCTCCTACCGCCGCGTGCTGGACGACGAAGGCGTCGCCCATCCCGCCGAACTCGCCCTGATCGGTGACGAGACCACCGTCGCGGCCGGGCTGCGCCGCTACTTCGACGCCGGGGCCACCGACGTGCTGCTGCTGCAGAGCGGCATCCGCTCCGCCCAGGACCGGCTGCGCACCTGGCACCTGGCGGGCGCCCACACCTGACCACGGCCCGCCGGGGAACCGGTCCGCCCCGGCCCGTCCGGGGCGGACCGGCAGAAAGCTTTCCGGAAATCTTCCGCTCTCCGACCGGGAAGTGACCGAAATTTTCTATTGTCATGTACCGATACAACTCCTACGCTGGGAGCGCTCCCAACAAGCCTGGTTCCGGCGCCTCCGCGACCCGCGCCCCACCTTCACCGGGAAGCCGGTACGCCTCCCGGCAGTGACGCGCTCGCGGCGGCACCTCCGCCCGGCCGGACCGGCGCATATCCGACCAACTGGCGTGCACCGGCAGGGAGCGGTCCCGGCCGGCGGCGCGCCTCCCCTTGGAGGACCTCAATGCGCTTCCCCCGATATCGGCCCTGGGCGTGGGCGGCCGCGGCCTGTGCCGCCGTGGCGAGCCTGGCCACCACAAGTCTCATCCCGCAGGCGGGTGCCGCCGACGGCGTCAGTGCCGCCACCCTGGCCTCGGCCGTCGAGGACGAGGGTGCGGATTGTCCGGTGCCCGGTACCGGCTCGGCGTCCAGTTCCCTGCTTCCCGATCCGTTCACGAAGCTGGACGGGACCCGTGTCACCACCAAGGGTGAGTGGCGGTGCCGTCGGGCGGAGATCAGGGAGCTGGCCGAGCGGACCGTCTACGGCCAGAAGCCGGCCCCGCCTTCGGCTGTGAGCGGCACCGTCACCAGCAGCCGGATCACGGTGAACGTCTCCGATCAGGGGCGCAGTGCGAGTTTCTCCGCGGGGGTGGATCTGCCCAGCGGTTCGGGGCCCTTCCCGGCGGTGATCGTGCTGGGCGGGTTCGGGGCGGACACCGCCGCGATCAAGGCCGCGGGGGCGGCGGTGATCAGTTACGACCCGCTGGCGGTGGGTCAGGAGGGCACCTCGCGGTCCAGCAAGCAGGGCGCCTTCTACAGCATCTACGGCTCCTCCTCCAGCACCGGGCTGCTGATGGCCTGGTCCTGGGGGGTGAGCCGGATCATCGACGTGATCGAGCAGTCCGGCGGCAGCATCCTGCGTGCGGACGCCACGGGTGTGACCGGCTGCTCGCGCTACGGCAAGGGTGCCTTCGTCGCCGGTGCCTTCGATCAGCGTATCGGGCTGACGATGCCGGTCGAGTCCGGTACCGCGGGGGCGCCCATCCTGCGCGGGGTGGCGCAGGAGAGCGGGGCGCAGCCGTTGTCCAGCGCCTACGGTGAGCAGCCGTGGCTGGGCGATGCCTTCGGCTCCTACACCTCCAACCCCGGCGGTCTGCCGGTGGACACCCACCAGATCGTGGGGATGATCGCCCCGCGCGGGCTGTTCATCATGGAGAACCCGCACGTGGACTGGCTCGGCGCCCGTTCCGGGAGCGTGGCCGCCCTGGCCGGCGCGGAGGTCTACAAGGCCCTGGGCGCACAGGCGAACATCTCCTACTGGTCCGATGTCCAGGACGGCACGCACTGCGCCTCGCGTTCGGAGTGGCGTACCCCGCTGCAGCAGTCCATCCAGAAGTTCCTGCGCGATTCCGGCAGCGCACCGGCGGTCTTCCGTATCGCGCCCAGCAAGTCCGGCAGCCTCTCCCAGTGGCGCAACTGGACCACTCCCACCCTCGCCGACACCGGAGGCACCACCACCGGCACCAACGCCGGCACCACCACCGGGACGAACGGAGGCACCGACGCCGGGACGACCGAGGGCACCAGTGCCGGGACCAACGCCGGGACGAACGCCGGGACGAACGCGGGCACGAACGCCGGGACCAACGCCGGGACGACCGAAGGAACCACCGGCGGCAACAACGGTGCCTGCACCGCCAGCCACCGCACGGTCAACAGCTGGCCCGGTGGCTTCCAGGGCGAGGTGACCGTCAGCAACAACGGCACCAGCTCGCTCAGCGGCTGGACCGTCGGCATGACCCTGGCCTCCGGGCAGACCATCAGCAACCTCTGGAACGGCCAGAACACCGGGACCAGCGGCTCCATCACGGTGCGCAACACCGCCTGGAACGGCAGTATCGCGCCCGGCGGCAGCGTCACCTTCGGCTATGTCGCCACGGGCAGTTCCTCGGCACCCGGCAACCTCACCTGCACAAGTCCCTGACCCCCTCCCCCTCCGCCGCACAGAGCGGAGCCGCCCCGGCCGGGTGTACATCCCGGCCGGGGCGGGTCCCGTGCTCAGCCGCGCCGGGGGAGCCGCCGGCCGGCCATCCGCCAGATGCGGTATTCGCGGACCATGCCCGGGATCTCCTTCACCACCAGCCCGAGCACCATGACGGTGAACAGCACGAGCTCGGCGATGAGTACACGTTTGGCCATGACCTCTCCTGCTGTCGTCGCTTCCTGTCCTGCCTGTCCTGCCTGTCCCGCCTGTCCTGCCTGTCCTGCCTGTCCTGTCCGTCCTGCGGGGTGTGCTCCGCCTCGCTCAGCCCGGCGGAAGACTGGGCATGATCTTCGAGGTCGCGTTGAGCCGCTTCGGGTTCACTCCGGTGGAACGGCGCGCGTCCGCGGTGCCGCCCCTGTGGTGTCCCACCTGCTTCTCGTAGGGGCCCTCGTTCCCCTGGTGAATGCCGGGAACATGGGTCGGGGTGTCCGGCCTGGCATCGGGTTTTCCGGTGCGGATGCTGCCCATGGGTCTTCCTCCCTCGGATGCGGGGATCAGCTGCGGGGGGTCAGTTCTGTGAAGAAGCGCTCCACGGCGGGCCAGATCCGGGTACCTCCGGAAAGCCCCCGCCATTCCCGCCGCACCACGGCCACCAGCCGGAAACAGTCGTCGACCGGGACGATCCAGTGGTGGGAGGCGCCCCGCGCCGTGTTGACCAGCAGCGCCTCCACCTCGGGCTCAAGAGTGCCGAGCGCCGGGTGGCGGCCGGCGGTGTCCCGCCACCTGCCGGGCTCCACCTCCCACCGGGTGGCCCCGGCCGGGCTGGGGTAGTGGGCGAGCACCGTGCCGTCCGCGCGGGGCACGAAGAACGCCATGCCGACCGGCACCCCCAGCAGGTCCGTGGCCACCGGGCCCAGCCGCACCCGGCGCTCCGGCACCAGCCTGAGGTTCCCGCGGCCGGCCGCGTCCGGGACGAACAGCAGCGCGCACGCCCGGCAGGCGCAGAGCAGCTCCGCGCCGCCGGTGTCGAGCAGATGCCGGTGCTCCTCCCCGGCCGGTGCGGCGCACAGATCGCACCGCTGCGCCGGTTCCGCGCCCGTGGCCTGCCCGGCCTGCCCGGCCTGCCCGGACTGCCCGGACTGCCCGGACTGGCGGATCAGCCGGGCCAGCGCCCCGGTGGTCACACCGGCTCCTCGGCCGGCCCGGCGGGCACCGCCCGGCGGGCCAGTGCGGCGACCGGGACGAAGGCCGCCGGAGAACCGCCCGCCGCCGGTTCCCGCTCCACCCCGGACAGCTCCGGGGCCATGGCCAGCACCGCTTCCCGGACCGCCGCTTCCAGCGCGCCAGAGGAGCCGCCGCAGCCCCGGGCGGTCAGCCGTACCCGGGCCACTCCGTCCTCGACACCCGTCAGCTCCACCTCCCCGCCGTGCTCCCGCACCGCCCCGCGGACCCGGTCGACACCACGGGCGGCCCGGCGCTCCACCGGCTCCGGGTGGAGCCCGTGCAGCACCAGCAGATGGCCGAGCAGTTCGTCGTCGAGCAGCCGGCCGGTGAGTCCGCGGCCGGCCGCCACGTCCAGCACCCGGGCGAGGGCCTCGCCGTAGACCGCGGTGAGCGCCCGCACCGCCTCCACCGCCGCCTCGGCGGTCGGGCCCGGCACATCCTGGACGCGCTCCAGCAGCTCGTCGAGGCGGGAGAGCTGCCGCCCGAGCGCCGGGCCGTCGAGCCGCCCGTCCCCTTCCCGCTCCCGCTCCACGTCCCGCCCCGGGTCCCGTCCCGGGTCCTGTTCCCGTTCCAGGTCCCGTCCGCCGTCCGGGGCCAGGTCAGCCATGGGTCTCTCCGTACACCGGGGAGTGGCGGGTCTGGAGCACCTTGCCGTTGCCCAGGTACATGTGCACCCCGCACGGCAGGCACGGGTCGAAGCTGCGCACGGTGCGCATGATGTCCACGCCCTTGAAGTTCTCCGGGTCGTTCTCCTCGAAGACGGGCTGGCCCTGGACGGCGTCCTCGTAGGGGCCGGGCGTGCCGTAGCTGTCCCGGGGGCTGGCGTTCCACGGCGTCGGCGGGTACGGGTGGTAGTTGGCGATCTTCTTGTCCTTGATGACCAGGTGGTGCGAGAGCAACCCGCGCACCGCCTCGTGGAAGCCGCAGCCGATGGCCTCCTCGGGCACCTCGAAGTCGCTGAACACCCGGGTGTCCCCGGCCCGGACCCGGCCCAGCGCCCGGTCGATGAAGTCGAAGGCCATGGCCGCCGCGTAGGCGACGAAGTAGGGGCGGGCCCGGTCCCGCTCCAGGGTGTTGCTCCAGCGCGGGATGTTCCACTCCAGGGTCATCTCCGGAAGCTGCTCGCTCTTCGGCAGCGAGATCCGCACGCTGTGCCCGGTGGCCTTCACGTAGGGGGTGTCCACCAGGCCGTTCAGGGCGGTGGACCACAGCCGCGCCAGCGGGCCGCCGCCGGTGTCCAGCGCCAGGTGCTGCCCGGTGTTCCGGTCGTACCAGCGCGGGCTCATCACCCAGCTGTAGTTGCCGTCGAAGTCCCGCTTCTGCGGCTCCGGCAGTGTGGTCTGGTTCCACGGGTGGCGCATGTCGACCGGGTTGCCCAGCGGGTCCTGGCGGACGAAGGGCTCCTCGTTGACCCAGTCCTCGTAGAAGGAGCTGCCGAGCAGGATGCGCATGCCCAGGTTGATGTCGACCAGGTTGTTGGTGACCAGTTCGCCGTCCACGACGATGCCGGGGGTGACGTACATCGCCCGGCCCCACTCGTTCATCGTCTCGTACCGGTAGTCGCAGACGTCCGGGTTCTGCCAGGCTCCCCAGCAGCCGAGCATGATGCGGCGGCGGCCGACCTCCTCGTAGCCGGGCAGCGCCTCGTAGAAGAAGTCGAAGACGTCGTCGTTCATGGCCACCGCCTTCTTGACGAAGTCGGTGATCCGCAGCAGCCGGGTCAGGTAGTCGGTGAAGGTGGTGGGCGAGGGCATGGTGCCCACCCCGCCCGGATACAGCGTGGAGGGGTGCACATGCCTGCCCTCCATCAGGCAGAACATCTCCCGGGTGACCCGGCTGACCTGGAGCGCCTGCTTGTACACCTCCCCCTCGAAGGGGTTGAAGGCCCGCATGATGTCGGCGACCGTGCGGTAGCCGTGGACGTGCCCGCGGGGCGCCGCGGTCCGCTCGGCCCTGGCCAGCACGCCCGGGTTGGTCTCCCGGACCATGGCCTCGCAGAAGTCCACGAACACCATGTTGTCCTGGAAGATGGTGTGGTCGAACATGTACTCGGCCGCTTCGCCGAGGTTGACGATGTGCTCGGCCAGCGGCGGCGGCTTGACGCCGTAGGCCATCTGCTGCGCGTAGTCGGAGCAGGTGGTGTGGTTGTCGCCGCAGATGCCGCAGATCCGGCTGGTGATGAAACCGGCGTCCCGCGGGTCCTTGCCCTTCATGAACACCGAGTAGCCCCGGAACAGCGAGGACGTGCTATGGCACTCCGTCACCTCCCGGTTGGCGAAGTCGATCTTGGTGTAGATGCCCAGGTTTCCGATGATCCGGGTGATCGGGTCCCACGACATCTCCACGACCTGCGGGGGCTTGCGCTGCCCCGCCTCGGGGCGTGCCTCGGTGGCCGTCATATCGGTTGCTCGTCTCGCTCTCGTCGTGCGGGCGGGGTGTTGCTCCGCGGGGTTGGGTTCCGGCCTGGTCAGGGACGCCAGCGCGGGTCGTAGCCGCTGGTCAGCTCCGGCCCGTTGTGGTGCCACTTGGGCTCGCGGTTGACGGCGTAGTTGGTGATCCCCCGCAGCCGGCGCATGACGGCTCCGTAGGGCCTGATCAGGGTCGACGACAGGCTGCCGCCGGAGGGCTCGTCCATGAACGGCATGAAGGCGTCGGGGAAGCCCGGCATGGTGCAGCCGATGCAGACACCGCCCACGTTCGGGCAGCCGCCGACCGAGGACATCCAGCCGCGCTTGGGCACGTTGCAGTTGATCACCGGGCCCCAGCAGCCCACCTTCACCTGGCACTTGGGGGAGTTGTAGTCCTTGGCGAAGTCCCCCTGCTCGTAGTAGGCGGCGCGGTCGCAGCCCTCGTGCACGGTCTTGCCGAACAGCCACTGCGGGCGCAGGTTCCGGTCCAGCGGCGGCGGGGGCGCCGACCCCGCGGCGTGGTAGAGCAGCCAGGTCAGGGTCTCCATGAAGTTCTCCGGCTGGATCGGGCAGCCCGGCACGTTGACGATCGGCAGCGCGCTCTGTGCGCGGAAATCCCAGCCCAGGTAGTCGGCCAGGCCCATGCAGCCGGTCGGGTTGCCCGCCATGGCGTGGATGCCGCCGAAGGTGGCGCAGGTGCCGGCCGCCACCACCGCCCACGCCCGGGGTGCCAGGCGGTCGATCCACCAGTTCAGGGTGAGCGGCTCGCCGGTCTCCGGGTCGTTGCCGAAGGAGGTCCAGTAGCCGTCGCCCTCGATGATGTTCTGATTGGGGATCGACCCCTCGATGACCAGGATGAACGGGCTCAGGTCGCCGCGTGCCGCGGCCCGGAACGGCGCCAGGAACGCTTCGCCGCCCACGGTGGGGGAGAGCACCTTGTTGTGCAGGTTCACCTTCGGCAGGCCGGGGATCAGCCCCTGCACGAGGTCCTCGATGGCCGGCTGGCCGGAGGCGGTCATCGAGACCGTGTCGCCGTCGCAGCTCATGCCCTCGGAGATCCACAGAATGTCGATCTCCTCGAAGCCGCGGCGCTTCCCGGCCGCGGCGGGCCGCTCGCCGGCGATCGCGGCACCGCTGCCCGGGCCGGCGGTCATGCGGTCGGTCGTACCTGCGTTCCTGCCGGTGCTCATGTCAGCGGCCTCCCCTGGAGCCGGTCGCGCACCCGGTCGTAGAGCGCGGCCACCGGGCCGGCCAGCGCCAGCGCCGGCGGCTGGTCCGGTGCGTGCGGGTGCGGCCGGGTCGGTGCGGTGCGCTTGGCCTCCTTCAGCGTCCGGCCGAGTTCGTCGAGGGCCTGCTGTCCGACCGCGTCGCGCAGCCTGGGCATGAACTCGTCCTCCTCCTCCCGTACGTGTTCCTCGGTCTCCCGTTCGAGCTGGGCCATCAGGGCGTCGGTGCGCTCGTCGCCGGAGGAGAGCCGGTCCAGGGCGAGCAGGGTCTTCTTCACGTCCATGTGCTCGGCCAGATGGCCGTCCACCAGCCGGTCGCCGTCCGGGATGCTCTCCCTGGCCAGCGGGTAGACCAGCAGTTCCTCCAGCGCCGCGTGCTTGGAGAGTTCGCGGACGAGGATCTCCACCACGCCCCGGCGCTGGGTGTCGGAGGCAGCCGCGTGGTAGTCGCGGAACAACTGCTCCACCATCCGGTGGTCATGCTTCAACAGCTCGATGGCGTCCATCGGCGCTCTCCTCATCGGTTGTGCCGCAGGCGGCCAGCGGTTCGATCTCGTCGGGACGGAAGTAGTAGAACCGGCCGTACCAGGTGTGCAGCTCGGCGGCCGGGTCGTCGTCGAGGGTGACGGCCAGATGGGTGCCGCCGTCCACATCGCGGAAGACCGCCGCCACCCGGGCGGTGCGGCCGGCCAGGAACATGTCGTGGGCGTCGGCGCCCCGGCCGCTCGGGCACAGCCGCACCCTGCTGCCCCTGGCCACAGCGGTTCCGCCGACCGGCACCCGGTCGGCGGCCGGGCCGCCGCCCTGCCCGTCGCCGTCCTGCCACCAGGGCTGCCGCGCCCGGCGCGGCGTCCCGGCGGCGGGCCCGGCGGGTTCAGCGGGTGGCGCGGGGAGCGGGCGGCGGGAGCGGATGGTGCCGTGCAGCCGGGCGAAGGCCTCCGGGGGCATGCCCTCGACCCGGTCCAGAATCCGTGCCGCGCGCGGGTCGGTGGCCCGGGCCTCCCGCTTCTCCTCGTCGGTCAGCAGCATGGTGCGCAGCGAGAGGATCTCGTCGATCTCCGACGCGTCGTAGAGGTCGCCCGGGCTCTCCGGTGCGATCCGCGGGTGGTCCGGCAGCAGGATCGGCGAGGACAGCATCAGGCCGCTGCCGTCCGCCCCGCCGGCGAGCACCGGGAAGGTGTGCAGGTTGCGGCACTCCCGGGCGGGGCCCGCCGCCCAGGGCGGGGGATCGGTCAGGGAGCAGAAGGACAGCCCCTCCCCGCCCAGGAAGGTGTGGCAGGCGATCAGCGCGTGGCGCAGCGCCCGCTCCCGGGGGGCGCCGGCCCCGGCGTCCGGGCGGTCCGCGGTGTTCTCGGTGCGCACCCGCAGCCGGTAGCGGCCGTGGCCGGCGTCGAGCACCTCGGCGGTGAGGGTGGTGGCCGCCTCGACGGGGCCGCGCCGCCGCACCAGCCGGCCTGCCCCGCCGGGCAGCGGCTCGGTCTCCTCGCCGCCCGGTGCGCCGACCGGGACGGTGCGGCCGGTCCCGTCGCACAGCGCGGCCAGCGGGATCGCGGCCTCGGTCTCCCGCTCCACCGCCTCGTCGAACGCCAGGTGGACGGTGCCGCCGGCCTCCAGGGAGGCGACGGGTTCGTACCGGCCGTCGTCCGTCCGGCGTTCCACGCTCTTGTGCTGGAGCTGCAGGTAGCGCACCCGGACCCGGACCACGGGGTCGTCGCCGCCGGCCTGCAGCAGGCACTCGGTCTGCTGGAACCACGACTCGGCGGAGCCGGCCACGCTCGGGGCGACCGGTCCGCCGCGCTCCGCCCAGGCGCGCGGCGCCAGGACGCCGAACTGCCAGCGCATCCGGTTCTTCGGCGAGGAACGCCGGTAGGGGTAGAGCAGATAGCCCTCGTAGAGCACGGCGTCGGCGAGGGGACGCAGCCCCTCGAAACCGGCTGCCTCCGGCCGTACGCCCGCGCCGGGGGCGCGGTCCGCCGGGTCGTCCGTCATCGCGTCTCCGCCTTCCGTCGCCGCTGCCCGGTACGGCCCGGCCCTCGTCTCTACTGTTCTCCGCGCTCCTTAACGTTTGCCCTATTTATCCGTTTGCGCGCGTTGTGTCGGTGCAGCCGGGTGACGGCCGGTGTCCGCCTCGTCGCCCAGGCGCACCTCGGTCAGTTCCAGTTCGCGCCCGCTCAGCACGTCCGCCGCGCCCCGCCCGCAGTGCGGGCACGCCAGGCGGGGCGGGCAGCCCACGGCGAACCGTTCGCCGCAGCCGCCGCACCGGGCGAGTGCCGGGACCTCCTCGACGATCAGCTCCGCCCCGGCCGCCGCGGTGTCCTCCGTGACCAGGCCGAAGGAGAAACGCAGGGCGTCGGGGACCACGCCGGACAGTTCGCCCACGCGCAGCCGGACCGCCTCGACGCGGGCCGCCCCGTGCGCGCGGGCCACCTCCCCGGCCCGCTCGGCCACGGCGGCGGCGATCGACAGCTCGTGCATGGGCGGCCACGTTAGGCAGGGGCGGCTGCGGCCGGGTGCCGCGGCGGGGTGCGGCGGCCGGGCCGGGGGCCGATTTCACCCCTCCGGCACAACGGCCGGTGCGCCCGGCGGCGGGAGACCGCGCCGCGGGGCGGGCGCCCGCCTTCCGTTGCCCGTTGCCTTCATGTGTCGCGGGTGTTGACTTCCGGCCACAGGTGGCACCATCCTCGTCGTCACGAAATCCCGTACCCCGTTCGCCATGTCGAACAGCCCGCCATTCGAACCGGTTCGACCCGCCTGTGGCAGAGGCGGTGTCGAACCGATTCGACCGCGGGGAGACCAGCTAGGGAGCAGCAAAGATGGTGCTATCTCGGATAAGACGGGCGGGCCCCGGCCTGCGGAACGGGGCCGTGGCCGCACTCGGCGCCGGCCTGCTGGCCGCGGGACTGCCCGTGACGGCGGCGGCCGCGGAACTGCCCGACCCGGTGCTGCACTACACCTTCGACACCGACGACCTCGGCTCCGGAACCATCACCGACAGCTCCGGCAACGGCCTCGACGGCACCCTGGTGGGCGGCTCCACCGCCGCCCTGGTCGAGGGCGCCGGCGAAGGCTCCGCCCTGGACCTGCCCGGCGGCGGCCCCGACTCGGGCGGCGCGCATGTCCGGCTGCCCCGTCAGGCCCTGGCCGGCGCCACCGACCTGACCGTCTCGGCGCGGGTGAAGTGGGACGGCACCACCGCACCCTGGCAGTGGATCTACGCCCTGGGCAAGGACACCAGCCGCTACCTCTTCACCACCCCCTACAACGGGGACGGCCGGCTCCGCACCGCCGTCACCTCCTCCTTCGCCGGCGGCGAGGCCCAGGTCACCGGGTATGCCGCGCTGCCCGCCGGCCAGTGGCGGACCCTCACCGTCACGCTCGACACCGGCGCCGGCCGGGTGACGACCTATCTGGACGGCGTCGCGGTCTCCTCCGCCGCCACCTCGGTGAGCGCCGCCGCCCTGCTGGACGACGCCACCTCCTTCGCCGGCTATCTCGGCAAGTCGTTCTACCCCGACCCGCTGTTCGACGGGGCCGTGGACGACTTCGCCGTCTACCACACCGCCCTGACCGCCGAACAGGTCGCGCAGACCGTGGGGGAGACCCCCGAGATGACCGAACTGTCCCGGACCGCCTTCGAGGTCCGCACCACCACCGGAACCGCCCCCGCGCTGCCCGGCGCCGTCCGCGCCGCCTTCTCCGACGGCTACGACCGGGACGTTCCCGTCACCTGGGACGCGGCCGATCCCGCCGACTACGCCGAGCCCGGCACCTTCACCGTCTCCGGCACCGCCGCCGGGCGGCAGGTCACCGCCGAGGTCACCGTGGTCCGCGAGGGCGAGCTCACCATCGACCTGGCCACCGCCACCGGCGATTTCCACGGCGGCGCCGCCGGCACCCTCTACGGCCTGTACGGGCAGGACGTGCCCACCAACAACCTCATCGAGGGCATGAACCTGCGCACCGTCTCCACCAAGGCGCAGGACGGGCCGCAGCACCCCGGCGCCGACGCCCTCGAAGTGGTGAAGCCGCTGGCCGACTCCACCGACGGCGACGTCTACATCTACATGACCGACATCCACCGGGGCTTCCCCTACCAGTGGGAGGGCGACACCCCGCAGGAGAAGGTCGCCACGTACCGGGAGAAGGTCGCCAAGCAGGTCGACCAGGTGCTCCAGCTTCCCGAGGAATACCAGGACAACATCGTCTTCGTGCCCTTCAACGAGCCCGAGGGCAACATGTTCGGCACCGGCGAATGGAGCTACAACCGCGTCAGCTGGCTGTCGGACCCCACCGACTACTTCGCCACCTGGGACGACTTCTACCGGCTGATCAAGGGGAAGATGCCGGACGCGCGGATCGCCGGCCCCAACACCAGCGTGCTGTACGCCCAGGTCAAGGGCTTCCTGGAGCACACCGTGCAGGCCGGCACCGTCCCGGACGTGATGACCTGGCACGAACTCAGCCACCCCGAGCAGGTGCGCACCAGCGTCGCCCGCTACCGCGTCTGGGAGCAGGAGGTGTTCGCCGGCACCGAGCACGAGGGCAGGCAGCTGCCCGTCAACATCAACGAGTACGCCTTCAACTACCACACCTCGGTGCCCGGCCAGATGATCCAGTGGATCTCCGCCATCGAGGAGTCCAAGGTCGACGCCGACATCGCCTACTGGAACATCGACGGCAACCTCTCCGACTCGGCCGTCCAGTCCAACCGGGGCAACGGCCAGTGGTGGCTGTACAACGCCTACGGCTCCATGACCGGCCACACCGTCGAGGTCACCCCGCCGTTCCCCGGGCAGAACTACACCCTGCAGGGCGTGGCCACCCTCGACGAGGACAAGGCCCAGGCCCGCGCGCTGTTCGGCGGCACCTCCGGCAAGGGCCACATCCGGTTCGCCAACGTGCCGCGGGAGCTGTTCGGCTCCGCCGTGCACGCCTGGGTGCGGGAGATCCCCTGGACCGGGCAGATCGGCGACTCGCCCGGCCCCCGGCTGATCACCGAGACCGACCTCCCGGTGAGCGAGGACGCCACCGTGGCCTTCGACTTCGGCGGCGAGGACGGCGCCCTGCCCGCACTGGAGGAGTCCTCCGCCTACGAGATCGTGCTCACCCCGGCCGGCTCCGGCACCGAGACCTCCGCCGCCCCCGCCCTGTGGCAGGGCAGCTACGAGGCCGAGGACGCCGAGTACACCGGCGGCGGCTACAGCCGCAACGGCCCCGAGGGCTCCCCGTCCGACGTGTCCAAGTTCTACACCTCCGGCGGATACAACGTCGGCGGCCTGCGCACCGGCTCCGACGGGCGGCTGTCCTTCACCGTCGACGTGCCCCGGGACGGCACCTACGACCTGAGCGTCTTCGCCAACTCCCTCAACACCTACGGCCTGATCGAGGAGCAGGGACCGACCAACGTCTTCCTCACCGTGGACGGCGGCGCCGAACAGGAACTGTTCCTGCCGCTGGGCTACAAGTGGGTGGTCTGGGACCACACCGACACCACCGTGGAGCTGACCGCCGGCGAGCACACCCTCACCCTCGCCGCGCAGAGCCTGGACGGCACCGGCGCCACCCGGGGCGACGCCATCGTGGACCGGATCACGCTGACGCTGCCCGCGCCCGGCGCGGACACCGCCGTCCACGACGCCGAACTGGCCGCCATGACCGGCGGCGCCCGCCCGGTCTACGACCTGCCCGGCAACCGCCCGGCCTCCGGCTCCGGCGCCGCGCGCCTCGGCAGGGGCGACGGCGTCACCTTCTGGGTGTACTCCGCCGCCGACGCCGAATCCACCCTCGACGTCCGCCTCCTCGGCGGCGGCAAGGCCCGCCTCGCCGTCAACGGCCACGACGTGCTGGACGCGCAGGGCGGCAGCTCGCGGGCGGCGGTCTCGCTCTCCGGCGGCATCAACAAGGTCACCCTGACCGGGCTGACCGGAAAGACCCTGGTCGACCGGATCACCGTCCGGCCCACCAGCGGCGCACTCGACCCGCGGACCTACCAGGCCGAGGACGCGGAACTCGCCGGCACCGCCGCCCCCGCCGCGCTCTCCCTCGCCGACGGCGGCACCGCGGTCACCGGCGTGGGCGGCGACCCCGGCAACGGCAACACCCTCACCTTCCGGGTCACCGCCGAGCAGGCCGGCCTGCACGCCCTGCGCATCCGCTACGCCAACCCCGAGCAGTCCGAGGCCACCCACTACAACCCCGACCCGCTGGTGCGCCACGCCGACCTCTCGGTCAACGGCGCCGAGCCCAGCCGGGTCACCTTCCCGCACTCGTTCCACGAGAACAACTTCTGGGAGCTCACCGTCCCCGTGACGCTGGAGCAGGGGGAGAACACCCTCACCTTCCGCTCCGAGGAACTGCCCAACTTCGACGGCACCAGCTACGCCTCGGACACCTTCCCCGGAGTGCTGCTGCGCTCGTCTTCCGCGCCCCTGATCGACAGGATCACCCTCGCCCGGTTCTCGGCCGCCCGGCCGTGACCCGGCGATCGGGGAGCAGAGGAGAGAAAGGGAGTTCGATGGTCACGATCGGCGACATCGCGCGCGCCGCCGGGGTTTCCCGCAGCACCGCGTCCTACGCCCTGTCCGGCAAGCGGTCCATCTCGGCCGAGGTCCGGCAGCGCGTGGAGCGGGCGGTGCGGGAGCTGGGCTACACCCCCAACGCCGGCGCCCGCGCGCTGGCCACCTCGGAGACCATGGTGATCGGGCTGCTCGCCCAGTTCCTGGAGGACGAGTTCGCCCCCGCCATGCTGCAGTACATGCTGGGCGTCTCCGACACCGCCCGCGCGCTGGGATACGACACCCTGCTGGTCACCGAGGCGGACGGGGCGCGTGCCCTGCGCCGGATCACCGACTCCCGCATGGTGGACGGCGTCGTCCTGCTGAACGTCGCGCAGGACGACGCCCGCCTGCCCGTCCTGCGATCGGCCGGCCGGCCCGGCGCCCTGGTCGGCATGCCCGGCGACTGCACCGGGGTGGACGTCTTCGACCTCGACTTCGAGGCGGCCGGCCGGCTGATGGTGGACCACATGCACGCCCTGCGCCACCGGGAACTCATCCTGATGTCGCAGCCCGAGCACGTGGTGCAGCGCGGCGGCGCCTACGTCTGGCGGCTCCAGGACGCCGTGGTGCAGCAGGCCGAGGCCCGCGGCATCCGGCTGCACGCCGTCTACGGCGAGTCGCGGCAGCCCGCCGCCGGACGCTGTCTGCACGCCGTGCTGGACGCCCACCCGGCCGCCACCGGCCTGCTGCTCAACAACGAGGCAGCGGCGGCAGCCCTGCCCTCCGTGCTGCACGCGCGCGGACTGTCGGCGCCCCGGGACCTGTCGGTCATCGGCCGCTACTCCGACGAGTTCGCCCGCACCTTCTCCCTGCCGTTCTCCTCCATCGAGAGCGCGCCCGACCGCCTCGGCGAGATGGCCGTCCGGCAGCTGGTGCGCCGGATCACCGAGCCGGAGGCCCGCCGGGAGCCGCATGTGGTGCGGCTCCTGGCACCCGAACTCGTCGACCGGGGCAGCAGCGGTCCGCCGCCGTCCCCGGCACCCACCCGTCACCACAAGGAGCACACCCCATGACCCGTACCACCGGACGTCCCGCCAGACCCGCCCGCACCACCCTGGCGCTCGGCGCCGCCCTGCTCACCCTGGCCGGCGCCGCCGCCTGCTCCTCCGGCTCCGGCGGCTCCTCCGGCGGCAGCGGCGGCAGCGGTGACGGCGCCCAGGGCGGGGGCACCTACACCTGGTGGGACCCCTACCCGCAGCACGACGACTCCTCCGACTGGGCGGGGCGCGTGGACAAGTGCGGCACCGAGGCGGGCGTCACCATCGACCGCACCGCCTACGACACCACCGCGCTGACCAACCAGGCGCTGCTGGCGGCCCAGGAGGGCACCTCCCCCGACATCATCCTGCTGGACAACCCGGCCGTCTCCACGCTGGCCGAGACCGGCATGCTGACCACCATGGAGGAGTTCGGCCTGGACACCTCCGGCATCGACGAGAACCTGCTGGCGGCCGGCGTGCTGGACGGCCAGGCGTACGGCATACCCATCGGCGCCAACACCCTCGCCCTCTACTACAACCAGGACGTGCTGGACGCGGCCGGGGTGGACCCCGCCGCGGTCACCGACTGGGAGTCGCTCACCGCGGCCCTGGAGCAGGTCACCGGCGCCGGGCACAAGGGCATCACCTTCGCCGCCATCGGCACCGAGGAGGGCTCCTTCCAGTTCCTGCCCTGGTTCTGGGGCGCCGGGGCCGACCTGCGGGACCTCTCCTCCCCGGACGCCGCCGAGGCCCTGGAGCTGTGGACCGGCTGGCTGGAGAACGGCCACGCCCCCAACTCGGTGATCAACAACTCCCAGAACACCACCTGGGAGGAGTTCCTCACCGGCGACTTCGGCTTCGCGGTCAACGGCACCTGGCAGGTCAACAGTGCCGCCGGGGCGGACTTCGCCACCGGCGTGCTGCCCATCCCGGCGCAGGAGGGCGGCGCCGCCCCCGCGCCCACCGGCGGCGAGTTCATCACCGCCCCGGTGCAGAGCGACACCGGCCGCTACGAGGTCACCAAGCAGATCGTGGAGTGCATGACCACCCCCGAGGGCATGGTCGAGACCGCCACCGCCTTCGCGTACTACATCCCGCCGACCGCCCAGGGCCAGCAGCAGCTCCTGGCGGACAACCCGGACCTGCAGCCGTGGGTGGACGCGGTGCGCGTGGCCCGCGGCCGCACCAGCGACAACCTGGGCACCGACTACCCCGTCATCTCCGAGGCGCTGTGGACCGCCGTGCAGAAGGCCCTCAGCGGCGCGGCCGGACCGGCCGACGCCCTCGCCGAGGCGCAGGCCACGGCCGAGGACGAGCTCGGCTGAGGCCGGCCGAGGAGCGACTCCCCATGCCTGTGTCCACCAAGCTCTCCCCGGGGCCCGCGCCGGGGACCCGGCGGACGCGCGGGGCGGGGGCCGGCACGCCGGCCCCCGCCCCCCGCCGCCGCCCCCGGGCCCGCGTCCGGGTGCGTTCCACCCAGTGGGCGGCGCTCGGCTTCCTCGCCCCGCTCATCGTCTACCTGCTGGTCTGCTACGCCTATCCGCTGTACCGGAACATCGACCTCAGCGTGCACGACTACACCGTGCGCTCCTTCGTGCAGGGCGGGGCCGAGTTCACCGGGCTGGAGAACTACCGGGACGTCCTCACGGACCGCGGCTTCGGTGCGGCGCTGCGCAACACCTTCCTGTTCACCTTCGTCTCGATCGCCGCGCAGTACGCCATCGGCCTGGCCCTGGCCGTCTTCTTCCGCAACAACTTCCGGCTCTCCGGGCTGCTGCGGGCGATGTTCCTGGTGCCGTGGCTGCTGCCGCTGATCGTCTCCGGCTCCGTCTGGGCCTGGATGCTGAACAGCGACAACGGCATCGTCAACGCGGCGCTGCAGGCGTTCGGCATCGGGCAGGTCAACTGGCTGACCGACCCGGACTGGGCGCTGGTCTCGGTCATCACCGCCAACATCTGGCTGGGCATCCCGTTCAACCTGGTGATCCTCTACTCCGGGCTGCAGAACATCCCGGAGGACCTGTACGAGGCCGCGGCCCTGGACGGGGCGAACGCCTGGCAGCAGTTCTGGCGGATCACCTTCCCGCTGCTGCGGCCGGTGTCCGGCATCACCCTGCTGCTCGGGCTGGTCTACACGCTCAAGGTCGTGGACGTCATCTGGATCATGACCACCGGCGGGCCCGGCGGGGCCTCCACCACCCTGGCCGTGTGGTCCTACCGGGAGGCGTTCGGCACCGGGCTGCCCGACTTCTCGCCCGCCGCGGCCATCGGCAATCTGCTGCTGCTCATCGCCCTGGCCTTCGGCTTCCTCTACCTCCACCTCCAGCGTCGACAGGAGCGGACGACATGACCACCGCCGGCCGAAGCGCCACGATCCGGACGGCGGCCCGGCCCCGGCGCCGCCGGACCAGGTGGCAGACCGCGCTCGGCGTGCTGCTCACCGCCCTGATGCTGTTCCCGGTCTACTGGATGGTCAACGTCTCGCTGACCAGGACCGAGGACATGCGGGCCGACCCGCCGCAGTGGTTCCCGTGGGACCCCACCCTGGAGGGCTACGGCAATGTGCTGCGGGACCAGCTCCCCGCCATGACGACCAGCCTGGGGATCGGCCTGGGGTGCGTGGCGCTGACCCTGGCGGTCTCCGCGCCGGCCGCCTTCGCCCTGGCCAAGCTCCGGCCCTGGGGCGCCGGACCGCTGAGCTTCCTGCTGCTGGTGGTGCAGATGATCCCCAGCGTGGTGATGGCCATCGGCTTCTACGCCGTCTACGTGCGGCTGGGCTGGCTCAACACCGTGTGGGGCCTGATCCTGGCCGACTCCACCATCGCCGTGCCGTTCGGCGTGCTGGTGCTGACCTCCTTCATGGCCGGGGTGCCCGGGGAACTCCTCCAGGCGGCCCGGATCGACGGCGCGGGCCGCTGGCGCACCTTCGTCTCGGTGATCCTGCCGCTCAGCCGCAACGCGCTGCTCACCGTGTCGCTGTTCGCCTTCCTGTGGGCGTGGTCGGACTTCATCTTCGCCTCCACGCTCAGCCGCAACGCGGACGCCGTCCCGGTCACCCTCGGCATCTACGCCTACATCGGCAACAACACCACCCAGTGGAACTCGATCATGGCGACCGCGGTGGTGGCCTCCGTGCCCGCCGCCGTGCTGCTGGTGGTCGCCCAGCGGTTCGTGGCCGGCGGCGTGGTCGCCGGAGCCGTCAAGGACTGACCGGCCGCCGGAGAACCCGGACAGGCCGCCGACCTCCTCTCAAGGGAAGCGTTTTCATGGTGTACTTCCGCACGTCCCCCACCTGCCTGGAGGTCCGGCACCGGCACGAGGTGCTGACCGTCCGGGCGTGGGGAGCCGACAGCGTCCGGGTGCGGGCCTCCCGCTTCCGGATACCCGCCGTGAGCCACGGCGCCCTGGACGAACCCCCGCCCTGCGCCCCGCCGCGGATCACCACCGGCACGGACCGCGCCGAGCTGGTCCACGGCGAGCTCACCGTCGAGGTCCGCTTCGACCGCACCGCGGCCTACCCCGAACCGCTGCTCACCTTCCGGCGCACCTCCACGGGGGAGGAGCTGCTGGCCGAGAGCCGCGAGCACTTCTGGATGCCCGGCGCCCGCGTCCTCACCGGCAACCGCTCCGGCGGCTACGAGGTCCACCAGCAGTTCGCCGCCTACGACGGGGAGCGGCTGTACGGCATGGGCCAGCGCACCCACGGCCGGCTCGACCTCAAGGGCCTGGCCCTGGACCTGGTGCAGCGCAACGGCGAGGTGAACATCCCGTTCGTGCTCTCCAGCCGCGGCTACGGGATGCTGTGGAACCTGCCCGCGCTCGGCCGGGTGGAGTTCGCCGCCAACGCCACCCGCTGGCAGGCCGGGCAGGCCCGGGAGATCGACTACTGGTTCACCGCCGCCCCCACCCCGGCCGCCGTCCTCGCCCGGTACGCCGACGCCACCGGGCACGCCCCCGAACTCCCCTCCTGGGCAAGCGGTTTCTGGCAGTCCAAGCTCCGCTACCGCGACCAGGAGGAGCTGCTTGCGGTGGCCCGCGAGCACCGCCGCCGCGGCCTGCCGCTGTCCGTCGTCGTCGCCGACTACTTCCACTGGTCCGCCATGGGCGACTACCGCTTCGACACGGCCGAATGGCCCGACCCCAAGGCCATGACCGAGGAACTGGCCGCCATGGGCGTGGAGCTGATGGTGTCCGTCTGGCCCACCGTCTCCCCGCTCTCCGAGCACTGGGAGACCTACCGCGACCGCGGCCTGCTGGCCGGCACCGACCAGGGCGTGGAGTTCCACCAGACCATCCGCGACAAGGGCATGGCCGCGCCCATGCCGGTCGCCTTCTACGACCCCAGCAACCCGGAGACCCGCGCGTTCGTCTGGGATCTCGTCCGGCGCAACTACCGCTCGCTGGGCATCCGGGTCTTCTGGCTGGACGCCTGCGAGCCCGAACTGAACCCCGCCCACCCGGCCCACCTGGCCCTGTACGCCGGGCCCGGCGCCGAGACCGCCTGCGCCTACCCCCGGGACAACGCCCGGCTGTTCGCCGAGGGCATGGCCGCGGACGGCGAGCCGCCGACCGTGCTGCTGTGCCGCTCCGCCTGGGCCGGGGCACAGAAGTACGGGGCGGCCGTCTGGTCCGGCGACATCCCCGCCACCTGGGAGTCGCTGCGGCAGCAGATCCGGGCCGGCCTGAGCATCGCGCTCTCCGGCATCCCCTGGTGGACCAGCGACATCGGCGGCTTCCACGGCGGCGACGCCCGCGACCCGGCCTACCGGGAACTGATGATCCGCTGGTTCCAGTTCGGCGTGTTCTGCCCCCTGTTCCGGCTGCACGGCGACCGCGAGCCGCGCATCCCCACCGGCCACGACCAGAGCGGCGGCCCCAACGAGGTGTGGTCCTTCGGCGAGGAGGCGTACCGCATCCTCTCCGGTCTGCTGCACCTGCGCGAGCGGCTGCGCCCCTACCTGCACCGGCAGATGGCCGAGGCCGCCCGCAGCGGTCTGCCGCCGATGCGCCCGCTGTTCGTGGACCACCCCGGTGATCCGCACGCCTGGACGGTCGAGGACCAGTTCCTCCTCGGCCCGGACCTGCTGGTCGCCCCGGTCGCCGAGCCCGGCGCCCGCTCCCGGGAGGTCTACCTCCCGGCCGGCACCCGCTGGCACGACCCGGCCACCGGAGCGACCCACGACGGCGGGCGCACCGTGACCGCCGACGCGCCGCTGGACCGCATCCCCGTCCTCACCCGTGAGGGTGCCGACGTCCCGTTGACCGCATGAGGGAGAACACCGACATGACCGCGGCGGACCACGCCCCCCACCCCACCGCCGCCGGCGTCCGGGCCCCCGGGCACGGCGGCAGAGCGGGCAGCCCCGGCCGCCCGGGCGGTCCCGGCGGCCCCGTGGCACCGTCCCGGGGCCCGCTGCGCCCGCTGGGCCTCACCGAGGTGACGCTCACCGGCGGTCTGTGGGCGGATCTCCAGCACACCAACGCCACCGCCACCCTCGACCACTGCGAGCGGTGGATGGAACGGGTCGGCTGGCTGGCCAACTTCGACCGGGTGGCCGAGGGCACCACCGGCCCGGAGCGGCCCGGCTGGTCCTTCTCCGACTCCGAGGTCTACAAGCTGCTGGAGGCCCTGTCCTGGGAGCACGGCCGCACCGGCGACCCCCGCCACGAGGCCGCGATCCGCCGCCTGACCGCCCGCATCGCCCGCGCCCAGGACCCGGACGGCTACCTCAACACCTGCTTCGGCCACCCCGGCCGGCCGCCCCGCTACAGCGACCTGGAATTCGGCCACGAGCTGTACTGCACCGGGCATCTGCTCCAGGCCGCCGTGGCCCGGGTCCGCACCGCCGGCGAGGGCGCCGCCGGCGAGGACGAGCTGGTGACCGTGGCCCGCCGCGCGGCCGACCACGTCTGCGCCGTCTTCGGCCCGGACGGGCCGCTGCCCGGCATCTGCGGCCACCCCGGCATCGAGGCCGGCCTGGCCGAACTGGGCCGGGCCCTGGACGAGCCCCGCTACCTGGCCCAGGCGCGGCTGTTCCTGGACCGCCGCGGCCACCGCACCCTGAAGGACATCCCGCTGGGCCGCGCCTACTTCCAGGACGACATCCCCGTCCGGCACGCCGAGGTGTGGCGCGGCCACGCGGTGCGCGCCCTGTACCTGTCCGCCGCGGCCGTGGACGTGGCCGTCGAGCACGAGGACAAGGAACTGCTGACGGCGATCGAGCGGCAGTGGAGCCGCACCGTGGCCCGGCGCACCCATCTGACCGGCGGCATGGGCTCGCGCCACCAGGACGAGGGCTTCGGCGAGGACTGGGAGCTGCCCGCGGACCGCGCCTACTGCGAGACCTGCGCCGGGGTCGCCTCGGTGATGGTCTCCTGGCGGCTGTTCCTGGCCACCGGCCAGGTGCGGTACGCCGATCTCATCGAGCGGACCTGCTACAACGTCATCGCCGCCTCGCCGCGCTCCGACGGCCGGGCCTTCTTCTACGCCAACCCGCTCCAGCAGCGGGCACCCGGCGAACCGACCGACGACGGCGCGGTCAGCCCGCGGGCGGAGGGCGGCACCCGCGCCGCCTGGTTCGACGTGTCCTGCTGCCCGACCAATGTGGCCCGCACCCTGGCCGCCTGGCACACCCACCTGGCCGCGGCCGGGGAGCGGGAGCTGACCCTGCTGCAGTACGCGCCCGCCCGGATCACCACCGAGCTGGGCGACGGCCGTCCGCTCGCCCTGTCCGTGGAGACCGGCTACCCGCACCGCGGGCTGGTCACCGTGCGGGTGGAGCAGGCCCCGCCGGGCCCGGTGGCGCTGCGGCTGCGGGTGCCGTCCTGGGCCCGCGGCGCCGAACTGGAGGAGGGCGGCCGGCGGCGCCCTGCCGCCCCCGGCTGGGCGGTGCTGGACCGGGAGCTCGCCGCGGGCGAGGAGATCCGGCTGCGGCTGCCGGTGACGCCCCGCTTCACCTGGCCCGACGCGCGGATCGACGCGCTGCGCGGCTGCGTGGCGGTGGAACGCGGCCCGCTGGTCTACTGCGCCGAATCCGCCGCCCTGCCCGGCGGTGCCGTGCTGGAGGACCTGGCGGTGGACCCCGGCACCGCCCCGGTGGACGGCGACGGCGGCACGGTGGGCGTGCGCGCGCTGCTCACCGCCCGCACCGGCCCGGAGGCGGAATGGCCGTACCGCACCGGGCCCGGCGGCGGTGACGGCGGTGACGGCGGGCGCACGGCGTCCGCCGAGGTCGCCCTCACCCCCTACTACCGGTGGGCCGAGAACGGCCCCACCGCCATGCGGGTCTGGCTCCCCGTCGCCCCTCCCCGCTGACCGTCCGCGGCGGGAAGCGGCACGGCGGAGTACGGACCCGAGGGGGATGCGGTGCCTGCGCACCGCATCCCCCTCCCCGCGGCGGCGTTCTGGTGATCGGTCCCATTGACAAGAGCACAACACCCGTAGATAGATTCGTGGTTGCCACATCAGTTCCATGCTTTGGGGGGAGATGTGAACATGGCTGCCGCGCGGCGGTGGCGTCACGGGGCGGGTGCGGTGGCCGCGCTGTGCGCGCTGGTGCTCACCGCCACACCGGACGCCCGGGCGAACCCGGACGATGACGGAGGCGTCACCGGAACGGCGCAGGAGGGGCCCGCCACCGAGGCGGCGCGGGCGTCGGCGGAGGCCGGGCGCACCGGCGAACAGGTCGAGGTCGTCGGCGAACGCAGCGAGTACACCACGGTGTTCGCCAACCCGGAGGACGGCACCTTCACGCTGGAGATGTCGGCGGTGCCGGTCCGGGTGCGGGATGCGGACGGCGGCTGGACCGAGCCGGACGCCACCTTGGAGGTGCGCGAGGACGGCACGGTCGGCCCCCGGGCGGCGGCGGCGCGGATGAGCTTCTCCGGCGGCGGCGACCGGGCCATGGCCTCCCTCACCCGGGACGGGCAGACCCTGACCGTCCAGTGGCCGCATCCGCTCCCGGAGCCGGAGCTGGACGGGCCGAGTGCGCTGTACCGGGAGGTCCTGCCCGGTGTGGACCTGCAGGTCACCGCCGAGGCGGAGGGCTTCTCCCACGTCCTGGTGGTGAAGACGCCCCAGGCGGCGGCCCAGCCGGCGCTGCGCCGCCTGGAGTACCCGCTGACGGCCGAGGGGCTGACCCTGCGCGAGGGCGCCGGCGGCACCTTCCGCGCCGACGACGCCAACGGCAACGCCGTGTTCCAGGCCGCCCCGGCCCTGATGTGGGACTCCGCAGGGAAGGCCGCGGCGGCCGGGGGAGCCCCGGAAGAGCCGTCCGCCGCCGGAGCCGGGCGTTCCCCGGCCGCCCGGGACGCGGCCGGTGAGGGCGCGGTGGCACGCGAGCGCGAGCCCGGGCACGCCGACACCGTGGCCGAGCCGGAGACCGAGCTGTCGCAGGATGCGCTGACCCTGGTGCCGGACCAGAAGATGCTGACCGGCACCCCGGCCGAGGCGTTCCCGCTGTACATCGACCCTCCGGTGGGGCTGTCCATGTCGCGGCGCACGCTGCTGCGCTCCGACGGGTACGTCAACTACAACTGGGGCAACGGCGCGGAGAACACCGGCAAGGGCACCGGCCGGTGCGGCACCTGGAACGGCTATGTGTGCAGCACGGCGAACTACACCCAGCGGCTGTACTTCCAGTTCACCCCGGACGCGCTGGCCGGCAAGAACGTGCTGCAGGCCACCTTCCGGGCCACCCAGGCGTGGTCCTTCGTGTGTGATCCGCGCACCGTGGACCTGGTGCGCACCAACGGTTTCTCCTCGTCCACCAAGTGGCCAGGCCCCTCGCACCTGGGCACCATGGGCAGCCGCAATGTGAACCACGGGCGCGGCACCGCGTGCAGCCCCTCGCAGCCCCCGGCTCCGGTGGAGTTCAGCACCAGCACCCTGACCTCCACGGTGAAGAAGTTCGCCAAGGGGGAGTTCTCCCGGCTGAACCTGATGCTCAAGGCGCGCAGCGAGTCCGACACCAGCTACTGGAAGCGGTTCCGCAACGACGCGGTGCTGTCGGTGGTCTACAGCTCGCTGCCGGACAAGCCGACCAACGTGGGCGTGGTGACCGGCAGCGGCACGGTGTGCGAGAGGAGTTCCTCCTCCCCGCAGATCGTGGCCAGCCCCAACCCGACGCTCAAGGCCACGGTGCGGGCCGCCCCCGGCGGCGACAGCATGACCGGCCGGGCGGTGTTCGACGTGGACAAGCGGAACGCGGACGGCACCTGGTCCAACACCCGCACCCCGACCGAGCGTCCCTCCACCGGCTATGTGGGCCACGGCACCACCATGACCATCAACTGGCCCACCACCCTGGCGGAGGACACCCTCTACCGCTACCGGGCCTGGAACCGGGCGTACTACCTGTGGAACGACGAGATCAAGTTCATCTCCAGCGACTCCACCCAGTCCTCCCCGGGCTGGTGCTACTTCAAGGTCGACCCCACCGCACCGAAGGCACCGCAGATCAGCATCGGCGCGCCCTACGCGGAGTGCCTGCCCAACGACTGCCCCGCCGCCGGCGGCCCCGGCGAGCAGGCCACCCTCACCTTCCGCGCCGCATCCGGTGACGACCCCGTCACCGCCATCCAGTACCGGCTGTCCACCGAGACCACCTGGCGCAGCGCCACCGCCTCCGGCTCCGCCTGGACGGCCTCCTTCGACCCGGAGGAGTCCGGCACCGTCCAGGTCACCGCGCGGGCCAAGGACACCGTCGGACGCTGGGGCGAGCAGGCGGTCTTCGACTTCCTGGTCGCCATGGGCGACGGCCCGGTGGCGCGCTGGCACTTCGGCGAGACCACCGGCCCCGCCGTGGACTCCGCCACCGCCGACGGCGCCCCGCAGCACGACGCCACCCTCTACGGCGGCGCGGCCCGCGACGACCGGGGACGGCGCGGCCTGCTCACCCGGGACTCCTCGGGGGAACTGCTGCCCGAGCCCGTGACCGACCGCGGCATGCTCCTGGACGGCACCGACGACCACGCCCGGACGGCCGGGCCGGTGCTGGAGACCCGCTCCCCCTACACCGTCGCCGCCTGGGTGCGCCTGGACCACAAGGACAACGACCAGATCATCCTGTCCCAGGACGGGCAGCAGTACAGCCCCTTCATCCTCGCCTACCTCGCGGATCGCGACATCTGGTTCTTCGGGGTGAAGGAGTCGGACGAAGCCACCGGCCGGGCGTACTTCGGCAGGTTCTCGGTGCTGGAACCGCAGCTCGGCGTGTGGACCCATGTGGCGGGCACCTACGACCCGCGGACCGGCGCACTCACCCTGTACGTGAACGGCCGCCAGCAGTACAGCACGGCCTACCACGAGGGCTCCTGGGCGGCACCCGGCCCCCTGCAGATCGGGCGCTACCAGTGGGCCGGGGTCCGCCATTTCCACTTCGCCGGCAGCATCGACGAGGTCGCCGTCTGGCAGCGCGCGCTGACCAGGGAGGAAGTGAAGAGGGAAGCCCGGGTGCTGACCACCGAGGGGTACGCCGACACCGAACTGGTCGCGGCCTGGGACCCGCAGGGCGCCGAGGGCGGCGGCCCGCTGCCCGACGCGGGCGCCGGCTACGGCCGGGATCTGGCCCTGGAGGGCGGCGCCGTCCTGGACGGCGAGGCACTCGCGCTGAACGGCACCGACGCGGCGGGCACCACCCCCGGCCCGGTGGTGGACGACCGCGGCTCCTTCACGGTCACCGCCTCGGTCGAGGCGGACGGAGCCGCGCTGGCCGCGAAACCCGTGGGCTACGCCGCACAGGTCGTCGGCCAGCGCACCGCCGACGGCTCGGCCTGGGGGCTGTGGTTCGAACTGACCGGCAAGGACCTGGTCATCGACGACCTGGGAGAGGAACGGGAACTGCCGGTCGGTATCTGGCACTTCGGCCGCCGGCTGAGCGACGGCACCTTCTCCTCCGTCAGCTCCGACGAACCGGCCGTGCTGGACGGCGAGGTACGCCTCACCGGCACCTACGAGGCCCCGTTCGGGAAGATCAGCCTCTACGTCGGGGGAGAGCGCAATGGCGAACCCGGGGCGTTCGCCACCCTCAGCGGAGCCGGCGAACTGGCGGTCGGCAAGGGCATGAGCGACCAGACCTGGGGGCACCACCTGCCCGGCCGGATCACCGATGTGCGTGTCTGGTCCGGTGCCCTGGCCAGTGAGCAGCAGGTCGCCGAGGTGACCGGCCTGTGACGGCGGGCGGGGACGCGGTCACCGGGCCGCCGCGTCCCCGCCCCTGCAGCGCGCCCGGGCCCGGCGGCCCGGACCGGCGGCCCGCCCCCTCCCTCTCCTCCTCCACCGTCTCGACCCTCTCCACCGTCTTCTCCGGCTTCTCCTCTGCGCTCTCCCCTTTCCACCGACCTCTCCTCCGACCGACACCACGGCATGGGCGGGATCTCTTGATGCGGACAGGTACAGGCACCTCCACACGGCGCGGGCACCGGGCAGGGCGGCGCGCCCGCCGGACACTGATCACGGCGGCGCTTCTCGCCCTGCTGATGCCCCTGGGATTCGCGCCCATGGCCGGGGCCGCCACGGACGGCCCGGGCGGCCTGGGCCGCCCGGAACTGCCCGAGCCCCGGGCGAGCGAGGTGAGCGAGGTGACCGGGCTCGGCGCCGAGGAGGCCCGGGAACTGGTCGCCGCTTCGCGCGCCGAGAACGAGGCCCAGGCGGAGGAGGCGCGCCGCTCCGGCGACGCGGCCGGCTGGCCGGAGCCGGGCGAGGACACCGCGGCACCGTCCGGTGACGGCTCGGCCGCGCTGCGGCCCGGCGGGCTGCCGGTGGAGCTGCGGGTGCCCCGCTCCGCGAAGGCGGCGGAGCGGCCGGCCGGGGCCGGCCGGGCCGGTAGCCGGCCGGAGGTCGAGGTGCTGGACCAGGAGGCGGCCCGTGCCGCCGGGGTGACCGGTGTGCTGCTCACCGCCGATCTGCCCGCGCCGGACGGCACCGAGGTGAGCGTGGACTACAGCGGGTTCGCCGGGGCGATCGGCGGTGACTGGGCGGGCCGGCTGCGGCTGGTGGAACTGCCCGGCTGCGCCCTGACCACTCCGCAGAAGCCGGAGTGCCGGGAGCAGACCCCGCTGGACTCGGTCAACGACCGGGCGGGGCAGACCGTCACCGCCCGGATCGGCGGATCGCCGTCCGGCGCAGACGGCGCCGCCCGCACCGCGGCGGCCTCCGGGCCGGCCGTGCTGGCCGTGACCGCGGCCTCCGCCGGGTCGGGCGGCACCGGAAGCGGCGACTACTCCGCCACCCCGCTGTCGGAGTCCGCGACCTGGGAGGCGGGAGGCAGCTCCGGCTCCTTCACCTGGTCCTACGCCCTGGATCTGCCGCCGGTGGCCGCCGGGCCGTCTCCGGGCCTGTCCCTGTCCTACGACTCCGGCTCGGTCGACGGCCGTACCGCCACCACCAACAACCAGGGCAGCCAGGTCGGCGAGGGCTTCTCCCTGACCGAGTCCTACATCGAGCGCTCCTACACCAGCTGCGACAAGGACGGTCACGACGACGTCCACGACCGGTGCTGGAAGTTCGACAACGCCACGCTGGTCCTGAACGGCCTTGCCAACCAGCTCGTCAAGGACGACGCCACCGGCCGCTGGCGGCTGGAGAACGACGATGCCTCGACGGTGACCCGCTCCACGGGCGCGGCCAACGGGGACGACAACGGCGAGCACTGGACCGTCGTCACCGGGGACGGCACCAGGTACGTCTTCGGCCTGCACAAGCTGCCCGGCGCGGGCACCGAGCGCACCCACTCGGTGTGGACCGTGCCGGTCTTCGGCGACGACTCAGGGGAGCCCGGCTACAGCCAGGGCGGCACCTTCGCGGACCGGTCGGTGACCCAGGCATGGCGGTGGAACCTCGACTACGTCGAGGACACCCACGGCAACGTGGCGACGTACTGGTACACCAAGGAGACCAACCACTACAAGAAGAACGGCGCGTCCTCGGCCGACACCGCCTACACCCGCGGCGGCTACCTGACCCGCATCGACTACGGCCAGCGCAAGGACAGCCTGTTCACCCGCAGCGCCGACGCCCGGGTCCGCTTCTTCTACGCCGAGCGCTGCACCGCCGCCGACTGCACCGACCTCAACGAGGACACCGCCGACAACTGGCCCGACGTCCCCTTCGACGCCCTGTGCACCAGCGGCGACACCGACTGCCTGGCCGAGAGCCCCGCCTTCTTCACCCGCAAGCGGCTGACCGGCATCGCCTCCTACAGCTGGAACGCCTCCTCCGCCGCCTACGACAAGGTCGACTCCTGGGACCTCACCCAGGACTACCTGGACCCCGGGGACATCGGTGACACCTCCGACAACACCCTGGTGCTCACCTCCCTCCAGCGGACCGGCCACACCGGCACCGCCATCACCGTCAACCCCGTGGAGTTCACCTATCACATGCGGCCCAACCGGGTGGATGCCGTCGACGACATCCTGCCGCTGCACCGCCCCCGGCTGAACACCGTCACCTCCGAGACCGGCGGCATCATCACCGTCACCTACTCGGAACCGGAATGCCGCCGCAGCGAGCTCACCGGTGCCGCCGAGGACACCAACACCCGCTCCTGCTTCCCGCAGTACTGGCACATCAACGGCGCCCAGGAGTCCTCCGTCGACTGGTTCCACAAGTACCGGGTGGAGGCCGTGGTCCTGGCCGACCCCACCGGCCACAACGAGCCCGTCGAGCACGCCTACGCATACTCCGGCGCGGCCTGGGCCTACAACCACGACCCGTTCCTGCCCGAATCCGACCGCACCTGGTCCCAGTGGCGCGGCTACCGCAAGGTGACCACCCGCACCGGCAACCTCCAGGCCGTGCGCACCGCAACCACCTCGGTGTTCTTCCAGGGCATGCACGGCGACCGCCTCGCCGACGGCTCCGCCCGCAGCCGGCAGCTCACCGCCGTCTCCCTGCCCGGCCTGGCCATCCCCGCCGTCACCGACCACGAGCAGTACGCCGGCATGATCCGGCAGAGCATCACCTACGACGGCGCCACCGCCCTCAGCACCCGGGTCCACGAGCCGTGGTCGCGGACCACCGCCACCCAGAGCGTGCCCGACGCCCGCGATGCGAAGGCCCGCTACGTCCGGATCGCGAAGACCACCGACCACACCCTGCTCACCGCCACCGGCGCCTGGCGTTCCCGCACCCAGCGCACCACCTACGACGACTACGGCATGGCCCGGCTCCAGGAGGACCTCGGCCAGGACGGCGTCTCCGGGGACGAGACCTGCACCCGCACCTGGTACGCCCGCAACGACGCGCTCGGCATCATCGCCACCACGTCCCGTGAACGCACCGTGGCCCGGCCCTGCTCCGCCGGCGAGGCCGATCTGGACCTGCCGGCCGACAGCAGCCGGCGCGGGGACGTGCTCAACGACACCGCCACGGTCTACGACAATCCCGACGCCACCGGCTGGTCCCCCGGCCAGCAGCCCGTCAAGGGCGAGGTGACCTGGAGCGGGCGCCCCACCGGCTACCCGGCCGCCGCCGGCAGCGGCGAACGGCACCCCACCGGCTGGCAGACCGTCATGACCAACACCCATGACGCGCTGGGCCGCGTGGTCTCCGCCACCGACGCCGCGGGCAACACCACCACCACGGCCTTCACCCCCGCCGACGGTGGCCCGGTCACCAGGATCACGGTGACCAACCCGCTCGGCCACATCGAGCGCACCTTCTACGACCCGCGCCGCGCACTGGCGCTGCGCTCCTACGACGCCAACCTCAAGAAGACCGAGCTCACCCACGACGCACTGGGCCGGATCACCGCCGTCTGGCTGCCCAACCGCAACCGGGCCGCCGGCTACGGAGCCAACCTCACCTTCGAGTACCGCATCAGCAACACCGGCCAGTCCTCCATCGCGACCTCCCGGATCAAGGCCGACGGCACCAGCTACCTGACCACCTACGAGATCTACGACTCGCTGCTGCGGCCCCTGCAGACCCAGGCCCCCGCCGCCCAGGGCGGCCGGCTGCTGACCGACACCCGCTACGACTCCGCCGGCCGGGCCTTCCAGACCTACGCCGACATCTTCGACCCCGCCACGGAACCCAAGGGCACCTACGCCCGCGCCGAGTACGGCGAGGCGCCGCGCCAGCACAACATCACCTTCGACGGCGCCGGCCGGACCGTCGCCGACACCCTGCTGGTCTACGGCACCGAGCGGTGGACCACCGAGACCTCCTACACCGGAGACTCCACCGCCACCAGCGCCGTGACCGGCGGCACCGCCGCCCGCACCGTGGTGGACGTCCGCGGCCGCACCGTCGAGCGCCGCAGCTACAACGGCCCCGACCCGGAGGACCCCGACTGGGGCGGCGCGGCCGGCTCCGGCCATCTGGCGACACGGTTCGAGTACGCCCCGGACGGCCGGCTGCTGACCCTCACCGACCCCGGCGGGGCCGTGCGGACCCACAGCTACGACCTGTACGGCCGTACCGTGGAGATCGACGACCCCACCAGCGGACGGCTCACCAAGCAGTACAACGCCCTGGACCTGGAGACCTCCCGCACCGACGCCCGGGGCGAGACCGTCCTGACCCGCTACGACGCCCTGGGGCGGCCCACCGGCACCTGGGCGGGCACCGTCAGCGACGCCACCCGGATGACCGGCCACACCTACGACGGCCTGGTCAAGGGACACCCGGAGAGCTCCACCCGCTACGTCGGCGGCACGGACGGCCTCGCCTACACCCGCCAGATCACCGCCTACGACAGCCTCTACCGGGTCACCGGCGAGGAGATGCGGCTGGACGCGGACGACCCGCTGGTCGCCGCCGGCGCCCCGCAGACCATCCCGCTCGCCGCCGCCTACCGGATCGACGGCACCCTGGGCAGCGTCACCGAGCCCGCGCTCGGCGGACTGCCGCAGGAGACCGTCTCCTACGAACGCAACGCCCTGGGCCTGGTCACCAAGGTCACCGGCGCGGCCGGCTACCTGCTGCACGCCGACTACTCGCCGCAGGGCCGGCCCCAGCAGCTCACCCTCGGCCTGTCCAGCAGCCCGGAACGCCAGAAGACCTACCTGACCCAGACCTACGAGGAGGGAACCGGCCGGCTGCTGCGCAGCCATGTCACCGACCAGACCCACCCGTACATGCTCCAGGACCTCAACTACCGCTATGACGACGCCGGGAACGTGCTGTCCATCGAGGACCCCACCCACCTCGGCGGGACGTCCGCGGCGGACCTGCAGTGCTTCTCCTACGACGGGCAGCGGCGGCTGACGGACGTGTGGACGCCCGCCGCCGGCGACTGCTCCACCGGCAACCGCTCGGCCTCGAACCTCGGCGGCCCGGCCCCGCACTGGACCAGCTACAGCTACGACAACGCCTCCGGCAGCCGCACCGGCGAAACCCGGCGCACCGCCGGCGGGACGCAGACCACCGCGTACTGCTACACCGACCCGGCCCGGCCGTACGCGCTGACCGGGCTGGTCACCGACGGCACCTGCGCCGGGGAGCCGGACCAGGAGTTCCGCTACGACGACGCCGGCAACACCACCGGCCGGCCCGGCCCGGCCGGGGACCAGCAGCTCAGCTGGAACAGCGAGAACCGCCTGGCCCGCGCCGAGGACACGGCCGGCACCACGGAGTACCTCTACGACGCCGACGGAGGGCTGCTGATCCGCCGCAATCCGGACGGCGAGAGCGTGCTGTACGCGGGCAGCACCGAGTTCCGCCTGGAGGCCGACGGCCGGGTCTGGGCCCAGCGCTACTACGCGGCCGACGACCGGACCGTGGCCGTGCGCACCAACGACACCGGGCAGGAGAAGGTGCACTATCTGGCCGGTGACCAGTACGGCACCTCCAGCCTGGCGGTCGAGGCGCTGAACCAGGACTTCGCCAAGCGGTACACGATGCCCTTCGGCAGCGAGCGGACCGAGGGGGCCATCGGCACCTGGGTGGACGACAAGGGCTTCCTCGGCAAGACCGACGATCCCGGCACCGGGCTGGTGCAGGTGGGGGCCCGGCAGTACGACCCGCAGACCGGCAGATTCCTCAGCCCCGACCCGGTACTGGACGTGACCAGCGCCGACCAGATGCAGGGCTACAGCTACGCCCGCAACAACCCGCTCACCTACACCGACCCCTCGGGCCTGCTGGACTGCAACATGCTGCCGCCCGAGGACGCCGCCCAGTGCAGGGGCTGGGGTTCCTCGGGCTCGTCGAAGCGCTCGTCCGGCGGCAGCACCAACTTCCAGGGCAACCCGGGAACGCCCGGCAACACCGGAAGCAGCGGCACGTGGTTCCCGCACGGCCCCTCGGCCAAGCCCGCCGGCGGCGGCCGGGGCACCTCCGGCGGTGACACCAGGCCCGCCGCGTCGGACAAGGACCTGTTCCTGGGCCGGGAACTCACGCAGGAGGAGTACGACCAGCTCACGCTGTTCAACTTCCGGCTCCAGATGGAGATCGACCGCAGCCTCACCATCGACGACGTCAACCGCGTGATGGCGAACGAGATGATCGTGATGAACGAGGTGCACTTCCTCGCCCGGCTCTGCTCCTTCCGGAGCGGCGACTACGACGCCTGCTACACCGAGCTCACCCGGCAGCCGGAGCCCGTGGGCGGTGACCCGGAGCCGGAGGAGTCGGAGAGGCCGGAGCCGGAGGTCCCCTTCCTCAGCGTGCACCAGGACATGAGTCCGCTGGGCTATGCCGACCTGCTGGGACACCTCGCCGTGGGGGACCACGAGGCGGCCAGGGAGACCTTCGAAAGCATCATGCGCGGCAACGTCTACGAGCAGGCTCTCAAGAAACTGGTCTCCGGTTCCCCCGCGGGGATCTACACCGGGGCGCAGGACTTCGCGCACAATCCCCGGGACCCGCTGCTGGGCCCGTGGCGCCGGAAGATCTCCGACGGCCTGCGTCACCTGGCGTGGGGCTTCGGCTGCAGCGGCGGAAAGTTCTGCTGAGCCGCTGAGCCGCTGAGCCGCTGAGCCGCTGAGCCGGTGAGCCGGTGAGCCGCTGAGCCGATGCAGCCGCCCGGGACCGGCCCGGGCGGCTGCATCGGCCGTGGCGGAATCCCGCCCCGGCGGCCGTCAGCCGGTGGAGCAGGCGCCGAGGTCCTCCCAGACGCCCCACTGGCCGGTGGTGCCGGGCTCCTCGCCCCTCACCCACCACTTGGCCCGCCAGTTGTGACCGTTCCAGGTGACGGTGGAGCCGCCGGTGTACACGGCGTTCGGGTCCCAGCGGGCGGGCAGGCACGCCGGGTCGTCGTCCCCGCCGCCGCCCCCTCCGCCGCCGCCACCGCCACCGATCTGCACATCGATGCAGGCGTAGAAGGCGTTGGCCGTGTCGGCGATGTTCCAGACGGCGAGCACCTTCTGCTGCCCGGTGAGGCCGCCGAAGCTGACCTGGTGGCTGACGGTCGCGCCGGGCTGTGCGCCTCCGTCGTGGAACTCCGCCACCTTCTGGTTCCCGACGAAGTACTGCCAGGTGCTGGTCGCGTGCCGGGCGGTCAGCTGCCAGGTGAAGGTCGCGGTGCTGCCGACGGGCGTGACCCGCCAGCCCTTGCTGTCGTCGTCGAGCTCCGCGAACTGCGCGTTGCCGCCGCTGCACGAGCGCAGGCCCTTGGGGCCCTCGACGCTCTGCGGCTCCCACTGGATCTGCCCGCAGCTCACCGTGCCCGCCGCGCACTGCGCCTGCCTGCTGGGCGGTGAGGACACATAGCCGTGTGCGGCGGCGGTGGGCGCGGGAAGCGCGACCGCGAGCACGGGAGCGATGACCGCGCCTATCAGGGCGGCCAGTCTTCGTTTCGGATGCATGCCGGACTCCTTCTCTGCCGAGGCCGGGGTCCCGGAGGCGCAGCGGTACCGGCGGCATGCACGGGCACCGCTTCCGGGCTCCCGGCCTCGTTGTGGGGGGGTGAGGTGGAGCAAATGGTGCATGGACGACCGGCGGCGGGCCCGGCCCGGACATGCCGGAACCACCGGCAGGACACACGACTGGCCCTCCGCAGGTCTATACCTTCCCCGTTAGGTCTAGACCTGTTCCCGGCCACGGTCAAGAGGTGTGACGCCCCAGACGGATTCCGGCCACCACCGACTTGCCCCGGGCCGGGCGCGGCACCACCGCCCAGGCGGCGGACACCGCGTCCACCAGCAGCAGGCCACGCCCGCCGCAGGAGTCCGGCCCGGGATCGGCGGGGGCGAGCGACAGCGCGGGGCCGCCGTCCGAGACCGCGACCCAGTAATGGCCGTCGGCCGGCCACAGCACCAGCTCCACCAACTGGCCCCGGTCCGCGCATGAGTGGTGGCGGACCGCATTGGTGACCAGTTCCGAGGCCAGCAGCCTCAGGTCGTCGCGGAGCTGCGGGCGGCAGCCGGCGGGCAGCGCCTCGGTCACGGCCCGGCGGGCGCGCGGCACGGAGGCCGGATCGGCGGGCAGCAGCCAGTGCGCGGGCACCGGCGGGACATGGACGGGGGAGGCGGGCATGGGCGAACTCCTCAGGGCACAGGGGGTGTTCGATGAGACGCGCATGGACGGCCGCACCGGTGGCTCGCCTCCCCGGGCGCGAACGCACCCGCCCCGGGGAAAGGCGGGCACGCCCACGCGGTGCACTTCCGACGTAGCCGTACGTGGTTCGCGCGACACCCTAAGCTAGCGAAGTGGGAGTTAAATTAACACCGCTCTAGTTCTAATTACCTCAAATGGGTTGGACTCCCGGGCTCCAGGCGCGGCAAACTGGCTCCGAAGCGACAGAGGGGACGGCATGCCAAGTCGACGCGCTCCCACCGAGCGTCAGAAACGTCTGGGCGCTGAGCTGCGAAAACTCCGTATGGCTGCGGGCAGAAGCACCGATCACGTCGCCGGTCTGCTGGGGCTGGAGCGCACCCGGATCTCCAATATGGAGTCGGGCATCCGTGTGATCAGCCCCGAACGTGTGCGAATGATGACGAGTGACTACGGGTGCTCAGACACCGCTTACGTCGAGGCACTGGTGGCGATGGCCGGCAACCGGGAACGCGGCTGGTGGGAGCAGTACCGGGAGACCCTGCCGGCCGGGATGCTCGACATCGCCGAACTGGAGTGGCACGCGTCCCGCCTGCGCACCGCCCAGACCGTGCATGTGCCCGGACTGCTTCAGACCGAGGACTACGCGCGTGCCGTCTTCAGCTCCGGACTGCCGCCCATGTCACGGCTTGAGGTCGAACTGCATGTACGCCACCGCATGGAGCGCCAGCGTGTCGTCGACGAGATCGCCCGTCCCTACGAGGGATACGTCCACGAGGCCGCGCTGCGCATGCAGTTCGGTGGCCGCGAAGTGATGCGCGCGCAGCTCCGCCATCTCTGCTCGATGTCGGAACGCGAGAACATCACCCTCCGGGTCATCCCCGTGCAGTGCGGTGCCTTCCCGGGCGCAGGACACGCCATGCTCTATGCCGAAGGGGCAGTCCCCCAACTCGACACCGTGCAACTGGATTCGGCACATGGACCGGTGTTCACGCACACCGCGACCGACCTCACCCGGTACCAGGCGCACCTGGAGTGGATGGCCAAGAACACGCTGCCCGCCGACGCGTCGAGAGACTTCATCCATGCGATCGCCGATCAGCTCTGAGGAGGACGCTCATGTCTGACATCGTCTGGGAAGACCCCTTCTGCGCTGCGGGCAACAACTGCTTCCGGTTCGGTACCGACGCCGAGGGCAACGCCTACATCGCCGTCCAGGGCCGGGAGAACCACTACCTCACCGACACGGCCGAAGCCCTGCGTACCCTCATCCGGGAGATAAAGGCCGGCAAGGCCGACCACCTGCTCTGACGATCGTCGCCCCTGCGCCGGATCACCCAGCACCATCGGCATGCCCCCTGAGGCCCCCCCGTTGCTCTCGACCGCCGACTTCGGTGCGGTGGTCATGTGGTGGTGCCGGAGGGGGAGATGAGGCGGTCCATGGCGGCCGGGGTCTTGAGGGCGGAGCCGGTGAGTATCACCACTGTGGTCTCGCCGTCCCGGATCGCGCCCCGGGCCCGGAAGACGCGGACCGCCGCGGCGGCCACCGCGCTCGTGGGCTCCGCGTACAGGCCCCGGGCGGCCAGGCCGCGGACGGCGGCGACGATGTCCTCCTCGGCGATCGCCGCCATGTCCCCGCCGGAGCGGCGGACCGCCGCCACCACTTCCGGCAGCCGCACCGGCTCCCGGATGGCCGCGCCCTCGGCGATCGTCGGCCCGAAGTCCGGCGCCGGGGCGGAATGGAAGGCGGCATGGACGGGGGCGCAGGCGGCGGGCTGGGCGGCCAGCAGCCGGGGCCGCCGGGCGATCCGCCCGGCCGCCAGCAGCTCGCCGAAGCCGAGGTCGCAGCCGAGCACGATGCTGCCCGCACCGGCCACGGTGACCACCGCGTCCGGGGCGGTGAAGCCCAGGTCCTCCCACAGCTCGTAGGCGAGGGTCTTGGTGCCCTGGAGGAAGAACGGGTGCCAGTTGTGCCCGGCGTAACAGGTCGCGGCCGACTGGCGCAGGGCCTCGGCCGCCGTGGCGTCCCGGCCGCCGGGGACCGGACGGATGTCCGCGCCGTACGCCCGGCTCTGGAGGATCTTGGCCGGTGAGGTCCCCTCCGGGACCAGGATGCGGGCCCGTATCCCGGCCGCCGCGCAGTAGGCGGCGACCGAGGAGCCGCCGTTGCCGGAGCTGTCCTCGATGACCTCGGTGACGCCGCGCGCCGCCAGCGCCGAGATCATCACGCTGCTGCCCCGGTCCTTGAAACTGCCGGTCGGGTTGGCCCACTCCAGCTTGAACCGCACGGGCCCGCCCTCCCACTCCCGCTCGACGAGCGGCGTACCGCCCTCGCCGAGCGTCACGGCGGGCCGGCCGGCGGGCAGCGGGAGCGCGGCCCGGTAGCGCCACAGGCCCCGGGCGGCGGGACCGCCGGGGGTCCCGGAGCCGGTGGCGAGGTCCTCCGGGGCGGGCGCGGCCAGCGGCGAAACGGTCAGCGGCGCCCCGTCGTCGCCCCGCCACCGCAGCGGATCCAGTTCGTAGGCACGGCCGCTCCGCTCGTCGGCCAGGTACGGGACGCCGTGCTCCGGATCGGTCACCGGCCCTCTCCCTCCGCTCCCGGGGAACCTTCCAGCACCGGACACACGGTAAGCCCGGCCGGCGCCCGCCCGGAGGGCGGGGCGGCCGTCGCCATGCGCGGGTGGCCGGGGCGGGTTTCAATGGCCGCAGGAGTTGTCGCGTTCCCGAGGTGAGACCGGCACGTGAATCCGTCCCCGCATGCTCATGGCACCGACCGGCAGCCGGACGGTGCGGCCGGACCCGCCGGGCCCGCCGGGCCCGGGACGGAGGACCGTGCCCTGGTCCGGGCCCTCTTCGGCCAGGGCCACATCGGGCTGGTCGTCTGCGGGCCCGATCTGCGCATCCGGCGGGCCAGCCTGCGGCCGGAGTGGCGGCGCGCCCCGGGAAGCCGGGAGCCGCGCCCGCTGCGCGGGCTGCGCACGGCGGACCTGGTGGTTCCGCAGGACGCCTCGGCGATCGAGGAACGGCTGCGGCGGGTGCTCGTCAGCGGGGAACCGCTGACCGGCTGGCAGCACTCGGCGCGCCCGCTGGCCGCGCCCGGCGAGGAGCGGATGGTGTCGCTGTCCGCCTTCCGGCTGTCCGACGAGCAGGGCCGCGCCGTCGGCGTCGCCGCCGTCTTCACCGATGTCACCGAGCAGTACGTCGCCCGGCAGCGGCTCAGGCTGCTGTACGACGCCGCCACCCGGGTCGGCCGCACCCTGGACATCACCCGCAACGCCGAGGAGCTGACCGCGATCCTGGTGCCCGCCTTCGCCGACCTGGCCAGCATCGACCTGTCCGGCACCGTGTTCGAGGGCCGGGAGGCCGACGCGTTCGTCCCCGGGACACGGCTGCGCCGGACCGCCGTGGCCTCGGCGGACGGCGTGTGGCCCGCCGGAACGTACCAGGTCGGCGACACCGTCCGGGCCCGGGAGTCGGAGAGCGAGAACCTGCGCGGCGGCGGAAGCGTGCTGGTGCCCGACATGGCCGCCTGGCGCGAGGAGCTGGAGATCGACGAGGAGCGGCTGCGGCTGCTGTTCCCGGAGGGGGTGACGTCGGCGCTGTTCGTCCCGCTGTACGCCCGGGGCAACGTGCTGGGCGTGCTGGGGCTGTGGCGCAGGGGCGCACGGGCGCCCTACGCCCCCGGCGATGTCCCGCTGATCGAGGAGATCGCCTCCCGGGCGGCGCTGAGCCTGGAGAACGCCCGGCGCTACACCAGCGAGCTGCGCACCGTGGAGACGCTGCAACGCAGTCTGCTGCCCCCGGCCGGGATGGAGCTCAGCGCCGCGGAGACGGCCGGGACGTATGTGTCGGCCGGTACCGCGTCGGGCGTGGGCGGCTGCTGGTACGACGTGGTCGAGCTGTCCTCCTGCCGGGTGGCCTTCGTCATCGGTGACGTGGCCGGGCACGGGCTGGGCGCGGCGGCCACCATGGGCAGGCTGCAGACGGCCGTGCAGACCCTGGCCGACCTGGACCTCGCCCCGGAGGAACTGCTCACCCGGCTGGACGATCTCGTGATCCGGCTGGCCGCCACCGAGCCGCAGCAGCCCCAGGGCCCGGGGGCGGCGGCCGGCACCCGCTGCCTGTACTGCGTGTACGACCCGGTCACCGGGCGGTGCGTGATGGCCAGCGCGGGCCATCCGGCTCCGCTGCTGGCCGGGCCGGACGGCCGCACCCGGCCGGTGGAGCTCGCCCCGGGCCCGGCCCTGGGAGCGGGCGGACAGCCCTTCGAGCCCGTCGAGCTGTACCTGGAGCCGGGCAGCGTGCTGGTCTTCGCCACCGATGCGCTGCTGTGCCCCGCCGGGCCGGGCCCCGGTCCCGGCCCCGGGCTGCTGCCGGACGGGGCCGCCGCCGACGGCCGTCCGCCCGCCGAGATCGCCCGCGAGCTGCTCGGCCGGGTGCTGACCGCACCGCTGTCCCGGGACGCGGCGCTGCTGGTGACCAGAGTGCGGGCGCTGCCCGAGGACGCCACCGCCCACTGGGAGTTCGCCGCCGACCCGGCCGTGGTCGCCCGGGCCCGTGACCTGGCCGCCGCCCGGCTGGCGGCCTGGGGACTGGAGGAGCTGGCCTTCACCACGGAACTGATCGTCAGTGAACTGGTCACCAACGCCGTCCGCTACGCCGGAGGCCCCATCGGGCTGCGGCTGATCAGGGACGGAACGCTGATCTGCGAGGTTTCCGACCCCAGCCAGACCCAGCCGCACCTGCGCCGGGCCCGGCTGACCGACGAGGGCGGACGCGGCCTGTTCCTGATCGCCCAGCTCACCCGCCGGTGGGGCAGCCGCTACACCGCCACCGGCAAGGCCATCTGGGCCGAACAGCCCCTCCCCGGCGAACCCCCGGCCCCCGCACCGGCCGCCGCCCCCGCGTCGGCGGCTCCCGGCCCGGCCGCCGCCCCGCCCGGCGGATAGGGGCGGGAGAGCGCGGGCGAACGCGGAGAGCGCGGGAGAACACGGGCGAACGCAGAGGAACGCGGGAGAATGCCGGCCCCGCCGACGGTCCGCGGCGCCCGCTCCTTCGCCCGTTCCCTTCCCCGCATTCCCCGCCCCGCCGCCGTCCCGGCCCGGGATGCGGCGGTCCGGCACATCTCCTACCGTGGGGATCATGACCGGTGACGTCATGGCGTTGCCCACGGGCGATGCCTTTGAGCCGGGACATGCGACCCACGCGGGCATGACCATGGGGGTGGAGGAGGAGTACCTTCTGGTGGACCCGGTGAGCCATCGCGTTGTCTCCGGCGCGGGCGATGCGGTCCGCCACGCCGAGGCGGCGCTGGGGGACATGGTCACCACCGAACTGGGGCAGTGCCAGGTGGAGGCACAGACCCCGCCGTGCACCGAGGCCGCCGAACTCCGGCGGCAGATCGGGCGGATGCGGGCATCCGTCGCCGACGCGGCCGGGGCCGCCGGGGCCAGCGCCATCGCCTGCGGCACCGCACCGCTCGACGGCGCGGCCCCGCTGCGGGTGACCGGCCTTCCCCGCTACCTCTCCCAGTCGGACACCTACCGGGGGCTGGTGGCGGAGCATTTCATCTGTGCCGTCCACGTGCACATCGGCATACCGGACCCGGAACGCGCGGTGCTGGTGAGCAACCATCTGCGCCCCTGGATTCCCGTGCTGAGCGCGCTCATGGCCAATTCCCCCTACTTCGCCGGACGGGACACCGGCTACGCGAGCTGGCGCCGGATGCTGTGGGGCCGCTGGCCGGTCTCGGGCCCGCCGCCGTACTTCCCCTCCCTGGAGGACCACGACCGGCTGGTGGACGCGCTGTCCGACAGCGGCGCCCTGGTGGACCGGCGCAGTCTCTTCTGGGACATCCGGCCCTCCACCCGCTACCCCACCCTTGAGGTCCGGGTCGCCGACGTGCCGATGACCGCCGAGGAGAGCGTGCTGTTCGCCACCCTGGTCCGCGGCCTCGCCGTGACGGCCCTGCACGCCGTCGCCCGCGGCGACCCCGGTCCGCCCCTGTCGCCGGACCTGCTGCGGGCGGGCTGCTGGCGGGCGGCGCGCGACGGACTGCACGGGCAGTGCATGGACCCCGTCACCGGAGGCGTCACGGAGACCGGCGCGGTCGTCGACGCCCTGGAGCGGCACATCGGCCCGGCACTGGAGGAGACCGGCGACCGCCGGCTGGCCGGCACGGGCCTGCGGCGGCTGCGGGCGGCCGGTACCGGAGCCGACCGGCAGCGTGCCGCCTTCCGCCGCCGCGGACGCCTCACCGACGTCGTGCACCTGCTGGCGGCCCAGACCCCCGCGGGCGATCTGGGCTGAGGCCGGGCATGCCGGGCGCGGCGTCCGCACGGGCGGCGGCCGGGCCCGCCCGCCACATCCCGAGGGAGGCGGTCACATGATCGCGAACGAAGCCCATGACCTCGTCGTGGAGGACGTGTTTCTCCGGATAGACGAATACGTTCCCGGCAGCAGCGGCTTCCTGAAGATCGAGGCATGCAATCCGGCGGGCTCGATCAAGATCAAAACCGCGGTGGCGCTCGTCGAGGAGGCGGAGAAGGCCGGGTGCATTCGTCCGCGGACCCGGCTCATCGAATCGACTTCGGGAAATCTGGGCATCGCGCTGTCCGTCATCTGCGCGGCCAAGGGGTATCCCCTCACCTGCGTGACCGACCCCAACACCAACGCGCAGTCGATCCGGATGATGGAAGCGCTCGGAACCGAGGTCGTCGTCATCAGCCGCCGGGACCGGAACGGCGGATACCTCAACTCCCGCATCGAGTACATCCGGCTGCGGATGCTGCGCGACCCCACCCTGCACTGGCTGAACCAGTACGCCAACCCCGCCGGTGTGGAGGCGCACCGGGCCCGCACCGGCCGCGCCGTCGTCGAGCAGTTCGACCGCGTCGACGAACTCTTCATCGCCGCGGGAACCACCGGAACCCTCATGGGCTGCGCCTCCTACCTCAGGCAGCACAGCCCGCGGACCCGGATCGTCGCCGTCGACGTCGAGGGCTCGGTGATATTCGGCGGCCCTCCCGGACGGCGCTGCGTCCCCGGGATGGGCGCCAGCAGACGTCCGGAGATACTCGACGAGACACTGACCGACCAGGTGGTCGTCGTCAGCGAGGCCGACACGGTGCAGGCATGCCGGGCCCTGGCGAAGGAGCGCGGGCTGCTCGCCGGCGGATCGACCGGAAGCGTCCTCGCCGCGCTGCGCCGCGAGTCCCGGCGCATCCCGCACGGCAGCGTGGTGGTCGCGATCTCCCCGGACCTGGGCATGCACTACCTGGACACCATCTACGACGACGAGTGGGTGGCCCGCAGATGGCCGCACCTGCTCGCAGCCGGCACGCCCGCTCCCGCGGCGAAGGATGTGAGCCGTGTTTGACTTCGTGATCGTTCCCGGCCCGGCGGTCCGCTCCGTCCTCGACACCGGGCGCCCGGAGATCCTGGCGCTCGTCGAGGACACCTACCGCGCCCACGGCAGGGGAGAGACCGTCAACCCGCCGAGCTGCTTCCTGCGCTTCCCCGGGAAGCCGGAGGCGCGGATCATCGCCCTCCCGGCCCACCTCACCGGCGACGGCGGGCAGGCCGCACTCGCCGGGATCAAATGGGTCTCCGGATTCCCGGCCAACACCGCCGCCGGCCTGCCCCGGGCCTCGGCCGTCCTGATCCTCAACGACTACGGGACCGGCCACCCGGTCGCCTGCCTGGAGGCCGCCGGCATCAGCGCCGCGCGCACCGGTGCGTCGGCGGCCGTGGCGGCCCGCGCACTGCGGCCCCGGGGCCACCGGGACACCCGGATCGGCGTGGTCGGCGCCGGCGTCATCGCCCGCGCCGTCTGCGACTACCTGGTGGCCGCGGACTGCCTGCCGGACCGCTTCGTCGTCCACGACCTCGACGAGGCATCCGGCCGGGCCCTCACGGCGCACCTCGCGGCGGCCCACGGACAGCGGGCCTCCTTCGCCCCGGACCCGGGCAGCGCCCTGGAGTGCGAGACCGTGGTGTTCGCGACCACCGCCACGACCCCGTATGTGCACGCCCCCTTCAAGCCCGGACAGCTCGTCCTGCACATCTCCCTGCGGGATCTCGCGCCGGAGGTGATCCTCCAGGCCGACAACATCCTGGACGACGTCGACCACTGCCTGACCGCCGGTACCTCCCCGCACCTGGCGGAACAGCGCACCGGAAGGCGCGACTTCGTCACCGGGACCCTCGCCGGCGTGCTGGACGGCAGCGTCCGCCCGGCGGGGGACCGCCCGGTGGTCTTCTCCCCCTTCGGGCTGGGCGTCCTGGACATCGCGGTCGGCGCCCACGTGCTCGGCCGGGCCCGGCAGGCGGGCACCACGGTCACCGTCCCCGACTTCTTCGGCGAGACCCGCAGATGGCCCGGCCACCACCACCCGCAGGGGCCGGGAACAGCGGGGGAAGAGGAACGGGAAGAGGAACAGGGACCGCCGGCCCGCGGAGGGAGCCGCTGATGCCCGGACTCCGGGTGGCCGTCATCCACTCCGACGATCACCACCACCGGTACCTGGAGTCCCTGCTGCGCTCCCGGTTCACGGTGCCGCTCGTGGTGGTCGAGCCGGAGAGCGAGAAGATCCGGGCGCTGCGCCGCCGCCGGAAGTACCGGGACTGGGCCTACAGCGTCTACCACCGGCGGCGCCGGCGCCTGACCGGGAAGAACCGCTACCGCAGGAACTACTTCGCCGGGCACCCCCTCCCCCCGCCCGACGGCCGCACCCTGCGCCTGCACGTGCCGTCGGCGAACGCCCCCGAGGCCGAGGCCGCGCTGCGACTGGCCCGGCCCGATGTGACCGTGATCATCGGATGCTCGGTCCTGAAGGCCCGGATCATCAGAGCGGCCGGCCCGCGCATGGTCAACGTGCACGGCGGCCTGCTCCCGTACTACCGCGGAAACCACTGCTTCTTCTTCGCGCTCCACCACGGCCGCCCCGACCGCGTCGGGTCGACGATCCACCACGTCACCACCGGGGTCGACGCCGGGCCCGTCATCGAAACCGTCCGGCCGCCCATGACGGGAACGGAGACGGCAGAGCAGCTGTACTGCCGCGCCGAGCGGCTCGCCATCCACCGGCTGCTCGCCCATCTGCAGCGGCTGGAGGAGGGGACCGAACTCCCGGCCACACCCCAGCCCGCCTCCGTCGGCAGGACCTACCGGACACGCGACCGCGGTCCCTCCCACGACATGATCCACTGGCTGCGCCGCACCCGGACCCGCCTCCGCCCCCGGCGCCCCCGAACCCCCTGACCACGGCCCGGGCCGGCCGCGGTGTGATAGGAGTGGCCTCCCCTCGCGGTTCCCGTCGTGGCCGTGACGAGCAGCCGCCGACGCGGCCGGACCGGACCGGACCGGGCGGGGGCCGGGGCCGGGACCGGGACCGGGACCGGGGACAGACGACAGACGGACGAGGACGGTTTGCCATGGGCGTGCGATTCGCGGAACTGGACTGGCAGCGCACCCCGATGGGGGACATCAGCCTGCGCCGCCGTATCGAGCCGGTCTCCGGCAGGCAGATCCACGAGGTGAAACTCGGCGACGAGTTCCTGATGTCCGACCTGTTCACGGCCGGGGAGGAGGCCCTGGCCACGCTCGGTCTGGCGGCATCGGCGAGCCCCGCCCCCGAGGTCGTGGTCGGCGGACTGGGGCTGGGCCACACCGCGGTGACGGCCCTCCAGGACAGCCGGGTCCGTGCGCTGCTGGTGGTGGAGGCCCTGGAGCAGGTGATCTCCTGGCACCGGCGGGAACTGGTGCCGCTCGGCGGGCGGCTGACCGGCGACCCCCGCTGCCGCCTGGTGCACGGCGACTTCTTCGCCATGGCCGCCGGTGACGGATTCGACCCGCACCGGCCGCGGCGGCAGTTCGACGCGGTGCTGCTGGACATCGACCACTCCCCGGACCACCTGCTGCGCCCGGACAACGCCGGGTTCTACACCGAGGCGGGCCTGCAAGCCCTGTCGGGGCACCTGCGGCCGGGCGGAGTCTTCGCCCTGTGGTCCGACGACCCGCCCCGGGACTCCTTCCGCGGCGTTCTCGCCCAGGTGTTCACCGACGTCGAGGCGCACGTGGTGCGCTTCCCCAACCCCGTGCACGGCGGCACCGCGGCCAACACCGTGTACGTCTCCCGCAGACCCGCCGGCTGAGCCCGCCGGCTGAGCCCGCCGCGCACGCCGCCGCCGGGGCGGGCGGCAGGTCACCGCAGGCGGGCGGCGGCGCGCGGCCGGGCGAGGAGGAAGTAGAGGCCGAGGGAACCCAGGAGACAGACGGTGAGGAAGACGCCGATCCACACCGGCATGGCCCCCGGCTCCTCGGTGTGGAGGTAGCAGAACAGCTCGTTCGGATCGCAGCCCAGTTCACGGGCTCCCGGCCGGCGCAGCGTCATCGCCAGGGGCACCGAGGCGAAGCACGCGACCAGGCCGGCCAGGACCGCGCACACGGTACGGGCCCGGGCCGGCAGCCGCAGGCGGTCCGGGGTCCGCTCCGGCCAGGCGTACATCAGGCAGGTCGCGGCCAGCACCAGCAGCGACACCGCCGAGGCCAGCGCAAGGGTGACGGTGAATCCGGCCGCGCCGCCCGGCCAGTCCCGGGCCCAGGAGGTCAGCCGTTCCCCCAGGCCCAGGGTGAGCAGCACGGCGCCGGTGAGGGCGGGGACGGCGACTGCGGTGCCCAGGGCCGCGGCCCTGCGCTGTTCGGCCTCGGTCAGCGACACGTTCCCTCTCCGTTCCTCGGTGCCGGCCGTGGTCCCCGGCTCTCCGGGCGCTCCCGGCCGTCCCGGGCGGTCCCGGCCGTCGCAGCCTGCACAGCGTTCACAGCCTTCTCAGCCGTCCCGGCCGGCCGACAGCGTCAGACCGGCCGCCATCTCGTCGGCCGTCTCCAGCATGGCCGGGCCGAGCGCCAGCGGCGTCCAGCTCACCGTGAATTCGACCACGCCCTCGGGGAAGACGGGGGACAGCACATGGTGCGTGAGGTACTCCACCAGCACTTCGCGGCCGTCCGCGGTCTCCCCGTCGTAGGCGAGTTCCCGCACCCGGCAGGCCGGGCCCAGCGGCAGCTCCACCGTCCGCACCTCGGGTTCCTGGAGCCGGTAGCCGCGCGGTTCGCGGGCCAGCGCCGACAGCGCGTCAAGGGTGCGCCCCGCCTCGGGCGGCTCCTGCAGCATCATGAACGCGGTGGCCGGCACCAGCGGCGGGGCGGCCGGGCGCACGTCGGGCACATAGACGGCCACCGGTGCGGCACCCCGTTCGGCCGCCCGCTCCTGCACCGTGCGCAGCTCCGGGTAGACCGCCTCCGCGTACTGCGGGTCCTCCTCGCCGCCCCGGTCCGCGATCTGCTGCGCGGCCCGCTCCGCGCCCTCGGGATCGGAGACGACGAGCTGCACCCACTCCGGTTCCTCGAAGGGGAATCCCCCCGTGTACCTGTGCACGTGCCCTCGCTCCCTTCTCCGGTTCCGGTGGCCGCCTCCCGGCCGTCCCGCCCGTCCCGGTCATCCCGCCCGTCCCGGCTGCCGCCCGGCTGCGGGTCCGGCGGATCAGATGAAGTCGTAGACCGAGTTGGCCGCGATCACCGCCCCGCCCGCGTTGACCGCAGCGTAGCCGGTGTGCGCGGCGGTGGTGGAGGCGGCGAGCCCCCACTGGCCGCTGCGCACCAGCGGCGCGATGTCGCCGGCGCGCTCCATGACGCCGCCGGGCGTCGGGCCGCCGCCCCGGAACAGGAACTGGTCCCGCACACCCTCGAAGGTCTCCCGGCCGAAGCTGGACAGGCTGTTCGGGGACGCGGTGCGGGCCTGGGTGGCGCTGTTGCGCAGCTGGGTCTTGGTGGCGCCCATCGCCTCCTGCGCGTTGCGGGTGCGGGTGGCCCGGTTGAGCGACCCCTTGCCCCGCTGCAGGACGGTGCTGTAGCCCTTCAGCTTGTTCATTTTGCCGGCGGCGGTCGCCAGCTTCCCGACCGCGCGCCCGATGCCGGGGGCGAGCAGGCCCAGGGTGTCGAGGGCCACGCCCTTCCAGTTCCCGTTGACCAGGTTCCCGACCAGCGACAGCGCGGTTCCGACGATGGCGATGAGCGCCAGGGCCTGGCCGAGGATGGGCACCCATCCCAGCACGAGTGCCGCCATGCCCGCGTAGCCGGCGATCTTCCCGGCGACGGTGCCGATGGTGCCGAGGACGTCCTGGAGCCCCTGCCAGAAGCCGCCCTTGTTCTTCAGGCCGTCGTTCTTGATGAAGTCGCGGATGTCCTCGGCGGCCGCCGCGGCCGCCGCGTTCTTCTCGGCGACGATCTCTCCCAGCCGGGTCCGCAGGCCCTGCAGGCAGGATTCCGCCGTGCTGCACTGCTCCTGATAGAACTCGCACTGGTCGTGGAACTCGGAGTCCTCGTCCTCGGCCTCCTCGGCCTTGGGGCCGTAGGTGTCGATGGTCTCCTGCGCCGCCACCGCCTGGCGCCGCAGTTCCTCGCTCTCCTCCTGCGCGTCGCGCAGCACCGGCCAGTAGGTGTCCAGGGCCTCGGCGGTGGTCTCGTAGCGGCCGTGCGCCTTGCCGAGCCGGTCCCCGAGATCGGTGGCGTGCTCCCGGAACGCGTTGGCCGACTCGCCCACCCAGCACTGGGAGTCCTCGTCCACCGCGACAAGGGTGTCGCTGCACCGCCGGATCAGGTCGGCCATGCCCGCGTACTGCTCGGCGGCGTCCTTGACCGCCTCCCAGTCACCGGGCACCGGGTCCTTGCCGTCCTCGGTGAGGGGCGTCCAGTCTTTCGCTCGCATGTGGGCTGTTGTCCCCCGTCATTCCTGCACGGCGTCGGCCAGGTCCCGGTCCAGGCCCTGGAAGGTGTCGCCGGCCAGCTCCGCCATCCACGCGACGGCTCGGATGCTCTCCACGAGTTCGGTGCGCTTGTCGGACCAGTTGCTCGCGAACTCCTCAAGGGCGTCAGCGAGGTCGTCGTGGCTCACCTGCTCGGCGTAGTCCTCGGCGATGTCCTCCGACGCCTCCAGCTCACCGGCCACGATCTCCAGCCCCAGGCCGAGATCGCGCACCTCCTGGTATCTGATCGACAGATCGTGATCGCTCAAGACGTGTCTCCTCGGAAACGTTCCCCGGTGGTGTGCGGCCTCACTCCTGCCATCGAAGGGACCCGGCGATCGCGTCGAACACCTCCACCAGGGCGTCCGCCAGTTCCTCCAGCGGGGTGCTGAACGACAGCACCAGCAGCGCCCCGGTGTCCGGGACCGGCACGATGTGCGTCAGCAGCGTACTCGTCCGCCCCTGCGGCGCACCCAGTTCCTCGGCATGCGCGGGGACTTCGGAGCGGCGGACCCGCACCGACTGCCCGGCCGCCAGCGAGACCACCCCGACCTCGGCGCCGGGATACTCGCGCTGCTGCGCCTCGGCCAGCACGGCGGGCGGCGCCTGGAGGCTGCTGCCGGGCTCGTCCGGTGCCTCCACGGTGACCACGAGCGCCGCCGGAACGGGCACACCCAGGACCGCCTGGGTCGACAGATACAGCTCCAGGCCGTCCTTGACGGCCGATTCCCAGGCGAGGTTGCCGATCAGCTCGGCGAACTCCCGGCGCCGGACCGTGTCCTGGTCCCGGTTCGGGAAGGTCCGGTCCACCAGCACCCGGACCGACCGGTTGCGGGCCTCCTCGGAGGCGAGCGGGATGCGGAACCACTCCAGCGGGGTGATCAGCCGGTACGAGACGGGGCGCTGCGCGCCGGCGGCCTCCGGCTCCCGGGTCGGGTCCATGTCCTCCAGATCCCCCCTGCTCCGCATCGCTGCCACCGGCCGTCACCGCCCACGCGGACCGGCCGTACCCCGGGCAGCCTACCGACCCGCCCGCCCCCGGCCGAACGGGCCCGGTTCGTCCGGGCCTTGCCGGGGGTGGCCGGGGCTGGCCGGGTCGCGGGGCGGGGCCGGGGGCCGCGACCCGGCCGTGGGTCACCAGGAGGACTTGGTGACGCCCGGCAGGTGGCCGGCGTGGGCCTGGTGGCGGAAGCTCACCCGGGAGAGACCGAACTTGCGCAGGTGGCCGCGGGGGCGGCCGTCGGTGCTGTCCCGGTTGCGCAGCCGGGTGGCGCTGGCGTCGCGCGGCTGGCGGCGCAGTTCGCGCTGTGCGGCCTCGCGTGCCTCGGGCGGGGTGTCCGGGCGGCGGATGATCTCCTTCAGTTCGGCGCGGCGGGCGGCGTAGCGGGCGACGATCGCGCGGCGCTGCTCGTTCTTGGCGATCTTGCTCTTCTTGGCCATCAGATCTTCTCCCCGCGGGCGCGGATGCGGGCGACGGCGGCCTCGATGCCGATGACGTCCACGGTCTTGATGCCGCGGGCGCTGAGGGTGAGGCGGATCCAGCGGTTCTCGCTGGGCAGCCAGTAGCGCTTGCGCTGGATGTTGGGGTCGAACCGGCGCCGGGTGCGCCGGTGGGAGTGCGAGATGCGGTTGCCGAAGCCCGGCTGGGTGCCGGTCAGCTGGCAGCGGGCGGACAAGGTGGCGTTACCTCCGGGAACGTCTGCGCGGCCGCCGCGAAGCGCGGGAGCCTCACGCTAATGAAAATCGTTGTCGTATGCTACCTCGCATGGCACGCAGTGAACTCCGCCCGGTCATCAAGCTCCGCTCCACCGCGGGCACCGGCTACACCTACGTCACCCGCAAGAACCGCCGTAACGACCCCGACCGCATGGTGCTGCGCAAGTACGACCCGGTGGTGCGGCGTCATGTCGACTTCCGCGAAGAGCGCTGACCCCTCCGGCCGCCCCGCAGCCCCGCCGCCCCGCAGCCCCGGACCCAGAGCAAGGACCACGACGTCATGAAGCCAGGTATCCATCCGCCGTACGGCCCGGTCGTCTTCCGCGACCGCGCCGCCGGATTCGCCTTCCTCACCCGCTCCACCGCCACCAGCGACCGGACCATCGAGTGGGAGGACGGCAACACCTATCCGCTCGTCGATGTGGAGATCTCCTCCGCGAGCCACCCCTTCTACACCGGCCGGGCCCGGGTGCTGGACACCGCCGGCCGGGTGGAGCGGTTCCGGCAGCGCTACGGCGGCAGGGACGGCGGCAGGGACGGCGGCGGGGAGGCGGCCCGGTGACCGGGCGCCCCGCGCTGCCCGTGGTGCTGGTCGCCGGCATGCACGCCGAGGCCCGCGCCGCGGCCGTCGGGCACCTGCTGCGCACCGTGCCCGGCTCGCTGGCGGTGCACCACGACCTGTCACGGGCCGCGGAGGGCGGCCCGGTCCGCCGCGTCCTCGGCGACGCGGTGGGGGAGGTGGAGTCCGCCGTGCTGCCGCCGGTGGAGGACTGCGGCTGCTGCGCGCTCCGCGAGGACCTGCCCGGACTGCTCCGGAGCCTGTCCGCGGCCGGGCGGTACGGCCTGGCGGTGGTCGAGCTGTGGGAGTCGGTGGAGCCGCGCGGCATCGCCGAGCTGATCGCCGGCCGGTGCGGCGAGGCGGTGCGGCTGAGCGGTGTGGTCACCGCCGTCGACCCGGCGCTGGTGCTGCCGTGCCTGGCCAACGGTGACGATCTGGCGGCGGCCGGGCTGGCGGTGGCTCCCGGCGACCACCGGGTGGTGGCCGACACCTTCGCCCGCCAGCTGGAGTACCCGCCGGTGCTGGCCGTCGCCGAGGGCGGCGAGCCCGCCGGGCCGGAGGATCTCGCGCTGCTGTGGCAGCTGCACCCGACCGCGCGTCAGGTCACCGCCGACTCCGCCGCGCTGACCGGGCTGGCCTTCGCCGGCTTCGATCCGGAGGCGGCGGCCGCCGCGCAGCATCCGGCCTGCGCGCGGCTGCCGCAGCCCGCCGAGGAGGCGGGCGTGGCCACCCTGGTGTGGCGGGCCGGCCGCCCCTTCCACCCCGAACGGCTGCACCGGGCCCTGGAGGAGATCGCCTGCGCGGCCGTGCGCAGCCGGGGCCGGTTCTGGCTGGCCGACCGCCCCGACGTCCTGCTGTCCTGGGACGCCGCCGGGGGCGCGCTGTGCGTGGAGAGCGCCGGCCCCTGGCTGGCGGCGCTCCCGGAAGGCGCCTGGGACCTCGTCCCGCCGGAGCGGCGGATCGCCGCCGCCCTGGACTGGGACCCGGTGCACGGCGACCGCGGCCAGCACCTGGTCTTCACCGGTCCCGGCCTGGACCGCGGCGGCCTGGCCGCCCTGCTGGACTCCTGCCTGCTGACTCCCGAGGAGCACGCCGCCGGCCCGGACGCCTGGCGACGGCTGCCCGCCGTCTTCGACACCTGGCTCGACCCCGCCACCCGATCCTGACCCCACAGCCCCCAGGAGGAGCAGTCCATGGCCGTGCCCAAGCGCAAGATGTCCCGCAGCAACACCCGCCACCGGCGGGCCCGGTGGAAGGCCGCCGCGCCGCAGCTGGTGACCGTCACCGTCGACGGCCGTACCTTCCGCGTCCCCCGCTCTCTCGTCCCCGCCTACCGGCGCGGCTTGCTGAGGCCGGAGGACTGACCGTGCCCGTGCGGGGCGGGCCCCCTCTCGCGGTGTGCCGCGGGGCGGGGCCCGCCCGGGCACCGGCGGGCCGCCCGGCGGAGTGACGGGCCATCAGCAGTACGAGCAATGCAGGGGAGCGATTCCCCTTGCCGGTGCCGGGTCGCGTCCGGCGCCGACGCCTCGGTGCACTCCCCGCCGCATCTGATGAGACGGATGTCTATGTTGACGTCCATCGATCCAGATGTCATGCTGGCGCTTGCATCGACGTCCGTCGAAGCAGTCACCGATGCAGCAGGGAGCAGCCGTGAACACCCAGGCCACCGAGAACGCCGACGCCACCGAGGCCACCGACGCCGCCGCCACTGCCGCCGATCCCGGAGAGCTGCCCGTGGTGGTGATCGGAGCCGGGCCCGTCGGTCTGGCCGCCGCCGCGCGCCTGGTCGAGCGCGGCCTGGAACCGCTGGTGCTGGAGGCCGGCCCGCACGCCGGGACGGCGGTGCGCGAGTGGTCGCACATCCGGCTGTTCTCCCCGTGGCCGGAGGTGACCGACCCGGCCGCCGAGAAGCTCCTCGCCCCCACCGGCTGGGTCCGGCCGGACGCCGCCGCCTACCCCACCGGCGGCGAGTGGGCCGAGCGCTACCTCCAGCCGCTGGCCGACGCCCTCGGCGCGCGGGTGCGCTACGGCGCCACCGTCACCGGCGTCGCACGCACCGGCCGGGACCGGATCGTGGACGCCGACCGCGAGCAGCAGCCCTTCACCGTCCACCTCACCACCGCCGACGGCACCGAGGAACGCCTGACCGCCCGCGCCGTCATCGACGCCTCCGGCACCTGGACCACGCCCGCCCCGCTGGGCGGCAACGGCCTCCCCGCCCTCGGCGAGCGCGCCGCCGCCGACCGCATCTCCTACCGCGTCCCGGACCTCACCGACCCGGCCACCCGCGCCCGCTACGCCGGGCGCCGCACCGCCGTGGTCGGCTCCGGCGCCTCCGCCTTCACCGCCCTGGCCCTGCTCGCCGAACTGGCCAGGGACGTCCCCGGCACCCACACCCGGTGGATTCTGCGGCGCGGCCTCGGCGCGGGGACCTACGGCGGCGGCGAGGCCGACCAGCTGCCCGCGCGCGGCGCGCTGGGCCTGCGCGCCAAGGCGGCCGTGGAGGACGGCCACGCCAGCGCCGTCACCGGCTTCCGCACAGCCGCCGTGGAACGCGCCGAGGACGGCCGCCTGGTCCTGCTCGCCGAGGACGGCCGCCGCACCGAACCGCTGGACGAGATCGTCGTCCTGACCGGCTTCCGCCCCGATCTCACCTTCCTCTCCGAGGTCCGCCTCGGCCTGGACGAACGCCTCCAGGCCCCGGTGGCCCTGGCACCGCTGATCGACCCCAACGTCCACTCCTGCGGCACCGTCTACCCGCACGGCGTCAAGGAGCTCTCCCACCCGGACGAGGGCGTCTACCTCGCCGGGATGAAGTCCTACGGCCGCGCCCCCACCTTCCTGGCCCTGACCGGCTACGAGCAGGTCCGCTCCCTGGCCGCCGCACTGGCCGGCGACCGCGAGGCCGCCGAGCGCGTCGAGCTGACCCTCCCGGAGACCGGGGTCTGCGGCGGCGCGGGCCTCTTCGACGAGCCCGGCGCCGCCCAGGACAGCGCCGCAGCCGGGGGCGGCTGCTGCGGCGCCCCCGCCCCGGCCGCCCTCCAGATCGGCGCAGGCGCCC
>NZ_WTLH01000159.1 GCF_011421595.1 Streptomyces sp. YIM 98790 | reverse complement strand
CCCGCGAGGCGGCCCGTCGCGACATCACCCGATATATCGAACACTGGTACAATCACAGACGACTTCACTCGGCCATCGGCTATCGACCTCCACGCGAGGCGCACGCCGACCACCAGCGCCTCCAACTCGCCTCATGAAATAACCCGGTTACATCCCTGTCCGGAAAACGCGAGACCCCTCACGCTCCCAGCGCACCATCTCCCTGCCCGAAAGGTGTGTGCAGGCGCTGCGCGCCCACCGGGGGGGAGGACACGGAGCGGGCCGCGGCGGGCCTTGGGCGGGATCCGCTGGCGCACCAGCCCGACGGGCTGGTCTTCACCACTCCCGCCGGACGGCCCACCGACCCGCGCAGCCTGAACCGGATGCTGACCGTGCTGTGCCGGCGGGCCAAGGTCCGCCGGGTGCGGGTGCGGGTGCACGACCTGCGGCACACCTGCGCCTCCCTGCTGCCGGCCCAGGGCGTGGACGCCCGGACGATCATGGAGATGCCCGGGCACGGCACCATCACCATGACGCTGGACACCTACGCCCACGTGATGGACACGACCCTGAAGGCTCCCGCGGAGCAGATGGAGGACGCCCTCGGCATGGACGAGGCCACCGAGGAGCCCGAGTGATCCCGGAGGGAGGAGGCAATCGCGCCGGGTGAGGGCGTTGATGTCAGCCCTTGATGCCAAAGGCCCTCCGGGATACTCCCGGAGGGCCTTTGACCAGTGTCGGGACGGCGGGATTTGAACCCACGACCCCTTGACCCCCAGTCCGGCCACATCGCCTGCTCTGCCCAAAACTCACGCTCACGGCCGGAGGAGTCACGTGCCATGGGCCATGGGCATCCGCCGGTATCGGTACCCGTTGATGTCAACCGCTGATGTCACGGCCTCATCCCGGGCGACCCAGACCGCGGAGTCCCAGGCGCCGCTACTTGCAGGGCCAACAGTGGCAGGGGCCGTTTCTGGCTTGGCAGAGGACGCATTGTCCAGGACGCAGCCGGAGGGACAGAGGCAAGATGTGCCCTCCGGCCGGCATCTGTGCGGTTATTGATTGAGACGCATTCAGATCGTAGCGAGCCACGTTGCGTCTTGTTTCTGCCTGAGGTTGCCTCGCATCGGGGGTAGCGGTGGTGCGGAACGGAGGTCGTGTCGAGCGATGTTGCTTCCGCTCCGCCTGGTGAGGTGGTGAAGGTGGCGGGTGCGGTGTTGCCGTCGGGGTCGGTGATGGTCATGGTGCGCAGTTGGTCCGGGCCCAGGGTGATGGTGCGTCCGTCGGCGTCGGTGGCGGTGAATGACACGGGGACCCATTCGGACCCGGGGGGCCTGGAGGGGAGTGCTGCGGTGTCGTTGCACCAGGCGTACTGCCCAGTGGCGTCGGCGATGTGGTTCAGGTCGGGGTGGTAGGCGATCCACCAGTCGGTGGCCGGGTCGGGTGTTCCGTCGGCGGGGGCGAGTTGGAAGTGGATTTCACCGTCGGCGGTGTCCGGCGCCGGACCGGTGAGTTCCCACAGCAGGCAGGTCATGGGGGCGTCGGTGGCCGGGTTGGTGGTGGCCCAGGCGCCGAGTCCGGCGAGCGTGAGTTCCGGTGCCGGGTCTTCGACGGTGAAGCCGGCGGAGGTTGCCCGACGCTGTTGGCGGCGGTGACCGTGACGGTGTGCGCGGTTCCGTTGGCCAGGCCGGTCACGGTGAAGACCAGCGACCGAAGGAGCTTCGGTAGCTCCACAGTGGCTGAGCAGAAACCGCAGGTCAAAGCTACTGGCGGAGGCCGACAGCGACTGAAGCGACTCAGTCCCTGGGCTGCCGCTGGCCGCTCTTCGTGGATCGGCGGGTGGCTCCTGCGCGGGTGGTCTTCGTGGGTCCGTGGCGGGGTGGTTATTCGACGCAGACCTGGACGGGGTGGGCCGGGGCACTGGTCCGCGAGGAATTCCGGCAGCCGAGCCGCACGACTCATCGGGCGCCCTCGCGGCCTTCGTGTGTTGCCGCCCCGGGAGCCGGCTGGGCTTCCCGGGGCGGAACATGGGGATCTGCGGCACCCGGGAAGCTCCTATAGATCGTCAAGCGGTCTGCGGGAGCGGTTCGGGGTCGGGGATCGTGTGGGGTAGGTGGCGGTAGACCTCGCGGGCGACGAACCGTTTCAGGCAGCGGACGATGTCTTTCTTGACCATGCCTTCGGCGGTTCGCCGGGCGACGTAGTCCTTCGTGCGCTGGTCGTACTTCATGCGGACCAGGACGATGGTGTGGAGTGCGTTGTTGGCCCCTCGGTCGCCTCCGCGGTTGAGCCGGTGGCGGTTGGTGCGGCCGGAGGAGGCCGGGACGGGGGCGGCTCCGCAGAGGTGGGCGAAGGCGGCTTCGGAGTGGAGCCGGTCCGGGTTGTCTCCAGCACTGGCCAGCAGCTGGCCTGCGGTTTCGGGGCCGACGCCGGGCAGCGCGACGAGCCGGGGGGCCGCCTTGGACACCAGAGGTCCGATCTCCCGGTCGGCTTCCCTGATCTCCTCGGTCAGGACCTGGTATCGGCGGGCCAGCCGGCGCAGGGCGATGCGGACCGCGCAGGCCGGGTCAGCGAGTTCTCCCGTGGGACGGGAGCGGGCCAGGGTGTCGACCAGCTCTTACGTGGCCAGGCCCCGCAGCCTGTCCCTGACGTGGGAGGGGGCGGTGACGACAGGGTGCGGATCTGATTGTTCGTCTGGGTGCGGGCCTTGACCGCGCTCTTGCGGACCGCCCGCAGGGACCGGATGGCCTCCACGATCCCGTTCCTGGCCTTCGGCGTCCCGCCGGCACGGCCGGAGAGGACCGCCGTCGCCGCTGCATAGGCGTCGATGGGGTCGGATTTTCCGTTGTCCCGGCGGGCCTTGCGGTCCGGGCGGTCCACCTCCACCACGACGACACCGCTGGCGGTGAGGAAGCGGGCGATCTCGGCTCCGTAGGCGCCGGTCCCCCTCGATGCCCACGGCCAGGACCTCGCCGTGCGAGCGGAGCCAGTGCAGCAACCGCCGGCAGCCGTCCGGCGTCGTGGCGAACCGCTCGGTGGCCAGGTGCCGGCCGATGCCGTCGACGACCGCGGCCTGGTGGAGATCGGCGTGGGTGTCGATCCCGCCGACCACCGCTATCTGGTCTGCTGCCATGCTGTTGTGTGCTGCCCTTCCAACGCTCACCGATGGGAGGGCGCGGGCCGGTCGGGCAGACGGACAAGACAGTGATGGGACCTTTGGCCGGGCTCCTATGAAGTCACAGACGCCCGACCGGTCACACGCCAAGCGGCACCGCCCAAGAGCCCGACGATTCCCGTGAAGGACACAGCGTCAGTCAGTGGGCGCGTCAGGCCCTCAGGCGATGCCATGGCCAATCCTCACTGTCAGTAGGTGATGGCCGGCCTACTCGGAGTACTCATGCCGGCGCCGAGGAAGTAGTCCACGTGGTGGGACTGCATGTATCCCTTGAGGGTCATGGCGTTCCGGTAGGCGGGGTTGTGCGCCAGGGTGTACAGCCTGGTGTTCGTCGGCCGGTCGGTGGTGAAAACAATCAGCTCGTTGAAGTCCGCGTTGGTGTACACGGCCTCCTCGCGCCAGTCGCCGAAGAGGTCACCGACGAGGGTGGGCCCGCCCTGGGCGGCGGTGACCGCGCCGTAGTGCCAGGTGCTCACCAGCCGCGGCACGCGGTTGGTCGGCGTGGGGTTCTGCGGATCCCACTTCTCGATCTTGCCGTCGTTGAGCAGTTCCATGGTCACGTCCCCGTCCCACCACAGACCGAGCTGCGGCCAGGGCTGGAGGCCGGTGTCCGGTTCGGTGAGCCGGTTGCTGGGCGCGTTGTACAGGCCGCTGAACGACCAGACCTCCATCCCGGGGAAGCGCGGATCGATGTCGCCGGCCATGCCGCGTCCGACATCGGCGGTGCCGGATCCGAAGTGCTGCCAGAGGATCTGGCCATTGGACGCGTCGTAATAGAACTCGCGCAGGCCGCTGGGGTTGTTCTGCTGGACGGCATAGCCTTCCAGGCCCGGCCGGCCGGGGTCCATGTCGGCGATGTGGAAGCGGTCGCCGTGGACGATGCCCTGGTTCCCCAGCGAGTAGCGCAGGGTGCCGTCGCCGTTGAGGACGAACCCGACCTCGGCGATCTCGTCCTTGCCGTCGCCGTCGACGTCGATGATCCGGGTGTTGTGCCCGTCGGGCGCGTTCTGGTTGCCGCGCAGCCACTTCCACTGCATGCTGACGTTGCTGCCGTCGAAGTTCCAGGCGGTCATCATGAGGTTGAAGCCGCCGTTGCCGATCCGGTTCTTCATGTAGGCCACCAGGCTCGGCGTGGTGCCGTTGAGGTGGCCCACTCCGAACCGCGCGTACATCGGACCGTCGGAAAGGTAGTCCGTCGGCACCTGGGCGGAGGCGCGCAGCGCGCCGGTGCGGCCGTCGAGGATGGCGATGAACTGGTGGTTGTCGTTGGTGTGGGAGAAGGTGGCGCCGTTGCCGAAGGTGACGCCGTTGGCGATCCGCAGCGCGACCTCCGCACGGCCGTCGCTGTCGAGGTCGTAGACGGTGACGCCGTCGTTGTGCCCCACGTTGATGGTGGAGGACCCGCCTTCGATGTTGTTCTGGTTGGTGCTGTTGTGGCCCATGTCGACCTGCCACAGGAACTGGCCGTCGCTGCGGTAGGCCTCCAGCCGCTGGGGGGCGGTCTGCCGGTCGACGACGTAGTCGTACTCGCCGTCGCCGTCGAGGTCGCCGGCCCAGACGAACTTCACCGGGGCGCCGTTGCGCATCGGGACCCGGACCACCGGTTCGACGGCGTGGTTGGCGGTGAGGGTGAAGGCCCGGCTCGGTGCCTGTTCCTGGCCCCCGGTCACCGGCGCCACCCGGTAGCTGTTGTTCCGCGACAGGTCGGCGGTGGAGTCCGTGTAGTTGGTTCCGCCGGTCAGGACCTGGTTGTTGAGCCTGGCCCAGGAACCGCCGTCGGTGGAGCGGTAGACGTTGAAGCCGATGCCCTGCGGGTCCAGGCCCAGCAGCCGCCAGCTCACCAGGACATCCGTCTGGCTGGAGCGTACGGCCACGACCCCGCGGCCCAGGGGCTCCATCCGCCGGTCACCCCCCGGAGAGTCGCNGCCACGACCCCGCGGCCCAGGGGCTCCATCCGCCGGTCACCCCCCGGAGAGTCGCCGCCGACCTTGACGAGCTGCCACTGCTGGTTGGCGCCGCCCGTGTCGGTGTACTGGGAGATCCGGGCGCCGTCGTCGGTGGACCACTCCCAGACCTCCAGCGCCTTGCCACTGTTGCGGTTGATGAGCTGGATGTGGCCGCCGTCGGTGTCCTCGATGCGGAACTGCTGGTTGGTGCCGTTGTGGTCGGCCCACTGGATGACGTCGGCGCCATCGGCGGTGGAGAAGTCGCGGATGTCCAGCACCTTGCCGCTGTGCCGGGATTTCAGGCGGTACCAGCCGTCGCCGGAGTCCACGAACTGCCACTGCTGCCAGGCGCCGTCGTTGCGTTCCCATTGCACGATCGGGGCGCCGTCCTCGGTGGCGAGATTGTAGACGTCCAGCGCCTTGCCGCTGTGCCGGTTGACCAGGACGTAGGAGGCGCCTGTGTCGATGGTGGCGGCCGTCGCCCGCGGCGCGGGCAGGGCGACGAGCAGTACCGCGGCCAGGGCACCGGCCAGCAAGACGGCCAGCGCTCCCCGGGGGATGCGAAGGGTGTGCAGGGTCATGGCGGCTCCCGTACGGGCGGACGTCGTCCACGCCCGCCCCTCGGACGGATGAATTCACTTTCTGGGCGTGCCGCTTCATAGCAGACAACTATGAAAGGAACGGCGAAATCAGTGTGAGTGCGACTTGTTAGCGGTCACATCCCGCGCACTGAAAACTTATCGGCGTGGCATGTACTGGTCAAGACTCGCCCGGGCCAAAGTGTCCGGTCGCATCCGTCGGGCGGCGCATCACCGGCCGTGCCGGTGCAGCTCGGCGCCGGGCCGGCCGGGCGCCGCTGAGCAGCTCTGAATGCGGTGGAGTCCCTGATCTCATCGGCGGCATCGGCATCATCGCGAGTCCACCTCGACTGCCCATCGTGTGGCTGCCTCGCGCACCGGTTCGGAACACCGGGGCCAGCCGCACAGGAGGCCGACGTACCCGTCCGACACGACCGATACCGAGTGGGCCGTGGTCCGGGTCCGGCGGCCGGTCCGCAAGTCCTTCGGGGTCGATTCCGGCCGGTGCCGTGTCCGGCGTCTACTCAGCCGAGCTCAGGGCCGCCGGCGGAACGGGGCGAGCGTGGCGCGCACGAGATCGGCGGCGCCCCAGTCGGGGTCGAACTGGGCGATCACGGCCAGGTGCTGGCGCAGCTGGAGAATCGGCATGCGTGCGCGCCAGTCGCGGTCGAGCCCGGTCAGCTCGGCGTACAGCTCGAAGAACACGTGCGCCTCGGGCGGCGGTGCCGTCGTCCACAGGTGGGCCAGGTCGACCTCGGCCCACGTGTACGACACGGCCGGGTCGATCAGCGCGGGCCGCCCGTCGGTGGTGGCCATGACGTTCAGCGCCCAAAGGTCGCCGTGCGTCAGGCACGCGGGCCTGACCGGCAGCAGCTCGGGCAGCCGGTCGCACAGCCGCTCCAGGGCCGCCCGGTCGGCGGCGTCGAGCGCCTCCTGGACGCGACGCTCGCCGAGCCAGCGCAGCAGACGATGCTGGGCGAAGAACTCGAACCCGTCGTCGTCCCAGGTGTTGACCTGCCGACGACGGCCCAGCCAGTTGTCCCGGTGCCACCCGAACCGGGGGTACCGCGTGGTGGTGTGCAGGTGGGCGAGCGCATGCGCGAGCCGCTCCCAGAAGGCCTCGGTGCGCGGCCGGGGCTGCAGCACAGACAACACGAGCAGGTCGCGGTCCGCGAGGATGATCTCGGGCGTGGCGACGCCGCCGGCCTCGCGCAGCACGGTGAGCCCTTCGGCCTCCGCGGCGAAGGCGTCCTGCGACGGCAGCTCGCCGAACGCCTTGGCGAACACCGGCGTGCCGTCACCGCGACGCGCGAGCCCCGCGGTCGCGGCGAGCCCTCCAGCGGCCGGCTCGGCCGCGACGACGTCGGTCAGGCCGGCCGCATGCAGGCGTTCGAGCAGGAAGGACATCGCGGCTGTCACGGGTGTGCTCCTGTCGTCGTAGCCGGGATCAACGGCGGTGGATCCGGGCTCGGATGCCGGGCGGTGAGGTGGAGGCCGCAGCGCGGTCCAGGGCTTCGTCGGGCGCCGACGAAGCTGCCGGTGGGCAGGGTGGTGTCTTCGTACTTGCCGGTGCCGGCGAGGCGGAGGGCGAAGCCCCGGGTGCCGGCGGAGCCGCCGTAGCGCAGACGCATGAGCTGATGGACCCGGCTGCCTGCGGGTTCGCCGTCGACGTAGGGGAAAACTGACCGCGGCAGCGGACGTCCAGGCCGGCGGGTGTGGGCCGGCAGGTACGGGCTCGCGTGCTCAGCTCCCGGGCGGGGAGGGTCCCGGTCGGCTCCGGCACTGTGGGCATAGGGACCATCTTGCCTGGTGGCCCGCGTCAGTGGTGCGGCAGGCTCCAGCCGCTGAGATCAAGGCGCTGGCCTGCCAGCTGTCCTGCCGGGACCGGCGCTCCGCTGTCGCGCCGGTCGAGGAGTGCCTTCGTGCCACCGGGCCGAGGACATATCCAGGATCATCCGGCGTCCGGCACGCGCTCGGTGCCCGAGCCGCAAGGCCGGCCGTGCCTGATCGCCTCGGTCATCTGCCCGGCCTTGGCCGGCGCCTCGCGTCCGCGGGCGAGCCCCACCGCGCCCAGTGGGGCGATGCGGACCGGCCGGGTTCCTCCCGGCCGGTCGAAGACGGTCCCACCGGCGGCCTTCTCCAGCGCCGCGATCCGTTGGCTGACGGCCGACTGGGTGTGGCCGAGCCGAGCGGCGGCCCGTCCGAACGAGCCTTCGTCGGCGACCGCGGCCGGTGCGGCGAGATGCCGCCGCAGCGCGATGTCAGGCACAACACCCGGGCCAGGAGCGTGTCCCAGTAGTCAACGCCGGGCCTGCCATTGGACGATCGCTCCACTCGTCCGAAACGCGATGTCCTATTTCCGCCAGCGCCGGTGGTCTCGCTGACGAGAGAGTCGGCGACGGTTCGTGTTCCTGATCGCGGGCCTGTCCGTCCGGCACTCCGCGAAAGGCACAGCGCATGCACGTCGTCCCCGGGCTCAAGGTCCTGTACTTCGGAACGCCGGTGGTGCTGATCAGCTCACTCAACGGGGATGGCACGGCGAACCTCGCGCCGATGTCCTCGGCGTGGTGGCTGGGCCAGTCCTGCATGCTCGGTCTCGGCAACAACGCACAGACCACCGCGAACCTGCTGCGGGAGGGCGAGTGCGTGCTCAACCTGCCCTCATCGGCGATGGTCGATGCCGTGGACCGGATCGCGCTCACCACGGGAAAGCCGGCCGTGCCGGACTACAAAAAGAAGCAGGGCTATCGGTACGAGCCGGACAAGTTCTCGACCGCACAGCTGACCGAACAGGCATCGGACCTGGTCCGGGCCCCCAGGGTTGCGGAATGCCCGGTCCAGCTGGAATGCAGGGTCGTCTCGGCCCATCCTTTCGGCGGTCCCGAACCGCACGCCACTGCCTTCGAGGTCGAGGTCCTTCGTGCCCATGTCGAGGAAGACCTGGTCATCCCCGGTACACACTACGTGGACCCGCTCGGCTGGGACCCGCTGATCATGAAGTTCTGCGAGTTCTTCGGCGGGGGAGACAACGTTCACCCGTCGAGACTCGCCGAGGGCTGGAACATGCCGCACCAGCTCCAGTCGACGGCCCTGTGAACAGGCATCCGGAGGCCACCCGCCCTCATCTCGTCACCATCCATGCGAGATGATCACGGTATGCATCGCAGGGACGGGGTGTTCGAGGCCGAGCCGGTCGAGGTCAAGCGGCCGCAGCGCCGTCCGGCGCCGGTGGACAAGCGGTTCAGGGGCGTTTGACCCGCAGCAGGTTCTGCTGCTGCCACGGTCGCTGGACGACCGGCTGCCGGAGGGCCACCTTGCCCGGTTCGTCGCCCACCTCGTCGATGAGGTCGGCGACCTTGGACCGGTCCTGGCCGGCTACACCGGGAAGCACGGCACCCGCCTTGCAACCCGAGGCTGATGGTGCGCCTGCCGAGCTACGGCTGGACCACCGCCGTCCGCTCCTCCCGGGCGATCGAGGGTGACGGCCGCCTGTGGGCGGGTGGCCGACGGCAGGCGCGCGCCTGGCGGCCCCGGCCGGACCGACCCGGGGCCGGAGAACGACCGGGCCGCCCCCGGGCACCGGCAAACGGCGACGGAAGACACGCGGGTACGGCGCTGCAGCGCCGTACCCGCATGCTCATGGGCTGTCGATCACCACGCAGTCGTCCTCACTGATGCTGCATCGTGCCAGCCCCGTCGGGCTTCCGTCGGTGTACAGCTCGGCGAGCAGCAGGTCATCGTCCTCCCAGGTCAGGAGGCGCAGTTCCCGGTTGTCGGGCGGCTGCAGGGTGAGCTGCCGGCTGCCGTCGACCGTCTGCACCGCGATGTCGGGAATCGTCCGGGACTCGCCGCCCCAGGAGCCTCCGTGCCCGAGCCAGGTGCCGGACGGGTTGACCGCGACCTCTTCGCCGGGCAGCGTCCGCAGCCGGTTCAGCGTCCCCGAGCCGGAGACCTCCGCGAGGTATGTCGCATCGCGCTCGCCGTCCTTGGTGCTGTCGAACACGATCAGACCGGCGGTGGTGCTGGCCCGTACCCACTGGTCGGGCGCGGTGGTGTCCAGCTCGACGGTGTCGTCGCCCCCGGCCGCGAGCCACATCGGACGCCGGCTGCCGCCCTGGAGGAAGACCTTGGCGTCGTCGGTGACCGCGACGACGCCGAGAGCGTCCGGATCGTCCGGCCCGGCCGCATCAAACTGCAGCGCGTTGACAGTCTCACCGGACTGCGTGTCGATGAGCAGCACCTGCCCGCCGCCCTGCATGGCGGTACCGACCGCCAGCAGAGTACCGTCGGGAGAAAGCCGAGGCTGCAGTACCACCGTGCCGGAGACGGCACGTTCCTCGGCGCCCGTGCCCCACCACCAGGTGCCGTCGTCGCGCTGCGCGGCCCAGGCGCCACCGGCCCGGTTCACGGTCGACCAGGACCCGGGCAACTGCTCTCCCCGGACGTACAGGCGCCCGCCGAGCACGTAGGGCACCGTCGGCGCATCGGCTGTGAGGGGACGGGCGGAGGGCCTCTCCGTCGGGCTCTCCGTGGGCCTCTCGGTGGGCGAGTCCGTGGGCGGCGTTGCCGGCTGCGGACTCCCGCCGTCCCGGTACGACGACACCATGGCGACCGCGCCCACGGCGATGAGGGTCACGGCAGCAACCAGCAGCGGCCGCCACAGGCGTCGGCTGCGCACCTGTTCCTGCGGCATCGGCGGACGTACCGGAGCCTGCAGGCCGGAGGCCACCTCGCGCAACTCACGCCTGAGGGTCTCTTCGACGTCATCGTTCATGGCGGTTCTCCCTCCCGTCGGTGCGTTCCGAGTCGAGCGCGGCTCGCAACACCTTGAGGGCGCGATGGGCGGTGGACTTCACGTTGCCGCGCGAGCAGCCGAGGATGTCGGCGATCTCCTGCTCGCTCAGGTCCTCGTAGTAGCGCAGCACGATCACGGCGCGCTGGCGCGGCGGCAGTGACTTCACATGCGGCCAGAGCGTCAACCGGTCCTCGGGCCCGTGCGGCCGCTGCGCGGCCCCGTGCTCGGGCGGGGTGTCGGTCAGCAGCTCCAGCCGCCGCTTCTTCGGACGGTTGGCCGACAGGAACGTGTTGGTGAGCATGCGGCGCACGTACGCGTCCGGCGAGTCCGCGCGGATGATCCGCGGCCAGGAGCGATACGCCCTCAACAACGTCTGCTGAGCGATGTCCTCGGCGTCCGCCTGGTTGCCGGTGAGCAGAAACGCGCTGCGGTACAGCGACGGCCAGATGACGGCGGCATAATCCTCGAACGCCGGCGCGTTCGTGCCGCTGCTCACGGTGTGCAACATCTGACGCCACCCCCCTTCCACCGACCTGACTCCGGGGCCCCGTCATGAGGTTGCGTCGGCCGTGCAGGTTCCCTCACGGCGCCCGTCCGGCGAGCGGCCCTGTTTCATGGAGACGCCGCGGCGGCGGAGAGGGCAAGTCACCCGACGGGGCCGGGGGAGCACAGCACGGGCGGCCGCACGGGTCTCCGGGCGATCACCGCATCCATCCGCCGCGGGAGGCCCTTGTGGCCCGTTCGCAGCGTCCTGCACCGGAGCACGCCGGCCGCCTACAAGCCGCCGGGGCAGCGCTGCGGCACACCAAGGAGGTGGCCCGGGCGGCAAGGGCTGAGCACCTACAGCAACGCCCGCCTCTTCGTCCTGGTCACACTGGGCCTGGCCGACGCGGCCATCGCCGCAAGGGATGTGAAGTACCAGAGGCCCATCGACCTGTGGCGCCCCGTTGCCGGGCGCCCCCGGGTTACGACGCCCCGTCGACACGCCGGATGCGGCGGGCGGCCGGTGGGGGCCGGATGTGCCGGCCGACTGCGGCCGTGCGCACGGAGGCACCGCGGCATGGGGGGATGACGGCTGAGCGGAGGAGCCCTCGATCGCCAGCCTTCTAGACCTCGATGGACCTGATGGGCCGGCACGGATTGCCCACGGCGACGACGCCGGAGGGAGTGTCCTTCGTGACGACGGAACCGGCACCGATGATGCTGTGGCCATCGATCGTCACGCCGGGCGTGATGGTGACCGATCCGCCGAGCCACACGTTGTCGCCGATCACGACCGGTTCGGGGAGCTCCCACCCGTCGAGCCGACGGGTGATGTCCTGTGCGTGGTTGGGCGTGTAGATGCCGCAGCGCGGTCCGAACACTACGGATACGACGACGCCGGGCGCCTGACCCAGTGGTGCCGGGCCGCCGCCGGCACGGCAGACTGCACCGCAGCCACCGAATCCCTCACCTACGCCTACGACGGCGCCGGCAACCGCACCACCATGAACCGCAACGGCACCACCCTCCGCTACACCTACGACGCCGCGGACCAGCTGCGCACCGTCTCCGCCGGCCTGCTGCGCCGCAGCTACTACTACGACGCGGACGGCAACCTCACCGGCGACGNCCTACGCCTACGACGGCGCCGGCAACCGCACCACCATGAACCGCAACGGCACCACCCTCCGCTACACCTACGACGCCGCGGACCAGCTGCGCACCGTCTCCGCCGGCCTGCTGCGCCGCAGCTACTACTACGACGCGGACGGCAACCTCACCGGCGACGGCTCCAGCGTCAACACCATCACCTACGACGCCCGCAACCGCCCGCTCAGCGCCGTACAAGCAGGCGCCGCCTACGACTTCACCAACGACGATCAGGGCAACCGCGTCGTCACCGCCACCGACGGCGAAACCGCCACTGTCAACCACTGGGACACCCAGCCCGAACTGNCACCTACGACGCCCGCAACCGCCCGCTCAGCGCCGTACAAGCAGGCGCCGCCTACGACTTCACCAACGACGATCAGGGCAACCGCGTCGTCACCGCCACCGACGGCGAAACCGCCACTGTCAACCACTGGGACACCCAGCCCGAACTGCCCCAGCTCGCCGAGACCACCGACGCCGACGGCGCCACCACCGGCTCCTACCTCACCGACGCCCAGGGCACTCCGCTCGCGGTCCACACACCGGCGGGCACCGACTACGCCCACCACGACGGCCTGAACTCCGTCACCGCCCTGACCGACGCCTCCGGCAACCCGGGAGTGACCTACGCCTACGACCCCTTCGGCAACCAGAAGACCACCAACGCCGCCGGGCAGAGCACCGCCCCGCACAACCCCTTCGGCTACACCGGCCAACTCAACGACACCGTCTTCAGCGGCCACCTCGACCTCCGCGCCCGCCTCTACGACCCCGCCACCGGCCGCTTCACCAGCCGCGACCCCTACACCCCAGACCCCGAAACCCCGGCCACCGCGCCCTATGTCTACGTGGAAAACACCACCACCACCACCCGCGTCGACCCCAACGGCATGTGCAGCGTCGGCCTGCGCGCCGGGGATGGCGAAAGCATCTGGGACCGCCTCGGCAGTGGCACCAGTACGGGCTCCCGCTGGGCTTTCCGCCGCACCCTTCCGGGCATCTTCACGGACTTCTACCTCGACGACCGCGGCCCCTGGTTCATGGACTTTTTCAACCTGGCCCCGGACAGGAGAAAGGTACTGGTAGAAATACCAAGGCGCGAGGATTGCAATGAGCCGCGGAGTGTACGCCACACCTATCAGCCGCTACGTGGCGGAGTACCACAGGGTGTGAGTGCAATCCTGTGCAAAGAAGACCTCAAACCTGCACATTCGCGAACACGTAAGCCCAGCAATTTTCCGGATCCTCCCGGCTGGCAATCCCGGAAGGGATTCAACAGAAGTCACATCCTCGCGGACCGTTTTCACGGTAAATGGATACCCGAGAACATATTCACCGGCTACCAGCTCATGAATATCAGCGGAATGAGAACCTGCGAGAACAGGATCGCTGACGCTCTCAAGGCGGGCGATACGGTCGCCTACAGGGGTACGCTGCACTACCGTCCTGGAGAGCTCAAGCCGGCTAGCGTTATTGAGCCGGAACTATTGGGTTGCCTACATGATCGTGTAGCGGACGTGTCGGGTGTGGAAGTAGCCGCGGACGATGTGGGGTTGGCGCTGTCGGCGGCGGAGGAAACGGCGAGTCTCGTGGGCGAGGTCGTCTACTGAGCGCGCGCGGGAGGCG
>NZ_WTLH01000158.1 GCF_011421595.1 Streptomyces sp. YIM 98790 | reverse complement strand
TCCGGTGCCGCCACCGCCGGGGCGTACGGCGGCGTGACCGCCGGTGCCCCGGCCGCCGCACCGGGGGGCGCCACCACCTCCTACCCCCTGCCGCCGCCCCCGGTGCAGGACGCCGTGCCCCCGGGCACCGCCCCGGCGCCGGAGCGGCCGCCCGGCACGCCGGTCTCCGCCCTCGACCACACCGAACTGCTGCGCGTCCGCCGCAGCCGGACCCAGACCCTCCAGGAGAGCGGCGACCTGGCCGGTGCCGCCCGCCTGTGGACCGAACTCATCCCGGAACTCGCCGCCTTCTACGGACCCGACGGCTGGCCCACGGAGACCGCCTGCGTGCTGCTGGGCCGGCTCGCCCACGCCACCCGGGAGCGCGCCGCCGTCTCCGGCCACCTGCGCTCCCGCTACGGCAAGGCCCGCACCCGCCGGGCCCGCCGCGCCCTGTCCGGCCGGCCCATCCCGCTGCCCTGAGGCGGGGAGAGCCGGGTCACAGCCGGGGACCGGGGACGGCGGCATACCCTGGTCGCTGCGCCGACGCGGACGCGCCCCCGCGGCCCGCCCGGCGCACGTACCCAGCCGTCCGGGACGAGGAAGGGCCGCCATGCCTGAGTTCGCCTACACCGATCTGCTGCCCGTAGGCGCGGACACCACCCCCTACCGCCTGGTCACCGCCGAGGGCGTGTCCACCTTCCGGGCGGCCGGCCGCACCTTCCTGACCGTGGAGCCCGAGGCGCTGCGGCTGCTGGCCGCCGAGGCCATGCACGACATCTCGCACCAGCTGCGGCCGGAGCACCTGGCCCAGCTTCGCCGCATCCTGGACGACCCGGAGGCCTCGCCCAACGACAAGTTCGTCGCCCTGGACCTGCTAAAGAACGCCAACATCGCCGCCGCCGGGGTGCTCCCGATGTGCCAGGACACCGGCACCGCCCTCATCATGGGCAAGCGCGGCCAGCAGGTGCTCACCCGGGGCGGGGACGCCGAGGCGCTCTCCCGCGGCGTCTACGACGCCTACACCAGGCTCAATCTGCGCTACTCCCAGATGGCCCCGCTGACCATGTGGGAGGAGAAGAACACCGGCTCCAACCTGCCCGCGCAGATCGAGCTGTACGCCACGGACGGCGACGCCTACAGCTTCCTGTTCATGGCCAAGGGCGGCGGCTCGGCCAACAAGTCCTTCCTCTACCAGGAGACCAAGGCGGTGCTCAACGAGGCGTCCATGATGCGCTTCCTGGAGCAGAAGATCCGCTCCCTGGGCACCGCCGCCTGCCCGCCCTACCACCTGGCCGTGGTGGTCGGCGGCACCTCCGCCGAGTACGCCCTGAAAACCGCCAAGTACGCCTCCGCGCACTACCTGGACGCGCTGCCCACCGCGGGCTCGCCCACCGGCCACGGCTTCCGCGACCCGGAGCTGGAGCAGAAGGTCTTCGAACTGACCCAGCGGATCGGCATCGGCGCCCAGTTCGGCGGCAAGTACTTCTGCCACGACGTGCGGGTGGTCCGGCTGCCCCGGCACGGCGCCTCCTGCCCGGTGGCCATCGCCGTGTCCTGCTCCGCCGACCGCCAGGCCAAGGCGAAGATCACCGCCGAGGGCGTCTTCCTGGAGCAGCTGGAGACCGACCCGGCCCGTTTCCTGCCCGACACCACCGAGGAGCACCTGGACGAGGGCGTGGTGCGGATCGACCTCAACCGTCCCATGCGGGAGATCCGCGCCGAGCTGACCAAGTACCCGGTCAAGACCCGGCTCTCGCTCACCGGCCCGCTGGTGGTGGCCCGCGACATCGCGCACGCCAAGATCAAGGAGCGGCTGGACGCGGGCGAGGAGATGCCGCAGTACCTGCGCGACCACGCGGTCTACTACGCCGGCCCCGCCAAGACCCCCGAGGGTTACGCCTCCGGCTCCTTCGGGCCCACCACGGCCGGCCGGATGGACTCCTACGTGGAGCAGTTCCAGGCGGCCGGCGGCTCTCTCGTGATGCTGGCCAAGGGCAACCGCTCCCAGCAGGTCACCGACGCCTGCCGCGAGCACGGCGGCTTCTACCTGGGCTCCATCGGCGGTCCCGCCGCCCGGCTGGCCCGGGACTGCATCAAGAAGGTGGAGGTGCTGGAGTACCCCGAGCTGGGCATGGAGGCGGTCTGGCGGATCGAGGTGGAGGACTTCCCGGCCTTCATCGTGGTGGACGACAAGGGCAACGACTTCTTCGCCGACCCCTCCCCCCAGAAGCCGTTCGTCACCTCCATCCCGGTCCGCCCCGGCGCCTGAACCCTCCGAAACGGGTGCGCGTCCGCCGGGACGCGCGCCCGTCCGCGGGTAGATTCGGCTTCATGACGGGTACTCACCACACGGCAGGGACGGAGCCGCAGCAGGGCCGCGACCAGGACCAGCACCACGGGGGCTTCCGCGTCGAGCGCGACTCGATGGGGGAGGTGCGGGTGCCGGCACACGCCAAGTGGCGGGCCCAGACCCAGCGCGCGGTGGCCAACTTCCCGCTCTCCGGCCAGCGCCTGGAGCGCGCCCACATCGCCGCCCTGGCCCGGATCAAGGGCGCCGCGGCCCGGGTCAACGCCCAGCTGGGCGTGCTCGACCCGGAGACCGCCGAGGCCGTCGCCGAGGCCGCCGAGGAGGTGGCGCGCGGCGACTGGGACGACCAGTTCCCGGTCGACATCTTCCAGACCGGCTCCGGCACGTCCTCCAACATGAACATGAACGAGGTGCTGGCCACCCTGGCCGCCGAGCGGCTGGGCCGCGAGGTGCACCCCAACGACCAGGTCAACGCCAGTCAGTCGTCCAACGACGTCTTCCCGTCCTCCCTCCACATCGCCGCCACCGCGGCGATCACCGGGGAACTGATCCCGGCCCTGGAGCACCTGGCCGACGCCCTCGCGGACAAGGGCCAGGAGTTCGCCGGGGTGGTGAAATCCGGCCGCACCCATCTGATGGACGCCACCCCGGTCACCCTGGGCCAGGAGTTCTCCGGCTACTCCGCCCAGATCCGCTACGGCACCGAGCGGCTGCGCTCGGCACTGCCCCGGCTGGCCGAGCTGCCGCTCGGCGGCACCGCCGTCGGCACCGGCATCAACACCCCGCCCGGCTTCTCCGCCGCGGTGATCGCCGAGGTGGCCCGCGCCACCGGGCTGCCGCTCACCGAGGCGCGCCACCACTTCGAGGCACAGGGCGCCCGGGACGCCCTGGTGGAGACCTCGGGCCAGCTGCGCACCATCGCCGTGTCGCTGACCAAGATCTGCAACGACCTGCGCTGGATGGGGTCCGGGCCGCGCACCGGGCTGGCCGAGATCGCCCTGCCCGACCTCCAGCCCGGCTCCTCGATCATGCCCGGCAAGGTGAACCCGGTGGTGCCGGAGGCGGTGCTGATGGTGGCCGCCCAGGTGATGGGCAACGACACGGTGATGACCGTGGCCGGGGCGTCCGGCAGCTTCGAGCTGAACGTGATGATGCCGGTGATGGCCCGCAACCTGCTGGAGTCCGTCCGGCTGCTGGGCAACGCCTGCCGGCTGCTGGCCGACCGCACGGTGACCGGCATCACCGCGGACACCGCGCGCTGCCGCGAGTACGCGGAGTCCTCGCCCTCGGTGGTCACCCCGCTGAACCGCTACCTCGGCTACGAGGAGGCCGCCAAGGTCGCCAAGCGGGCCCTGGCCGAGCGGATCACCATCCGGCAGGCGGTGCTGGAGGGCGGCTACGTGGAGCGGGGCATGCTGACCGAGGAGCAGCTGGACCAGGCCCTGGACGTGCTCTCCATGACCCACCCCGCCCCGGAGGAGCGGCTCGGCATGTGACCGGCGGGCGGCGGCGGCCACCGGGCGGTCCGGAACCCCCGTCCCGGGCCGCCCCCGTGTCGCTGGTGGGTGTGGATTTCCGCCGCAGCTCAAGGGTGGCTGTAAGGAGTACGCATATCCTGCGATTATGACGACCGAACCAGCGGGCAGCCCCGCCACCGGGCCCTGGCGGCCGGGCGATCACATTCTCTGGCGCTACCGGGCCANAGCCCCGCCACCGGGCCCTGGCGGCCGGGCGATCACATTCTCTGGCGCTACCGGGCCAACGGCCCCGGCGGCCCCGGCGGCCCCGGCGGCCCCGGCGGCCCCGGCGGTGCCGCGGGCGGCGGGGCCGGGTTCCACATCTGCCGTCCGGCCACGGTCGTCCGCGACACCCCGGAGCTGCTCGCCGTCTGGGTCGCCCCGGGCACGGTCTGTGTCAAGCCGCAGCTCGCCGACGGCACCCCGGTGCACGAGGAGCCGCTGGCCACCCGCTACACCAAGCCCCGCACCCTGGTGCGCTGCCGCTGGCTGGGCTCGGGCGTGCTCAAGCTGGCCCGCCCCGGTCAGCCCTGGTCGGTGTGGCTTTTCTGGGAACGGGGCTGGCGCTTCAAGAACTGGTACGTCAATCTGGAAGCACCCTTGAGCCGCTGGTCGGGAGGGGTTGACTCGGAAGATCATTTTCTCGACATCGCGGTCTACCCCGACCGCTCCTGGGAGTGGCGGGACGAGGACGAATTCGCCCAGGCCCAGCGGGCCGGGCTGCTCGACGCCGGCCAGGCCGCCGGAATCCGCGCCGCCGGGCGGGACGCGGCCGGACTGATCGACGCATGGGGGCAGCCCTTCTCCGACGGCTGGGAGACCTGGCGGCCCGACCCGGACTGGCAGCCGCCCGCCCTCCCCGCCGACTGGGACCGCCCCGCCCCTGCCGCCACGGCCGCCACGGCACCGGGCGGAACCGCCCGCTCCGGGCCGGTACAAAACACCGCAGAACTGCCGGACCGTCATTACGCCTCTTGAAACAGACCCCGGAACCGCCCGTAGGATCAGCCCTCACGGCTAACGATGACTCAGACCACTCCCCGAACCGACCGAACCCCCGGCGCAGCACCGCAACGTCCCTGCCGCAGACGCCAGTTCCCACCTGGACGGATGGACACCACCTCGTGACGGACCCGACCCCTTCGCAGCCCGCGGCTCGTATGGCGGACGCCACCGCGCACGCCGACAGCTCGGCGATACCGCATGCCAGGACGGAGGCCGCCGCCGGGACCCATCACGCCGTCCGGCCCGGTCAGCCGAACGGCGAGGAGCGTGCGGCGGTCCGCGAGCGGGCCGGCGGCACCGGGGCCGACCTGGCCATGGGGCACAGCGAGCGGCTCCGCTTCCTGGGCGCGGCCACCCGCCGCATCGCCCGCGGTCTGGATCTGGACGAGACCATCCTCGGCCTGTGCCGGGCCACCGTGCCCGCGTTCTGCGACGCCATCCTGGTCTATCTGCGCCATCCGCTGCCGGTGGGGGACGAGCAGCCGCAGAACCCGTACGTGCTGCGGCTGCGCCGCACCGACCGGCTGCCGGACGCCATCGCCGCCCAGCAGGGCGGCGGTGCGGGCCCGATCCTGCACCTGGTCACCGACGCGGTGCCGCGGGTGGAGCTGAGCCACACCGGCGCCCTGGCGGAGGTGCTGCGCGCGGTGCGGCCGGTGTTCGCCGACACCGCGCTGGCCCGGGCCGCGCTGCGCGAGCTGGTCGGCACCGGGCGGCTGCCCGAGGGCACCCGGGCGATCGTGGCCCCGCTGCGGGGCCGGCGCCGGGTCACCGGGGTCGCGGTCTTCCTGCGCAGCCCCGAGCGGGTGGCCTTCGAGCAGGACGACCTCCAGGTCGCGCAGCAGCTCTCCACCCACTCCGCGCTGGGCGTGGACAAGGCGCTGCTGTACGACCGCGAGGCCAGCATCGCCGACGACCTGCAGCGGACCATGCTGCCGGACGACCTGCCGCAGCCCACGGGCGTGCGGCTGGCCAGCCGCTACCTGCCGTCCGCCGAATCGGCCCGGGTGGGCGGCGACTGGTACGACGCCATCCCGCTGCCGGGCTCCCGGGTGGCGCTGGTGGTGGGCGATGTGATGGGCCACTCCACCACCTCGGCCGCGATCATGGGCCAGCTGCGCACCACCGTGCAGACTCTGGCCGGGCTGGACCTGCCGCCCCAGGAGGTGCTGCACCACCTGGACGAGCAGGCCCAGCGGCTGGGCGAGAACCGGATGGCCACCTGCCTGTACGCGGTCTACGACCCGGTGGCGCACAAGATCACCGCGGCCAACGCCGGGCACCCGCCGCCGGTGCTGCTGCACACCGACGGCACCACCGAACTGGTGGAGGTCCCGCCCAACGCCCCCATCGGGGTCGGCGGGGTGGACTTCCAGGCGGTGGAGTTCGACGCGCCGACCGGCGCCACCCTGCTGCTCTACACCGACGGCCTGGTGGAGTCCCGCAACCGGGACATCGGCCTGGGGCTGGACCTGCTGCGCGCCAAGCTCACCGAGATCGCCCGGCTGACCCGGCCGGGGGCCGCACCGCCGCTGCAGGAGCTGTGCGAGGAACTCCTGGACATCGCCGGCCCCGGCGACCGGGACGACGACATCGCCCTGCTGGCCGCCCGGTTCGAGGGCGTGGCCTCGGACAATGTGGTGTTCCGGCGGCTCCAGGCGGAGCCGGAGTCGGTGCGCGCGGCGCGCCGGCTGGTGCGGGAGAGCCTGAACCACTGGGATCTGGCGGATCTGCTGGACCCGGTGGAGCTTCTTGTCAGCGAAGTGGTGACGAATGCTGTCCGGTATGCCGAACGGCCGGTGACGCTGCGGCTGCTGCGCTCCGATGTGCTGCGCTGCGAGGTGGGCGACGACGTGCCGCAGCTTCCGCGGCTGCGGCAGGCCGGGCCCGAGGAGGAGGGCGGCCGGGGCCTGTACCTGGTGCAGAAGCTGGCCCGCCGCTGGGGCGCGACCCGGCTGGGCACCGGCAAGCTGGTCTGGTTCGAGATGACCGTCCCCACCCCGACGCGCTCCGGCTGAGGTCCGCGCCGCTCACTCCCGGCGCGGCTCCGTCCGCGGCCCGGTCTCGCCGAGCACCTCCTCGGCGTCCAGAGTGACCGCCGCGGCGTGGATCACCGCGGCGATCTTCACCGCCTCCTGTATGGTCTGCCGGTCCACGCCCAGGCCGCGCAGCGCCTTCTCGTGCGAGTCCAGGCAGGCGGAGCAGCCGTTGACCGCCGACACCCCCAGCGACCACAGCTCCACATCGGCCCGCGGCACCCCCGGATCGCCCAGCACGTTCATCCGCAGCCCGGCCCGCAGCCGCCGGTACTCCGGGTCGGAGAGCTGGTGCCGGGTGCGGTGGAAGACATTGCTGATCGCCATGGTGGCGGCCACCGCCCGGGCCGCGGTGTACGCCGGTTCCGGCAGCGCCGCCCGGGCCTCGGGCGCCAGTTCGCGCAGCACCCGCCCGGAACGGGCGGCGATGGCGCAGACCAGCACCGTGCCCCAGCGCTGCTGCGGGGGCAGCGGCGAACCGCCGATGACCGTGCCGAGATTGAGCCGGAGGTCCCGGGCGTAGGCCGGCAGCGCCGCCCGCAGCGCTTCGAGTCCCATGACCGGCTCCTTCCCTGCGCCCCCGCAGTGCTCCCGTGCCGCCGCGGTGACGGTCTTCACAGTTTCCGGTCTTCACAGTTTCCGGCACGGTGCCCCTTACCGTCTCACAGCGGATGTCCGGCCACCCGTCCGTGGGGACCTCTAGTTGCGATGTATCGCGTTCGGTACGCTGGTGTCGTGAACGCTGAAAACCCGCCCGGCGCGCGGCTGGAGAAGCAGAGCGACAGCGGTCCCACGGCGCTGCGCGCCTCGGACGCGGACCGGGACCGGGTGGCGGACATCCTGCGGGAGGCGCTCGCCCAGGGCAGGCTGGACACCGAGGAGCACGCCGAGCGGATCGACGCGGTCTACCGTGCCAAGACGGTGGCCGAACTCTCCGGCCTGATCGGCGATCTGCCCGAGGGGCAGCAGCAGCGGCCCGGCGGGTTCCCCCGCTCCGCCGCCCCGCCCCCGGTGCCGCCCCGGCCGGTGCCCGTGGCGCGCCCGTGCCGCTCGGCCAGGGTGCTGGCCCTGCTCGGCGGTGCGGTGCGGCGCGGCCGCTGGCGGGTGGGGTCCCAGATCAGTTCCGTCGCGGTCTGCGGTGGCGTGGAACTCGACCTCACCGAGGCCATCTTCGAATCCCCGGTGGTCACCATCAGCGTGGTGACCCTGTGCGGAGGCGTGGACATCAAGCTCCCGGAGAACGTCACCGTGCGCAACAGCGGCAATGGCATTCTGGGCGGCTTCGAGGTCCGGGAGAACGAGGCCTCCGAGCCCGGCGCCCCGGTCGTGGTGGTGCAGGGCGTGGCGCTGCTCGGCGGGGTCTCGGCCCGTCCCGTTCCCGGCAAGTCCGTCCGGGACCTCAACGGTGACGCCACCGCGTGAACCACCGCGTGAACCACCGCGTGAACCACTGCGTGAACGGCGCTCGCGGCCGTGCCTCCCGCGGGCTGCGCACCGCCGCGATGCATGACATTCCGTCACCTTTGGTGGCCCTGGGTAGTGGGTCGCGCGGGTTCTGTTGCTCCATGCATAAGAGTGCGCACAGCGGGTAGGGCACGAGGGACCGTCACCCGTATGGCCGTACGTGATCCTTGGGGGGTCCCGGCCTCGGGCTCAGGGCGGGTCAACGCCCGGAAGCGACCCCCGTAGCCGTCGTCAGGAGTGGACCGTGCTGCAACCGCCACAGGAGCCTCAGTGGACCCCAGTTGTCCAAGTCCAGCGTCCGTCGCGAGATCTGGCGGGCCCGTGGCACTCCGCAGCCGCTTGCCGACGTGACGAGGCCGGGCTGTTCTTCGCGCCCTCCCAGGAGCCGACCGCGGCCCGGCTGGCCCGGGAGCAGGCGGCCAAATCGGTCTGTGCCCGCTGCCCGGTCCTGCTGGAGTGCCGGGAACACGCCTTGGTCCAGCCGGAGCCGTACGGCGTCTGGGGCGGGCTGACGGCGGCCGAGCGCCGGGTGGTGCTCAGCCGCCGGCGCCGCCGGGACACGGCCGAGGCGGCGCCCTCCCAGGCCCGCCGCATCGCCTGAGGCGCGGGTCCTGCGGCCTTTCCGGTTCCTGGTTTCCGGTTTCCACGGTCCCGGTCCCCGCCGTCCCGGCGTCCGCCCCGCGGAGGCCGGGACGCGGCGGAGGCCGGCACGGCTTCGGGCCCGGGCTTTCCTTCAGCTCGGCCGGGAGAAGTCCACGGCGCTGTACGCGCGCAGCTTGGTCAGCCGGTGCACCGACTCGATCTGCCGGATCGTCCCGGACTTGGAGCGCATCACCAGGGACTGGGTGGTGGCCGTCTCCGGGCGGTAGCGCACCCCGCGCAGCAGCTCGCCGTCGGTGATGCCGGTGGCCACGAAGAACACATTGTCGCCGCGCACCAGATCGTCGGTGTACAGCACCCGTTCCAGGTCGTGCCCGGCCTCCATGGCCTTGGTCCGCTCCTCCTCGTCGCGCGGCCACAGCTTGCCCTGGATGGTGCCGCCCAGGCACTTCATGGCACAGGCGGTGATGATGCCCTCCGGCGTGCCGCCGACGCCCAGCAGCAGATCCACCCCGGTGCCCTCGCGGGCCGCCATGATCGCGCCGGCCACGTCGCCGTCCTGGATGAACTTGATCCTGGCCCCCGATTCCCGGACCTCGCGCACCAGATCGGCGTGGCGCGGCCGGTCCAGGATGCAGACGGTGACATCCTCCGGTGTGCCGCCCTTGGCCTTGGCCACCCGCCGCACATTGACCGCGGGCGGGGCGTCGATGTCCACGAACTCGGCCGCCTCCGGGCCGGTGGCGATCTTGTTCATGTAGAAGACCGCGCTGGGGTCGAACATGGCACCGCGGTCGGCCACCGCCAGCACGGACACCGCATTGCCCATGCCCTTGGCGGTCAGCGTGGTGCCGTCCACCGGGTCGACGGCCACATCACACTCGGCGCCGGTGCCGTCGCCGACCCGCTCACCGTTGAACAGCATGGGGGCCTCGTCCTTCTCCCCCTCGCCGATCACCACCACGCCGTTCATGGACACGGTGGAGATCAGGGTGCGCATGGCGCGTACGGCGGCGCCGTCGGCGCCGTTCTTGTCGCCCCGGCCGACCCAGCGGCCGGAGGCCATGGCCCCGGCCTCGGTGACACGGACAAGTTCCAGGGCGAGGTTGCGGTCGGGAGCCTCGGGGCTGACCTCCAGTTGCGGAGGGAGCTGATGATGCTCGGACATGGCACGCACCTTTCTCACGGCCGGCTCTCCGGCGCGGCCGCGGACACTGAGGGTGCTTCCGACTCTAGCCGCCCTTCCACAAGTGAGCAGGGGGGCCTACGGATGAGCGGGTCCATGCGGGTGCGGAACCGACGCCGGTCCGGGACGGACGGGCGGCAGGGGGCGGGTGCGGCGCCCCTTCCGGCATGGTCCACCATGGAGGGGTGGCAAGCGACACCGGAACCACCGCCCCGGACACCGCAGGCACCCCGGACGGCGCGGACAACGCGGGCGGCGGCCCCGCCGCCCCGGGCCGGCCGGCGACCAAGACCGTCCGGGACATGATGCTGTCCATGGCCGTGATCATGGCGGGCGTGCTGGTGCTCTTTCTGGTGCAGCCCTTCGAGAACCCCGGCGGCCGGGCCGTGCCCACGGTGGACTTCCAGGTGGAGGCCAACACGGCCGCGCGTGCCGCGCCCTACCGGCTGCTCGTCCCGGAGCCGCTGCCCGAGGGCTGGCGGCCCACCTCGGCCCGCTACGACCGGGACGGCGAATACGGCGCCACCTGGCGGCTCAATCTGACGGACGAGGACGAACAGTACGCCGCCCTGGCCCAGGCCGACGGCCCGGCGGAGCCGTTCGTCGCCTGGCTCACCGAGGAGGCCCGGGCGACCGGGGAGAGCCGCACCGTGGGCTCCCGGGAGTGGGCCGTCCACGCGGGCGACAAGTACCACGCGCTGGTCAGCCTGGCCGGCCCCGGCTCGCCGGACGCCCCGGTGACCGTGCTCACCGGCACCGTCTCCCCGGACCGCCTGGCCGAACTGGCCGCCGCGCTCGTCCCGCACCGCCCCCCGGCCGCCTGAGACCCCGCCGGAACGGCAGGACCACGGAACAGCGCACACCCCAGAAACAGCGGGCGCAGCACGGGAAGCACACGCACCGGGGGACCGCGCGGCGAACGCGGACGCGCCCGCCCGGCGGCGCTCAGCCCCGGCCGCCCTCCCCGGCCTCGGCCTCCACCGCCTCGAAGGCCGTTTCCTCCACCCGCTCCACGGTCCGGCTGACCACCACGGACTCCATCCCGCCCTCGGCGCCGCCGTCCGCCGCCAGGGCGGCGTCCAGCCGGGCGCGGGCACCCTCCAGCCAGTGCCGGCAGATCCGGGCCAGCTCCTCGCCCCGCTCCCACAGGGCGAGCGACTCCTCCAGGGTGGCGCCGCCGGCCTCCAGCCGCCGCACCACCTCGATCAGCTCGTCCCGCGCCTGCTCGTATCCCAGCCCCGGCTCGCCCTCCGCCGCCGGGCCCTGCCTCCGGTCCGTCTCCGCCATGTCCGCCACCCTAAGCGCCCCTGTCCCAGATCGCCGTCCACCCGTGCCGCGCCGCTCCGCACCGCTCACTCGCCGTCCGCGCTCACTCGCCGTCCGCCCGGGCGACCACCGCGAACTCGCCCTCCGCCACCCGGGCGCGCAGCCTCTCGCCCTCCGCCACCTCCCGGGCGGCCCGCACCACGCCGCCGTCCGGGCGCTGGAGCACCGCATAGCCGCGCCGCAGCGTGGCCGCGGGGGAGAGCGCCACCACCCGGGCCAGGGTGTGGGAGAGCTCGGAATCCGCCCGGTCCAGCAGATGGCCCAGCACCCGGCGCCCCCGCTCCACCACCGCGGCGAGCTGCTCCTCGCGGGCCTCCACCATGCGGTACGGCTCGGCCAGCACCGGCCGGCCGGCCGCCGCGGCCAGCCCTCGCTCCTCCCGGTCCAGGAAGGTCTCCACCGCCCGCCGGGTGCGCTCGCGGAGCTGGTCCACCCGGGCCAGCTCCTCCCCGACGTCCGGCACCACGCGCTTGGCCGCGTCGGTGGGCGTGGAGGCGCGCAGATCCGCCACCAGATCCAGCAGCGGGGAGTCCGGCTCGTGGCCGATGGCCGACACCACCGGCGTCGTACAGGCCGCCACCGCCCGCACCAGATGCTCGTCGGAGAAGGGGAGCAGATCCTCCACGCTGCCGCCGCCCCGGGCCACGATGATCACATCCACCGCCGGATCCGCGTCCAGCTCCTGCACCGCGGCCGTGACCCGGCTGACCGCGTGCACCCCCTGGACCGCCACGTTGCGCACCGCGAACCGCACCGCGGGCCAGCGCCGCCGGGCGTTGAGCAGCACATCCCGCTCGGCCGCCGAGGCCCGCCCGGTGACCAGCCCCACGCACCGCGGCAGGAACGGCAGCCGCCGCTTGCGCGCGGCCGCGAACAGCCCCTCCGCGGCCAGCTCCCGCTTCAGCCGCTCCAGCCGCAGCAGCAGCTCGCCCACGCCCACCGGGCGGATCTCCGTCACCCGCAGGGAGAGCTGGCCGCGCGGCGCATACCACTCGGGGCGGCCGCAGACCACCACCCGGGAGCCCTCGGTGACCGTGTCCGCCACCCGGTCGAAGACCTGGCGGAAGCAGGTGACCGTCAGCGAGATGTCCTGCGCGGGATCGCGCAGCACCAGGAAGACCACGCCCGCGCCCGGCCGGCGGCTCATCTGGGTGATCTGCCCCTCCGCCCAGACCGCGCCCAGCCGGCTGATCCAGTCGCCGATCAGCCGGGAGACCTGCCCGACGGGGGCCGGCGCGTCGGGGGACGTCTGCAAAGCCATGCCCCCAACCTAGCGCCCGGCACCGACATCCCCGGTGCCGCCGGACGGGCGCCGGAGGCCGGCGCATCCCCGGTGCATCCCGGCACGCGACGGGCCGCACGCTCCCCTGTTGAACGGGTGCGAGCGCCCCCGGGGACCGGGACGCGCGCCGGGCACCGGCCCCCTTACGATGGAGCGCATGACTGCTCCCACCGGCCGCCGCCGCGTCCTGCTCGCCGCGCCCCGCGGCTACTGCGCGGGCGTGGACCGCGCCGTGATCGCCGTCGAGAAGGCCCTCGAACAGTACGGACCCCCGATCTACGTCCGCCACGAGATCGTGCACAACAAGTACGTCGTGCAGACCCTGGAACGGAAGGGCGCCGTCTTCGTCGAGGAGATCTCCGAGGTCCCCCCGGGCGAGATCGTGATCTTCTCCGCGCACGGGGTGGCTCCCGAGGTGCACCGGGAGGCCGAGCGCGGCAGGCTCGCCAGCATCGACGCCACCTGTCCCCTGGTCACCAAGGTGCACAAGGAGGCCGTGCGGTACGCGGGCGAGGACTACGACATCCTGCTCATCGGCCACGAGGGCCACGAGGAGGTCATCGGCACCTCCGGTGAGGCCCCCGACCACATCCAGCTGGTGGACGGCCCCGAGGACGTGGACCGTGTCGAGGTCCGCGATCCGGACAAGGTGGTCTGGCTCTCCCAGACCACCCTGTCGGTGGACGAGACCATGGAGACCGTCGACGGCCTCAAGCGCCGCTTCCCCAACCTGCTCTCCCCGCCCAGCGACGACATCTGCTACGCCACCCAGAACCGGCAGACCGCCATCAAGAAGGTGGCCGCCGACTCCGAACTGGTGCTGGTGGTCGGCTCGCGCAACTCCTCCAACTCCAACCGCATGGTGGAGGTCGCGCTCGGCGCCGGCGCGGACGCCGCATACCTGGTCGACAACGCCTCGGAGATCGACGAGTCCTGGCTGGAGGGCGTGACCACGGTCGGACTCTCCTCCGGCGCCTCGGTCCCCGAGGTCCTGGTCGAGGAGGTCCTGGCCTGGCTCACCGAGCGCGGCTACGCCGACGTGGAGCTGGTCCAGCCGGTGGACGAGCACATCCAGTTCTCGCTGCCCAAGGAGCTGCGCCGGGACCTGCGCGCCGAGGCGGCGGCCAGGGCGGCCGCGAGCTGACCGGCGGCGGGCCGGCCGCTCCCGGCCGGCGGCCCGCTCA
>NZ_WTLH01000157.1 GCF_011421595.1 Streptomyces sp. YIM 98790 | reverse complement strand
GTGGCGGCGGCCGACACGCCGTAGCCGACCAGGACCGGTTCCCGGCCGCCCTGCTCCCCGCCGGCGGGCGCGGCGGGCTCGCCGGCCCCGACGGGTGCGGCGGCCTCGCCGGGGGCGCCGGGGGTGGTGTCGATGGTGATGATGGGGGTGCCCACGTCGACCGTGGCACCCTCGTCGAACAGCAGCTCGTGGACCGTGCCGTCGTACGGGATCGGCAGCTCGACCGCCGCCTTGGCGGTCTCCACCTCCACCACCATCTGGCCGTCGTGGACCTCGTCACCCGGCTGGACGTGCCACGTGAGGATCTCCGCCTCGGTGAGGCCCTCGCCCACGTCGGGCATCTTGAACTCGCGGAAGCGCTCTGGTGAAGCCGTGGTCATCGGTGCGACTCTCCTCCGCCTTGATCAGTACGCCAGCGCGCGGTCGACGCTGTCCAGCACGCGGTCGAGGCCGGGGAGGTACTCCTCCTCCAGCCGGGCCGGCGGGTAGGGGGCGTGGAAGCCGCCGACCCGCAGCACCGGTGCTTCCAGATGGTAGAAGCACCTTTCCGTGATCCGCGCGGCCACCTCGGCGCCGGTGCCGAAGAAGACCGGGGCCTCGTGCACGATCACCAGCCGCCCGGTCTTCTCCACCGACCTCTGGAGGGTGTCGAAGTCGAGGGGGGAGATGGAGCGCAGGTCCACGACTTCGAGCGAGCGGCCCTCCTCCTCGGCCGCCTGCGCGGCCGACAGGGCGGTCTTCACCGTGGGACCGTAGGCGGCCAGCGTCAGGTCGGTGCCCTGCCGGACCACCCGGGCCCGGTGCAGCGGGGCGGGGATGGCGGAGGTGTCCAGTTCGCCCTTGTCCCAGTAGCGGGCCTTGGGCTCCAGGAAGATCACCGGGTCGTCGCACTCGATGGCCTGCTGGAGCATCCAGTAGGCGTCCGAGGGGGTCGAGGGCGAGACGATTTTCAGGCCGGCCACCGGGGCGAACTGCGCCTCGGGGGATTCGCTGTGGTGCTCCACCGCGCCGATGCCGCCGCCGTAGGGGATGCGGATGACCACGGGAAGCTTGACCTTGCCCAGTGCGCGGGCGTGCATCTTGGCGAGCTGGGTGACGATCTGGTCGTAGGCGGGGAAGACGAAGCCGTCGAACTGGATCTCCGCCACCGGGCGGTAGCCGCGCAGGGCCAGGCCGATGGCGGTGCCGATGATGCCGGACTCGGCCAGCGGGGTGTCGATCACCCGCTCCTCGCCGAAGTCCTTCTGCAGACCGTCGGTGATCCGGAAGACGCCGCCGAGCTTGCCCACGTCCTCGCCCATGACCAGGACCTTGGGGTCGTTCTCCAGTGCGGTGCGCAGCGAGGTGTTGAGCGCCTTGGCGAAGGCGGTCTTCACCGGGCCGCCGGCCTGCTGTCCGCCGACGCGTCCCTGGGTGTCGGTTGCCATCTCAGCGGACCTCCTCGGTGTCGGCGTCGGCGAAGGAGTCCAGGTACTCCGCGTAGGCGGAGCGCTCCTCGTCGACCAGGGCGTGGCCGTCGGCGTAGACGTGCTCGAACATCGCCATGTGGTCCGGGTCGGGCATGGTCCGGATGGCCTCGCGGACGTGCCGGGCGAGGCGGTCGCTCTCCTCGTCCAGCGCGGCGAAGAAGCCGGCGTCGGCCAGTTTCTCCCGCTCCAGGTAGCGGCGCAGCCGCAGGATCGGGTCCTTGGCCTGCCATTCCTCCAGTTCGTCGGAGGGGCGGTAGCGGGTGGGGTCGTCGGAGGTGGTGTGCGCGCCCATCCGGTAGGTGAACGCCTCGATCAGCATCGGCCCCTCACCCGCCCGGGCCCGCTCCACGGCCGCCCGGGTGACGGCCAGCACGGCGAGCACGTCGTTGCCGTCCACCCGGATGCCGGGGAAGCCGAAGCCGGCGGCCCGCTGGTAGAGCGGGACGCGGGTCTGCCGCTCGGTGGGCTCGGAGATGGCCCACTGGTTGTTCTGGCAGAAGAACACCACCGGGGACTGGTAGACGGCGGCGAAGGTGAACGCCTCGCTGACATCTCCCTGGCTGGAGGCGCCGTCGCCGAAGTAGGCGATCACGGCCTGGCCGCCGCCGTCCTTGGCCACGCCCATGGCGTAGCCGGTGGCGTGCAGGGCCTGCGAGCCGATGACGATGGTGTAGAGGTGGAAGTTGTTGGAGTTGGGATCCCAGCCGCCGTGGTTGACCCCGCGGAACATGCCCAGCAGCATCGTCGGGTCCACGCCGCGGCACCATGCCACGCCGTGCTCACGGTAGGTCGGGAAGACGTAGTCGTCGTCGTGCAGGGCGCGGCCGGAGCCGATCTGGGCGGCCTCCTGGCCCAGCAGCGACGGCCACAGACCCAGCTCGCCCTGGCGCTGGAGGGCGGTGGCCTCGGCGTCGAAACGCCGGGTGAGGACCATGTCGCGGTACAGGCCGCGCAGCTCCTCGGGGGTCGGATCCACCGCGTAGTCGGGGTGCTCGACGCGCTCGCCCTCGGGGGTGAGCAACTGCACCATCTCGGGTGCCTCGCTGCGGGAGCCGGGGGTGGGGGGCTTGCCCGGCTGGGTCTTCTTGGCGGTGCGCTTGGCGCTGCTGCGGCGAGGCTTGCCGCGCGCGGCAGTGCTGTCCACGGTCACTGTGCTCCTCCGTCGGTCCGGCCCCCGGGGTTTCCGGGCGCCAGTGCGGCTCGCCCGGTGCCGTGCGGCGCACGGGGTGTGTGCGGCGCGGACGGAGCCGAGCGTGACAGAAAACGTCCCGTTCGACGGCCCGCTAGACAGCACCGTACCCAGGAACGCACGCTCCCGTGAAACGCCCTGACCTGCGGATTTACCTGGAAATCCAAGTAAATCGCGGACAAGCCGGGATCGACACTGGTCACAGCTTCGCAAGCCGAGCAGGGACATGCGCACCGTAGCTGAGCCGACTGGCTTAGGGAAGCCTTGGGCGGCAGCGGGCACGCGGGGGTGCGGGTGCGCGCAGACCCGGCGTTTGGCTACTGACTGGTAAGTCGGCAGCAGGCGTGGGACGCCCCGGTGTGTGAGACTGGGGGCGTGCACAAAGACGGAAAAATTACCGTATTCCTCGTCGACGATCATGAGGTCGTGCGGCGCGGGGTGTACGAGATGCTGTCACTGGAGTCCGACATCGAGGTCGTCGGCGAGGCCGGCACCGCCGCGGACGCGGTGAACCGCATCCCCGCCGCCCGGCCGGACGTGGCCGTGCTCGACGTCCGGCTGCCCGACGGCAGCGGCGTGGAGGTCTGCCGGGACATCCGTGCGCGGGACGAGTCCATCAAGTGCCTGATGCTCACCTCCTTCGCCGACGACGAGGCGCTGTTCGACGCGATCATGGCCGGTGCCTCCGGGTACGTGCTCAAGGCGATCCGCAGCTCCGAGCTGCTGTCCGCGGTGCGGGACGTGGCCGCGGGCAAGTCGCTGCTGGACCCGGTGGCCACCCAGCGGGTCCTGGAGCGGCTGCGGGACGGCGCGGACCGCCGGGACGACCGGCTGGCGCAGCTCACCGACCAGGAACGCCGCATCCTGGACCTGATCGGCGAAGGGCTGACCAACCGGGCCATCGGCGAGCGGCTGCATCTGGCCGAGAAGACGATCAAGAACTACGTCTCCAGCCTGCTGTCCAAGCTGGGCATGGAACGCCGCTCGCAGGCCGCCGCCTACGTGGCCCGCCTGCAGGCGGAGAAGCAGCAGCGCTAGCCGCGCCCGCAGGCCCCGGAGGACCGCCCCCGAGGACGGCGGGACCGGCGGGACCGGCACGGGTCGTACCGGTCCGGTGGGGTGCGGGGCGAATGGCCCGTTTCCGGACCAGGGGACGCCCGAGCCCGGGACCAACGGGCCGCCGATCCAGGACTTTCCCCGCTCGGCCGCCCCCGCGGTGCCCGGCACCCTGGGAGGCATGCTCGCCGCGCCCCGACCCGACACCCCCGATCTGCTGCTCGCCGAGGCGCTCCGGCTGCTGCCGGGGATGCCGCCCGGCCGGGCCGCGGTGACCCGGCGCGCCCTGCCGTACATCGTGCCCGCCCGGCACCTGGTCGGGAAGGGCGGCCAGGTGCTGCTGCGCATTCCGACCAGCCGCCCGGAGGCCCGCCAGCTCGACGGCACGGTACTGGCCTATGCCGCGGACCGGGTGGCGGACGGCGAGCCGCCGCAGGGCCGGGGGACCGCCGGCCCGGCGGCGGGCGCGGCGGCGGGCGTGATGGTGCAGCTGATCGGCACGGCCAAGGTGGCCGAGCCGTCGGACGCGGAGCGGACGGCGTTCGGGCTGCCCGGTGGCGGCCGCCTGCCGGAACAGGCGCTCTATCTGCGCCTCACCCCCCGTTTCGCCGCCGTGTGCCACGGCTACGCGGGCGCCTAGCACGGCGGCGGGTGCGGGGCCTCAGGTGCCGCCCTCGGTGCTGCCGCCGCTCTGGCCGACGTTCGTGCCGCTCACGGTGTTCCCGCTGACGGTGCCGGCGCTGCCGGCACCGCCGTCGGTGGTCGTGCCGCCGTCGGTGGTGGTGCTGCCGTCCGTGGTGCCGCCGTCGGTGGTGGTGCCGTCCGTGGTGGTCTCGCCCGTGGTGGCGCCGTCCGTGGTGCCGCCGTCCGTGGTGGTGGTGCCGTCCGTGGTGGTCTCGCCCGTGGTGCCGCCGTCCGTGGTCTCGCCCGACTCGCCCTCGGTGGTGGTGCCCTCCGTGGTCTCGCCGTCGGCGCCCTCGGTCCCGCCCGGCTCGGTGGAGCCGGTGGTCTCCTCCGGCTCCGTGGGCCGGTGCTGCGGGTCGCCCGAGTCCGTCCAGTCCGGGGTGGCGGGATCGGCCGGCCCGCCGTCGTCCTCGGGCTCCCCGGTCTCGGTGACCTCGTCCTCCTCGGGCTCCGACGTCTCCTGGCCGGTGGCCGGCGGGGTGGTGTCCCGCGGCTCCTCACGGGTGGAACCGCCGCTGCCGCCGCCGGGCTGCAGCATCACCAGGGCACCGACCAGCAGCGCCACCGCGGCCAGCGCCGCCACCAGCACATAGACACCCCGGGCGCGCCCCGGGCCGCTCCGGCCGCCCGCCGGGCCGCCGGCCGGTTCCGGCGCCATGCCCAGGCCCACCGGGCCGGTCACCGCCGGGCCGTGCGGCATCCGCCCCGTGGCCCCGAGCACCGCCGTGGCCGCGGTGGCGGACACCCCGGGGGTGCCCATGGCGGGGGTGTCGGCGTTCACCGAGCCGGTGTTCCACAGCCCGCCGGTGTGCCCGCCGTGCTGCTCCAGCATGCGCACCGCGTACTGCACCAGCGCCCGCATCTCCTCGGCGGACTGGAAACGGTCGTCCGGGTCCTTGGCCAGCGACCGCATCACCAGGCCGTCCAGCTCCGGCGGGGAGGCCGGGTTCAGCTCGGACGGGACCCGCGGGGTGTCCTGGACATGCTGGTACACCACGGACAGCGGGGTCTCCCCGACGAACGGGGGCCGCCCGGTGAGCAGCTCGTACAGCAGGCAGCCCACCGCGTACAGGTCGGAGCGGGTGTCCACGGCCTTGCCCAGCGCCTGCTCCGGCGAGAGGTACTGCGGGGTGCCCATCACCATGCCGGTCTGCGTCATGGTCTGCTGGGCGGCGTGCAGTGCGCGGGCGATGCCGAAGTCCATCACCTTGACGGAGCCGGTGTCCGTGATGATGACGTTGGCCGGCTTGATGTCCCGGTGCACGATGCCGTGGCGGTGGCTGTAGGACAGCGCCTCCAGCACCCCGGAGACGATGGTCAGCGCCCGCTCGGGGGTGACCGGGTCGGCCGGGTCGCCGGAGTGCAGCACCTCCCGCACGGTGCGCCCGCTGACCAGCTCCATGACGATGTACGGCACCGCGTTGCCGTCGGCGTCCGGCTCCTCGCCGGAGTCGTAGACGGCCACCACCGCATGGTGGTTGAGCCCGGCCACCGACTGTGCCTCGCGGGTGAAGCGCGCCTTGGCGACCGGGTCCTCCGCCAGATCGGAGCGCAGCAGCTTGACCGCCACCTGGCGCCCGAGGCGTACGTCCTCGGCGCCGAACACCTCGGCCATGCCGCCGCGCCCCAGCCGGTGGGTCAGCCGGTAACGGCCCTCTCCCACCCGGCCATTGACCCCGTACCCCTCCGGCGAGTCGGGCGATGCCCCGGAACCGCGCCCGCGGGACTCCTCGCCGGGGGCGGAACCGTCTCGCTCCTGTGTCATCGATCCTCGCCGTACCTCGCCGTTGCGATGAACCATCAAACCGGTTTCCGGCCCGCATGGCCAACTGACCGCTACCGAGTATGACCGAGCGGGGCGTTGCATGACGCCTTCGTCACAGCACAGCCGCGAGCGGTCACGGAACGGACAAGCGGCTTGACGCGTACCGGCGCTGAGGCAGACTGGGCCCTGTCGTATGGGCTGCGAAGCCTCATCACGTACGCCTCATGCCACCGACGGGGGAGCAGTCAGACCATGAGTGACCATGCCACGGGCCGGCCTGCGGACTACTCGGGCCAAGCGGTCGGCGCCGGGCGTTACCGCCTGGACCGGCTGCTCGGCACGGGCGGCATGGCATCGGTGCACCTGGGCTACGACACCGTGCTCGACCGGCAGATCGCCGTCAAGACCATGCACGGCGAGCTCGGCCGGGACGAATCGTTCCGGGAGCGCTTCAAACGCGAGGCGCAGTCGGTGGCCAAGCTGACCCACACCAATATCGTCTCGGTCTTCGACACCGGCGAGGACCTGATCGACGGCCTGCCCGTGCCGTACATCGTCATGGAGTACGTGGACGGCGAGCCGCTGCGCGGTGTACTGGACGCCGACATCCGGCAGTACGGGGCGATGCCCCCGGACAAGGCCCTGCGGTACACCGCGGACGTGTGCGCGGCGCTGGACATCTCGCACGAGATGGGCCTGGTGCACCGGGACATCAAGCCGGGCAATGTGATGGTGACCCGGCGCGGCGTGGTCAAGGTGATGGACTTCGGCATCGCGCGCGCCATGCAGTCCGGGGTCACCGCCATGACGCAGACCGGCATGGTGGTCGGCACCCCGCAGTACCTCTCTCCCGAGCAGGCCCTCGGACGCGGTGTGGACGCCCGCTCCGACCTGTACTCGGTGGGCATCATGCTCTTCGAACTGCTCACCGGGCGGCTGCCGTTCAACGCCGACAACCCGCTGGCCATCGCCTACGCGCATGTGCAGGAGGAGCCGCCCGCGCCGTCCGTGTTCAACGCGGCGGTCCCGCCGGCGCTGGACGCGCTGGTCGCCCGGATGCTGCGCAAGAACCCCAACGAGCGGTTCCCCTCCGCGCAGGCGGTCAAGGAGGAGTGCGAGCGGCTGGCGGCCACCCTCTCCGGGGCCGCCCCGCAGATCACCGGGGCGGCCCCCCTGCAGTCCGGGGCGGCCGTGTCGCAGACGGTGTTCCCGCAGTTCGGCGGCCCCACCACGCCGCCGCCGACCGGGGCCGGCACGCCCCCGCCGGGCGGGCGGTCGCCCTATGCCCCGGCTGCCGCCGCCACCCCGCCGCCCACCGCCCCGGGCGCCTACGGCTATCCGCACACCCCGGCGCCCCAGACGCCGATGGCCTCCGGGCCGGGCACCCCGCCGCCCTACGGGGCCGTGACCCAGGCGCCCCCGGGACGCGCAGGCGGGGACGGCGACAAGAAGTCCATGCTGTGGGTGATGCTGGCCGCGGTGACCGCGATCGTGGTGGTGGCCGGTATCGCGATCGTGGCCGTGGTGAACGGCGGCACCGAGCAGAACGAGGCCGAGGGCGGAGGGCCGGTCCAGGAGCAGGAGCAGGCGGACACCGGGGAGAGCGCGGGCACCGACGGCGGCACCGGGCAGGAGACCGACGCGGGCGCGGACGGCGGTACCCGGGAGAGCGAGGACCCCGGGGAGCGCGAGCCGCGCTTCAAGGAGGGCGACGAGACCAAGACCATCGACGTCACCGCGTGCACCAACGCCAGCGAGCACTACGACCAGGAGGAGTACCCGGGCGCGGTCTCCATGCCGGATTTCTACGACGTGCACTTCGCCTCTGTGAAGGAGTGCATGCAGCAGGCCGGCTGGCTGTACAAGGACGAGGAGACCGACGAGGCGCTCAAGGGCAAGGGCATGGTGGTGGACCAGACGCCCGCGCCGTACCAGCCGTTCGACCCGGAGAAGGACGAGGTCACCATCGTCATCTCCACCGGGTACGAGACCAGTCCCTGACGCGGGCGCCGGCGGTCCCCGGCCGCGCGGCGCGGCGCGGACGCCGACGGGCGACGCCAACGGGCCCGGCGGAACCGGCCGCCGGGCCCGTTGGCGTCTCCGTCACCGGACGGCGCCGATGCCGCCGGACCTCAGTGGGTGACGGAGAAGTTGGTCAGGATGGTGTTGGCCAGGTCGGCGTCGCCCTCGATCTTGATCTTGTCGGCCACGCGGCGGACCCGGACCCGGCCGCAGGCCAGCCGGGAGTACGTCTCCCAGTCCATGGTGAAGGTGACCAGCGGGCCCAGGGACGGGCTGGAGGAGACCGAGCCCTGGCCGTCCTGGTCCACCCGCACCGTGCGGAGGAACTCGACCGGGCCGCTGACATCGAAGACGAACGCGGAGCGGCGCGGCGCGGCGGCGTCCTTGGCGATCACCTTGGGCAGCCGCTCCAGCATGATGTCGCGGGCTATCAGGGCACCGGGGGTGTCCAGGGTGCCGGGCCGGCCGAGTGCCCTGCGGATGTCCTGCTCGTGCGCCCAGACGTCGAAGGCCCGGTAGCGCAGAAACTGTTCGAGGGTGAGCTTGCCGAGAACGGGGTGGCTGATCAGATAGGAGGGATCGCGCTTTTCGTTGCGGAGCTGCCGGGAGCGGCGGATGATCGTGTATTCCAGTTCGCTGGTCATCTCGGGCGCGGTGTGGTGGCGCCGGACGTCGACCTGGACTTCGTTGTAGCGGCTGGCCTCGTCCTTGACGTGGTAGAGGTCGCGGGGAAGGCTGTGGATGGGCCGGGGGTCGCCGAGCGCCTCGCATTCGGCGCCGATGATGTGGGAGACCACGTCGCGCACGGACCAGCCGGGACACTCGGTAGGACGGTTCCACTCGCCTTCGACGAGTGGCGAGACGAGTTCGGATATCGCCTCGATGGACTGCGTCCAGGCGTCGATGGACGGCTGAAGGCTCGGGTGCACGCTCACGGGACCCCTCGAAGCGGTGAGTTGCTGGCGGAGTGTTCCCACATCCTAGGGCGCAAACACCTGTCAGTTCGAGGGGCTTCAAAGGTCTGCGCGGGTCCCGGGCACATTGCGCGCCCCCCTCGCCACTCGCGCCCCGCGGCTACGCGGTCAGGAACGCGACCAGGGCGTTGGCGAGCAGATACGGGTCCGCGGCGGCACACAGCTCACGTGCGGAATGCATGGAGAGCAGCGGGATGCCGATGTCCACGGTGGCGATGCCGTGCCGGGCGGCGGTGATCGGGCCGATGGTGGTGCCGCAGGGCACCGAGTTGGAGGAGACGAAGCTCTGCCAGGGCACCCCGGCGCGTTCGCAGGCCGCGGCGAACACCGCGCGGCCGGTGCCGTCGGTGGCATAGCGCTGATTGACATTGGTCTTCAGCAGCGGGCCGCCGCCGGCCACCGGGCGGTGGTCCGGGTCGTGCCGCTCGGCGTAGTTCGGGTGCACCGAGTGCCCGGTGTCCGAGGACAGGCAGAACGAGCCGGCCCAGGCGCGCGCCCGGTCCTCGGCGGTGCCGCCGCGGGCCAGCACCGACCGCTCCAGCACCGTGCCCAGCAGCGGGCCGTCCGCGCCGGTGTCCGACTGGCTGCCGTTCTCCTCGTGGTCGAAGGCGGCCAGCACCGGGATGTGCGGCAGCGCGCCCGGCTCGCGGCCGGCCGCGTCCAGCGCCGCGGCGGCGGTCAGCGCGGCGGTGCCGGCGTGCACCGAGACCAGGTTGTCCATCCGGGGGCCGGCCACCAGCTCCCGGTCCTTGCCCAGATAGGCGGGCGGCTCCACGCTGTGCAGCATGAGGTCCCAGCCGGCCACCTCGCCGGGGCCGTCCAGCCCGGCCTCGCCGGCCAGGAACTCCAGCAGCTCGCCCCCGGACGGCTCGCCCAGGCCCCACAGCGGCATCATGTGCTGCTGCCGGTCCAGTTTGAGCGCCTCGTTGGCCTGGCGGTCGAGGTGAATGGCGAGCTGCGCCACCCGGGCCAGCGGGCGGTCGGTGTGCACCAGCAGCGTGCTGCCGTCCCGCAGGATCAGCCGCCCGGAGACGCCGAGGTCGCGGTCGAGCCAGGAGTTGAGCAGCGGGCCGCCGTAGATCTCCACGGCGAGCTGCTTCCAGCCGTGCCGGCCGGTGTCCGGGCTCGGCTTGAGGCGCAGATTGGGGGAGTCGGTGTGGGCGCCGACGATCCGGAAGGGGGTGGCTGCGCCGGCGCCCCGGGGAACGTACCAGGCGATCAGCGCGCCGCCGCGCAGCACATAGCGGCCACCGGGCTGTTCGCCGTCCCAGGCGTCGGTCTCCGCCAGGCGGCGGAAGCCCGCCTTCTCCAGCCGCTCGGCCGCGCCCGCCACCGCGTGGTAGGGCGACGGCGACGCCGCCAGATAGCCCAGCAGGTCATCGGTGTGGGTCCGGTCGAAAAGCGGTAGTGCAGCCATTCGCACAGCATACGTAGTCGGTGCGCCGCGGGCCGGTCCGTCGGGCGAGGCACGGGCGGCGAAGCCGTTCTCCCCCGCGCCGGGGCGGGGGAGAACGGCCCGGACCACCCTCCGGCTCAGCTCTGGATGAGAGAACCGTCGGGGGCGACGACGTACCACTTGTCGCCGACGCCCTGACCGATGGCGTCACCGGGCTCGGCGTCCCCCTGGTAGGTGTAGAGCAGCCAGTTGTCGATGACGAGCTGGTAGGTGCCGGTGTCCGGGCGCTGGTAGGCGTCCAGCAGGCCGGCGTCCACGCCCTCCACCTTCGCCGGGTCGGCGGCCTCGGCGGCCGGCCACAGGTCCAGGCAGTCCTCGGTGCAGGCGGAGGTCACCGGGGAGTCGGTGTCGTCGGTGAACCGGTAGAGCGTGTAGCCCTCGTCGTCGACCAGGATCTCGCCGTACTCCGGGTGGTCGTAGACCGCGATGCCGCCGGTGTACTCCGCGGCGCCGCCGTCCTCCTTGCCGCCGTTCTCCTCGGCCGGGGCGCCGGTGTCCGCGCCGCCGCCCAGGTCGGTGTCCTCACAGGCGGTGGTGGTGAACAGCACGGCGGCACCGGCGATCGCGACGGACAGCGCGCGCAGCTTGTTCTTGTTCATGGTGGTTCCCCCCAGTTGATGATCCTTGGTGGCGGTACGTTCTCACCCTTGGATACGGACCCCGCCCCGGGACGGTTCACCACCGCACGGATTTTTTTCTCCGGATACGACAAGAAGGCCGCTCAGGGCGCGAGGTTGTGGTTGACGCGGAACAGGTTGCCCGGGTCGTAGCGGCGCTTCAGGGACAGCAGGCGGTCGTAGTTGACGCCGAAGTTGTCCGGCGCGCGGTGCTGGTCGTCGGTGTCCATGAAGTTGAGGTACGCGGCCGGCATGGTGTGCGGGCGCAGCGCCCGGTCGTAGGCACGGGTCCAGGCCACATTGGCCTCGGTGTCGGCCGGGTCCGGGTAACTGGCGCCGAAGGCGGTGGAGAACGAGGCCCCGCGGTGGGCGAACGCGGTCTCCTCCGGGCCCACCCGGTGGCAGGCCCCGTCGACCGGGAAGACCACCGTGGTGCTCTGCGGCGCGGGCATCGACTCGCCGAAGGACAGATGCACGTCGATGGCGCCGTCGCTGAGGTCCCGGCTGAAGGCCCCCTTCCAGTAGTGGCACAGGCCGGCCGGCAGCATCTCGTCGAACAGCGTGTTGATCACCGGGTAGGGCATCCGGCCGACGTACTGGCCCAGCACGGTGCCGAGCCCGGACAGCCGGGCCCGCACCCGCTCGTCCTCCTCCGGCGGGCCGCTCCAGCAGGTGAGCACCCCGCACACCGGGCGGCCGTGCCAGCGCTCGGGCAGGAACGGCACGGGCGGGCCGAGCCCCACCAGGAACAGGGCGTTCAGCTCCTCGGGCGCCTCGGCGATCAGCTCCCGGTAGCCGCGCGCCACCTGCGGGTCCGGGGGGAAGAAGGTGGGGCCGCCCAGGATCTGCCCCACCGGGTGCAGCCGGTACTCGAAGGAGGTGACCACACCGAAGTTGCCACCGCCGCCGCGCAGCGCCCACAGCAGCTCGGGGTGGTGCATCTCGTCGCAGGTGAGCAGCGTGGAGTCGGCGGTGACCACGTCGGCGGCGATGAGGTTGTCGCAGGTCAGGCCGCAGCGGCGGGCCAGGTGGCCCATGCCGCCGCCGAGCGTGAGGCCGCCGATGCCGGTGCTGGAGACGATGCCGCCGGTGGTGGCCAGGCCGAAGGCGTGGGCGGCATGGTTGAGATCGGCCCAGGTGCAGCCGCCCTCGGCACGGGCGGTACGGCGGTACGGGTCGACCCGGACGCCGCGCATCCGGACCAGGTCGATCACCACGCCGCCCTCGCAGGTGCCCCAGCCGGCGGCGGAGTGCGCGCCGCCGCGTACGGCCAGCGGCAGCGCGCGCTCGCGGGCGAAGGACACGGCGGCGAGCACGTCACCGGCGTCGGCGGCCCGGACGACGACGGCCGGGCGGCGGTCGTGCAGGGCGTTGTAGACCCGGCGGGCCCGGTCGTAGCCGGGGTCCGCGGGCTCGATGACCTCCCCGTGCACGGCCTGGCGCAGCTCCGCGGCGGTCCCGGCGGTCTCGGTGGTTGCGGCGGTTCCGGTGGTTGCGGTGTTCCGGGTGCGGTCGGTGACAGTCATGGCGACGGGAACCAGCTTTCGAGCTCGGCGCGCGGGACACCGGCGGCGGCCAGTGCGGGCAGCACGGCCGAGCGGAAGTCCCAGGAGCGCCAGGTGTGCGGGGTGACGGTGAGGGTGACGTCCTCGATGCGGTGCAGCACCGGTGCCAGCGGGCCGGCCAGTTCGCCCCAGGCGCGCCGGTAGATCCGGTCGTTGAGTGCGCGGGACGCGGCGCCGGTGACGATGTCGGCGGTGCCGGCGGCCGACACCCAGGCGATGTCGGTGCGGTCGTCCACGGTGAGGGTCACCTCGGGACGGGCGGCGGCGTTGCGCGCCTTGCGGCTGACCGAGGAGGTCGCGATGTGGAAGCGGCCGTCGTCGTCGAAGAGGTAGTTGGCGGGGACGGCATGGATGCGGCCGTCGGGATCGGCCGTCGCGAGCACGGCGATGGTGTGCCGGTCCAGGAAGGTGCGCAGCTCGGCGGTGAGCTGCCGCCGCACTGCCCGGTACAGGCCGCGCCGCGCCCGCGCGATCCCGGCGGAGGTCCCCGCCGCGGTGCCGGCTGCGGTGCCGGATGTGATGTCGGTCATACCGCCGTTGTAGTCCGGGGCGCCGCACCGCCGCATCGCCCGAATCGCCCACTTCGCGGGCCGCCGTCCGCATGGTCAGAACTGCCCATGCCGGGTGCTGCGCCCCCTGCGGGGGCGAGGCGGGCCGGGTGGTCAGGCCAGGCCGTGGGTGCAGGCGAAGGCGGTGGCGGCGGCGCGGGAGGTGACGTCGAGCTTGGCGAAGATGTTGTTCAGGTGCCGGGCCACGGTGTGCTCGCTGATGTGCAGCTCTGCGGCGATGGCCCGGTTGGTGCGGCCGGCCGCCACCAGGCGCAGCACCTCGGCCTCGCGTCCGGTGAGCCGGGAGGGCAGCGGCCGCCGCCGGCCGCTCAGCAGCGCGTCGGCCCGCCGGGCATCCGGTACGGCGCCCAGCTCGCGGAACGCGGCCCGCGCGGCCCGCAGCTCCAGCCGCGCGCCCTCCTCGTCCCCGGCCGCGCGGCCGGCCGCCGCCAGCAGCATCCGCACCCGCGCCGCCTCGTAGGGCACCCGCAGCTCCTGCCAGGCGGCCAGGGCCCGGCGCAGCAGCCGGGTCGCCTCCTCCACTCCGTCCTCCCCCGGTGGGCCGTCCGCGGCACGTACGGCGGCGGCGGTGGCGGCCCCGGCGGTGGCGGCCCCGGCGGTGGC
>NZ_WTLH01000156.1 GCF_011421595.1 Streptomyces sp. YIM 98790 | reverse complement strand
GCAAGCCGCAGCCGGTCCCGGACCCGCGGCGGCGACTGGAGGTGGCCCGGGCCTCGGCCCGGACGTCCTCCGGGCTGACCGGGCTGACCGGCCTGCGGGGCTGACGCCGCGCCACGCCGCACCGCCGTCGCGCCGGTCCCCGGCGCGCACGCACGCGCGGCCGGCAGAAGAGCGAGAAGGGCAACGGCCAGGACAGATATGGCCGTTGCCCTACCCCGCGCTTGCCTCCGGGCACCCTCTGTTGTCATTCTCCAGCGCAGAGCGGCTGTTGATGGCAGGCTGACTGCTTGCGGCAGTCACACGGTTCTGGGCAGTGAATCGACGGAGGTGCACGGTCCGTGGCGGCAAACGTCAATCCCACGGTGCGGCGGAGAAGGCTGGGCCAGGAGCTGCGCCGGCTCCGGGAAGAGCGCCAGATGACGGCCGAGGAGGTGGCCGAGCGGCTGCTGGTCTCGCAGTCCAAGATCAGCCGGCTGGAGAACGGCAGACGCAGCATAAGTCCGCGTGACGTACGGGACCTGTGCGGCGTCTACGACGTCAAGGACCGGAAACTTGTGGAGTCCTTGATGCAGATGGCCAAGGAGTCGCGGCAGCAGGGCTGGTGGCACGCGTTCGCCGAACTGTCGCCCACCTACAGCGTGTACATAGGCCTGGAGACCGAGGCGGCCTCGCTGCGGATCTACGAGCCGCAGGTGGTGCCGGGTCTGCTGCAGACCGAGGACTACGCGCGGGCGGTGATCCGCGGCGCGCTCCCGGAGATCGCCGAGGAGGACGCCGACCGCCGGGTCCAGGTGCGGATGCGCCGGCAGCAGCGGGTGCACGAGACCCGCAATCCGCTGCGGCTGTGGGCGGTGGTGGACGAGGCGGCGCTGCGCCGCGTGGTCGGCGGGCCGGAGGTGATGTCCGCCCAGCTCAGGCATCTGGTGGAGGTCTCCCGGCTGCCGCATGTCACGCTCCAGGTGATGCCGTTCTCCTGCGGGGCGCATCCGGGGCTGAACGGCCAGTACGCCATTCTGGAGTTCCCGGACTCGGCCGATTCCTCGGTCATCTATCTGGAGGGGGTCACCAGTGACCTCTATCTGGAGAAGGCCAATGACGTGCAGCACTACAGCGTGATGTACGAGCATCTGCGCGCCGAGGCGCACAGCCCGGAACAGACCCGGGAGTTCATCGCCGCCATGGTCAAGGAGTACGCCGCCGGCTAGCGTCCACCGGCCGCGCCGCGGCACCACGACTGCCCGATCCACTGCCGGAGGACCGACGCGGGCCGGGCCGTGCCCGCCACGGGCGCACACGGCTCGAAAATCGGCATAGTTTACAGGGTCCAGGTAAACATATCCAGAACTGGACGCGTGCATCGCCCGGTTGAGTGATGGATCTCACCGACCCGGCCACCTGGCTAGTACGGTCACGCCCACACACCGCCGCACGAGCGGGCGTGCAGCACACGGGAAAGGCCAGTGGCACTCATGGCAATTCAGCAGGGCAGGACGCACAGATGGAAGAAGTCCTCCTATTCGGGCGGCAACGGTGCCTGCCTGGAGGTCAAGGCTCCGGGGGCGGAGACCTTCCTGGTGCGTGATTCCAAGGTTCCGGCGGGAGCGCGGCTGGGCTTCCGTCCGGTGTCCTGGGAGGTGTTCGTCAAAGCCGCCGGCCGGGGCGCGCTGACCGGCGAGTCCCGGAACTGACGGCACGGGCCGCCGACCGTTCCCCGGCCGGCGGCAGTCCACGCGCGCCCGGCGACGCACCGTGATCCTTCCCGCGGCGCCGCGCCGGGCCGCTTGGTGACGTGCCGTCACAGATGCCGGGGATAGCGCTCCAGCCAGGCCGCGGACGCCTGTGCCGGGCTGTGCAGCACGGGCCCCTGGGTCATCTCCATGGCGAAGTCGTCGGCCAGTTCCAGGATGGTGGCCCGGCCCTCCAGCCCGGCCAGCAGATCGGGCGGCAGCGCGGTCTCCCCGTACATCGCCCCCAGCAGATTCCCGCAGACCGAGCCGGTGGAGTCGGAATCGCCGCCATGGTTGACCGCGAGCAGCAGCCCGTGCCGGACGTCCTCGGCGACCAGGGCGCAGTAGACGCCGATGGCCAGCGCCTCCTCGGCGATCCAGCCCTCCCCCAGGGACGCCACCCGTTCGGGACCGGGCAGGCCCTGCCGCACCGCGCCGAGGGCCCGCCGCAGCGCCTCGGTGGTCTCCTCGTGACCGGCCCGCACCGAAAGCTGGGCCAGGGCCTTCTGCACCGCGGAGTCCAGGTCGTCGCCGCGGACCAGGGCGTGCACGATGGCGGCGAAGGCCCCCGCCGCGAGCTGGCCGGTGGGATGGCCGTGGGTCTGCGCGGCGCACTCCACGCCCATCTGGAAGACCAGCCGCGGGTCCCAGCCGGCCAGCAGCCCGAACGGGGCGGAGCGCATCACCGTGCCGCAGCCCTTGGAGCGGGGGTTCTTGGGCTTGTCCACGGTGCCCATGACGGCATCGGCCAGGCCGCCCAGGCAGGCCCGGCCGGGGGCGCGCTGGGCGTACAGCCATTCCTGGCGGGCCAGCCAGCCGTCCTCGGTGCGCCGCTCGTCCGGGCCCCAGTCGCGCTGGGTGCGGTACCAGCGGCGGTAGGCGGCGTGCACGTCGGTGGGCGGGTGCCAGGCGCCGGTGTCCCGGCGGACATGGGCGCGGATCAGGCCGTCCACGGTGAACAGGGTCATCTGGGTGTCGTCGGTGACGGCGCCGAGCCGGCCGTAGGCGGGCACATAGCCGGTGACGCCCTGCGGGCCGTACTTCTCGCGGATCTGCTCCAGGGAGTCGAACTCGATGCCGGCGCCGAGGGCGTCCCCGAGAGCGCCGCCGAGCAGACAGCCGCGCACCCGGCTGCGGAACATCTCCTGCTCCGCCCGCCCCCACAGCCCGTCCGCGGCCGGTGCCGTCATCTGCCCTGCCCCCCTCGCCTTGCGCCCCCGCCTCGCCGGTCGTTGGCAGCGTAGGACACCGCCGGGGCGTTCGTCAGGAGCCTCCCGGGGAGGTGTCGGGCACCCACCGTGTGCATCCGGGCACAAGCGGGCGCACCCGGTGCACGCCGCTGCGCACGGCGGGGCACGCGGCCGGGCGGGGGGCCGGGCGGGGTGCCCGGGCGTCACTCCGCGGCCAGGGGCAGCAGCGCGGGCAGCCGGCCGTCGGCGGCGAGCGCCCGCTCCACGCGCTCGGCCGGAACCTCCCCGTAGGTGGTGGTGCGCAGCCGGGACGGACGGCCGGCCGCCTCGGCGATGGCCCGCAGCTCGGCCACCGAGCGGTGCGATCCGTAACGGGAGCCGGCCATCCGGGAGATGGTCTCCTCCATCAGGGTGCCGCCCAGGTCGTTGGCGCCGCTGCGCAGCATCTCGGCCGCGCCCTCGGCGCCCAGCTTCACCCAGCTGGTCTGGACATTGGTGATGTGCGGATGCAGCAGCAGCCGGGCCATGGCGGTGACCACGCGGTTCTCCCGCGCGGTAGGACCGGGCCGGGCCAGACCGGCCAGGTACACCGGTGCGTTGGTGTGCACGAACGGCAGGGTGACGAACTCGGTGAAGCCGGCCACGCCCTTCTCCTCGTTCTCCCGCTGCATCCGGGCCAGGGTGCGGAAGTGCCCCAGCCAGTGCCGGGGTTCGTCCACATGCCCGTACATCATGGTGGCGGAGGAACGCAGGCCCAGCTCGTGGGCGGTGGAGACCACCTCGATCCAGTCGGCGGCGGGCAGCTTGCCCTTGGTGAGCACCCAGCGGACCTCGTCGTCCAGGATCTCCGCGGCCGTGCCCGGGATGGAGTCCACCCCGGCCTCCTGCGCCGCGGCCAGCCAGTCCCGCACCGACAGCCCGGTGCGGGCGGCGCCGTTGACCACCTCCATCGGGGAGAAGGCGTGCACATGGATGCCGGGGACCCGCTCCTTGACCGCCCGTGCGATGTCGAAATAGGCGGTGCCGGGCAGATCCGGGTGGATGCCGCCCTGCATGCACACCTCCACCGCGCCCACCTCCCATGCCTGCCCGGCGCGGTCGGCGATCTGCTCCAGGGAGAGGGTGTAGGAGTCGGCGTCGGTGCGGCGCTGGGCGAAGGCGCAGAACCGGCAGCCGGTGTAGCAGACATTGGTGAAGTTGATGTTCCTGGTGACCACGTAGGTCACCTCCTCGCCCACCGTGTCGCGGCGCAGCGCGTCGGCGATGCCGCACAGGGCGTCCAGCGCCGGGCCGTCGGCGTGCAGCAGGGCCAGGGCCTGCGGGTCGGTGAGCCGGGCGGGATTCCCGGCGGCCGTGCGCAGGGCGGCCCGCACCTCGGCGTCCAGCCGCTCCGGGGCGGCGCGGCGCCCGGCCTCGGCGCGCTCGCGCAGCTCCTGCCAGTCGCCGTAGACCTCGGCGAAGTCGGCGCGGCGGTCGGCGCTGCGGCCGGTGGTGTCGATGGTGCGGTGCAGATCGGTGCGGCCCGCGGCGGTCAGCGGCACGTCCGGCTCCTGCCAGGGCAGGCCCCGGGGCCGGGTGTCCGGACGGGCCAGCCCGGTCTCCGGCTCGGCCAGCGCGCTGACGTGCGGCTCCAGCCGGGGGTCCAGCCAGGGCTCGCCGCGCCGCAGGAACTCCGGGTAGATCGTGAGGCGTTCACGCAGCGTGTAGCCGGAGCCGGCGGTCCGCTCGGCGAGCCTGTCGAGGTGCGGCCAGGGCCGCTCGGGATTGACGTGGTCCGGGGTGAGCGGCGAGACGCCGCCCCAGTCGTCGATCCCGGCGCCGAGCAGCAGGCCGTACTCCCGCTCGTCCGCCAGATTGGGCGGGGCCTGGATGCGGGCCTCGGGGCCGAGCAGCAGCCGGGCGACGGCGATGGCCGCGGCCAGCTCGGACGGAGCGGCGTCCGGCGCGGCACGCATGGCCGTGTCCGGCTTGGCGCGGAAGTTCTGCACGATGACTTCCTGGATGCCGCGGTAGGCACGGGCGACGCGGCGCAGCGCGAACAGCGACTCGGCACGCTCCGCGAAGGTCTCGCCGATGCCGATGAGCAGCCCGGTGGTGAACGGCACGCTGGAGCGGCCGGCGTCCTCCAGCACCCGCAGCCGGACGGCCGGTTCCTTGTCCGGCGAGCCGTGGTGCGGGCCGCCGGGCTCGGACCACAGGCGGGTGGCGGTGGTCTCCAGCATCATGCCCATGGACGGCGCCACCGGCTTCAGGCGCTGGAAGTCCGCCCAGCTCAGCACGCCCGGGTTGAGGTGCGGCAGCAGGCCCGTCTCCTCCAGCACCCGGATGGCCATGGCCCGCAGATAGGCCAGGGTGGTGTCGTAGCCGTGGGCGTGCAGCCAGTCGGCGGCCTCCGGCCAGCGGTCCTCGGGGCGGTCGCCCAGCGTGAACAGGGCTTCCTTGCAGCCGAGTTCCGCGCCGCGGCGGGCGATGTCCAGCACCTCGCCGGGCGTCAGGTACGGCTCCTGCCCGGCGGCCCGCAGCTTGCCGGGCACGGTCACGAAGGTGCAGTAGTGGCAGCGGTCCCGGCACAGCCGGGTCAGCGGGATGAACACCTTTCTGGAGTAGGTGATGACGCCGGGGCGGCCGGCCGCGGCCAGGCCGGCGTCCCGCACCCGGGCCGCGGCCCGGCACAGCTCGGCCAGATCCTCCCCTGCGGCCTGGAGCAGCACCTCGGCCTCGGCGGCGTCCAGCGCCACGCCGTCCCGCGCCCGGCGCAGGGCGCGGCGCATGGCGGTGGGTGTCGGTCCCGGTCCCGGTGCCGGCCCCTGTCCCGGCGCGCTGATCGTCATTCCATGAGCATAAAGAAGAGGTGCGACACTCCTGTGGCACCGCGGCCCGCTCCCGCACCGCAGACCGCGCACGGTCACGTCCGCACTCCCCCGGAACCGGCCGTCCGCCCCCCGCGTCCGGTCCCGGTACCGGAGGGAGACGGAACAATGGGCGGGACGGCGCGGAGTGACGTCGCGTGAAGTGCCGCTTGACGTGGACGCACCCTAACGAAATCGGCAGGCACAGGGCAGACTTGCACAAGCGCTCAGGCTGACGCGCGGAAGCAGGTCGGCGCAGGAAGCACAGAGGTATCAGATGACCGACGGTGAGGGGACCTCGGTACCGGTGCCGGGTCCCCGCAGAGCCACAGAGGGCGCGGCAGGGCCGCCGCAGCGGCCGCCCGCGCTGCGCTGGTCCGTGCTCGGCCCGGTGCGCGTCCGCCTCGGCGAGCGGCAGGTGGAGGCCGGTCAGCCCCGGCAGCAGGCGCTGCTGGCCACGCTGCTGCTGCGCGGCGGGCGGACGGCCTCGGCCCATGAGCTGATCAACGCCATCTGGGGCGAGGAGCCGCCCCAGCAGGCCCGGGCCGCGCTGCGCACCTACGCCTCCCGGCTGCGCAAGGCGCTGGGCCCGCGGGCCGACGCCCTGGTCAGCGAGGCCGGTGGCTACGCCCTGCGGCTGTCCCCCGGCGACACCCTGGACGTCACCCGGGCGGCGGAGCTGGCCGCGGCGGCCGAGAAGGCCGCGGCCGGCGGCGACCTGCCGCGGGCGCACGCGCTCTACGGCGAGGCGCTGGCGCTGTGGGAGGGCGAGCCGCTGACGGCGGTGCCCGGCCCGGACGCCGAGGTGCACCGCGCCCAGCTGGACGAGCGCCGCCTGGGCCTGCTGGAGCAGCGGCTGGAAGTGGGCCTGGAGGCGGGGCTGCACGCCGAGTCGGTCTCCGAGCTGACCGCCCTGACCGCCGAGCACCCGCTGCGCGAGCGGCTGCGCGAACTGCTGATGCTGGCCCTGTACCGGTGCGGCCGGCAGGCCGAGGCCCTGGCCGTCTACGCCGATGCCCGGCGCGTCCTGATCGACGACCTCGGCGTCGAGCCGCGCCCCGAGCTGTCCGACCTCCAGCAGCGGATTCTCAACGCCGACGAATCGCTGGCCTTCCACGCCGAGGGCCGGGCCTCCGCCGTGCCGCCGCCCGTCACCCCCCACCAGCTTCCGGCGGCCGTGCCGGACTTCACCGGGCGCCGGGAGTTCATCGACGACCTGGGCAAGCAGCTCACCTCGGCGGGCGGCTCGGTGATGGCGCTGTCCGCCGTGGCCGGCATCGGCGGGGTGGGCAAGACCACCCTGGCCGTCCAGGTCGCCCACACCGTGCGGGAGCGGTTCCCCGACGGCCAGCTCTACACCGACCTGCGCGGCGCCGGTCCGGCCCCGGCCGAGCCGGAGGCCGTGCTGGGTTCGTTCCTGCGCGCCATGGGCACCCCGGACTCCGCCATCCCCGACGGGGTGGAGGAGCGCGCCGGCCTGTACCGCTCGCTGCTGGACGGCCGGAGGGTGCTGGCACTGCTGGACAACGCCCGCGACGCCGCGCAGATCCGCCCGCTGCTGCCGGGCACGCCCGGCTGCGCGGTGCTGATCACCTCCCGGGTGCGTCTGGTGGACCTGGCCGGGGCGCATCTGGTGGACCTGGACGTGATGTCGCCGGAGGAGTCGCTGACCCTGTTCTCCCGCATCGTCGGGAAGGAACGGGTCGATGCCGAGCGCCAGGCGGCCATGGACGTGGTCGCGGCGTGCGGCTTCCTGCCGCTGGCCATCCGCATCGCCGCCGCCCGCCTGGCCTCCCGGCGCACCTGGACGGTGGCCGCACTGGCCGCCAAGCTCTCCGACGAGCGCCGGCGGCTGGACGAACTGACCGCCGGCGACCAGGCGGTGGCCGCCACCTTCGAGCTCGGCTACAGCCAGCTCGAACCCGAGCAGGCCCGCGCCTTCCGCCTGCTCGGCCTGGCCGACGGCCCGGACATCTCGCTGGACGCGGCAGCCGCCATGCTGGGCCGGGAGCCCGGGCAGACCGAGGACATCCTCGAAACCCTGGTCGACACCAGCCTGATCGAGTCGGCCGCGCCCGGCCGTTACCGCTTCCACGACCTGGTCCGGCTCTTCGCCCGCGCCTGCGCCGAACGCGACGAGCACCCGCCGGCCCAGCGCGACGCCGCCCGCTCCCGGCTGCGCGACTTCTATCTCGCCACGGCCACCGCCATCTACGCCCTGGAACGCCCCGGCGACCGGACGGTGGACCACCTCACCGAGGCCCGGCACCCCGGGCTCTCCTTCACGCACCGGGACGCCGCGCTGGACTGGCTGTACGCGGAGGCCGAGAACCTGCTCGCCTGCTCGCGCCAGGCGGCCCGCGAGGGGGTCCTGCGGCACGCGGCCGACACCCTGCTCGCGGCCCAGGACCTCTCCGAGTCCGGCGCCTACTCCCACCAGTTCGAGAGTGCCGCGCAACTGGTGCGGCAGGCCGCCGAGGAGGCGGGCGACGCCCTGGCCGAGGGCCGGGCGCGCACCGTGCTGACGCACGTCTACAGCATTGCGGGCCGGGTCCAGGAAGCGGGCGCCGAGGCGGAGCAGGCCCTGCAGCTCGGCCGTTCCACCGGAGATCCGCTGATCTGCGGGACCGCCCTCAACGACCTGGGGATCAACGCCTTCTACCAGAAGCGCAACGAGGACGCGGCCCGCTGTCTCCGCCTGGCCCTGGAGGCGTTCCGGACCGACGGCAATCGCTCCAGCGAGGCCAGCGCGCTGTGCAACCTGGCACGCGCCTACTCGGAACTGGGCCGCTTCGACGAGGCCATCGAGCTGGCCCGGAAGGGCGCGGAGATCTACCGGTCTCTCGGTCTCAAGCTGCGCCGGGCGAACGCCCGGTACGCGCTCGGGGTCACGCTGACCACGGCCGGCCGCCCGGAGGAGGCCCTGGAGGAGCTGCGGCTGGCGCTGGACCGTTTCCGGGAGAGCCGGCAGCGCCTGTGGGAGGGTTCCGCCCACTTCCGGATCGCCCAGGCGCAGCTCGCCGTCGGCCGGGCGCAGGAGGCGGCGAGCCATGCGGAACGGGCGCTGGCGCTCGGTGTCATCGGCGGGGACCGGATGCGCGGGACGATTCTCACCGTGCTGGGCAGGGCCCTGTCCGCCATGCGTCAGGACGACCGGGCCCGCGCCTGCTGGCGGGAGGCGCTGTCACTGCACGAGGCGAATGGTTCGTCCGAGGCCGCCGAGGTCCGGGGGCTCCTCGGCTCCGCGCGCGTCTGAGCCGCCGGATGCCGGGGCGCCGAGGGCGCCAGGGGTGCCCCAGGACGCCCGGAGGCCGCCCGCAGGAGAGCCCGCAGGAGAGGCCGCAGGAGCCCCGCAGGAGCCCCGCAGGAAGCAGCCCGGGGACCGGAGGGCGGGCAGGGACACCGACAGCCCCGCCAGGGCGTTCATCAGATGTTTATGGCACGATGCGAAGCTCCCGAGCCATCAACCGCACGACGGGTACGCCACCGGCTGCTCGGCAGCCCGGCGTTCCCGGCTGTCAGCCGTGCAGGCTGACGCAGAGCAAGGAGTCGACGTTGAGCGAGGAACTTCAGAAGGCGCCGAAGCAGCCCAGGCCGGCGGACCAGCACGCCGGCAGTGAACCGGTCCTCGACGAGGACCTCCCGGCACCGGGGGAGCCCAAGCCGGGCGACGACCTCCCGAAGCCCGACGACCAGCACATCGGCTGACGCCTCGTCCCTTTCCCTTCGCCGTGGGCCCGCTGCGCTGTCCGGAGCGGGCCCACATGCTGTGTCCCCGCCCCCTCCCGAGAGGTGTCCGTACCGTGCCCCGTCTCCCCTCCCGCATCGGCAGCATCTTTCTCATGTCCGCACTGGCCGCCGCGCTGTTCGCCGGCGGCCTCGCCATGCCGCCCTCCGACGGCGGCGGAAAGCCTGCGGCACCGGCCGACCACCACGTCGGATGACCCGCTCCCGTCCCGGGCTCCCGGGCCGCGTCCCCCGCTCCGGGGATGCGGCCCGGGAGCGTTTATCGATCGTTTACGGGGTCCTGCCAGACTCGTATCACCGAGGCCGCCGAGGGGGACGGCAGCCGAGGGCGGCCTGTTCGGCGGTTGCGGGGGAGCCGCCGAACAGGCCGCCGCAACGGAGGCCGGTTCCGGCGACGAGGAGGGGACGTCACCGGAACCGGCCTCCACTGCTGTGTCCGGAGCACCGTGTCCGGACCACTGTGCGCGGGCCGGCTTGCGCGGGCGGCCGTGCCCGGTTCCGCGGCGGCGCGGACGCGCGGTGGCGGCCGGCAGATGCTGCCGGCCGCCACCTGGTGGGTCAGGTCCGGGAGGGGTCCCGGGCCGGTGCTAGGACACCGAGCAGGCGGTGCCGTTGAGGGAGAACGAGGACGGCTTGGAGAAGCTGCCCGAGTACGTGCCCTGGAAGCCGAAGGACTGGCTGCCGCCCGCCGCGATGGTGCTGTTGTAGCTCTCCGGCGTGACGGTCACCGAGCCGCTGGACGGGCTGATCGTGGCGTTCCAGGCGCTGGTGACGGACTGCCCGCTGGGCAGGGTGAACGCCAGCCGCCAGTTGTTCACCGGGGACGAGCCGTTGTTCCGCACGGTCACATTGGCGGTGAATCCGCCCGGCCAGACGTTCTCGGTGTAGGTCACCGCACAGCTCCCGCCGGTCNGCCGGTGGTCGTCCCGCCGGTGGTCGTCCCGCCGGTCGTGGTGGTGCCGCCGGTGGTGCCGCCGGTGGTCGTCCCGCCGGTCGTGGTGGTGCCGCCGGTGGTGCCGCCGCCCTGGTTCACCTGGGCGGAGAAGGAGTTGACGGCCAGGCCCGCGCCGCCCTGCCAGGGCTCGAAGCCGGCCTGGATGCTGGTCAGGTACCAGGAGTTGGTCGCCATGCCGTGGCTGATCGCCTGGTTGATGAACGGCTTGACGTCAAAGCTCCAGCTGGTGATGGCGGAGTTGGACAGGAAGGAGATGACGTCGTTGTGGCCGTTGCTGCCGGTCCAGATCTCGAAGCTCCGGCCGCCGATGGTGATGTTCCCGGTCGGCGAGCCGATCGGCTGGATCGGCCCGACCCGGTTGAACCAGATCATGATCTCGGTGGCGTTGTTGCCGTCCCGGCGGGGGCTCGGGTCCAGCCAGATGTCGTAGGCGGCGTTGTACGCCCCGCCGCTGACGTAGGTGTAGTCGATGCTGCTGGTCACGCTCTGGATGTCGCTGATGCGCATCGGCAGGTTGGTGCCCGGCGAGCAGTTGGTGTAGTGGCAGCCCAGATAGATGGACGGGTAGGACTTGGGGGCCCCGTTGGTGGGGACGCTGCCGTCGGCCTGGGTGATGCGGAAACCGCTGCTCGTCACGTCGATGCACTGGGTGGCGCTGGTGCCCCACCGGTTGTTCTGGACGACATAGCGGCCCTGCACGGTGGTGCTGCCGTACTGCTCGCAGATGACCGGCTCGGCCTGTGCGGCCGGCAGCGGCAGCGCCACGACAGCCGCGATCGACGCCAGCGCGGCCATGATGGCCAGGGCGGCGCCACGCAGTCGAAGTCGCATGGTGCTCCTCGGGTAGGGGGTGGCCTTCTGTTGCTGCGGGAGCGCTCCCATGACGCATTCCGCTGCGGACAGTAGGAGGGTTCGGCGGCACGGGCAAGAGACGGGACAGAAGTTGATCCCGTGAAACGACTCAGTCCGCCGTCCCGGCCCGCCCGCCGGGCGGCCGTACGCCCCGCCTCCGCCGGTGTGAGTCACCGCACACCCCTTGATCGGCCGGGGTATTCCCGGTATCCCTGCCGCATGACCGAGGTTTCCCTGGACGACACCGACCTGCGCCTGCTGGAGGCGCTCCAGCGCGACGGCCGGGCCAGCTTCGCGGAGCTGGCCCGGCAGGTCTCGATGTCGGCCAGCGCCGTCACCGAGCGGGTGCGGCGGCTGGAGGAGAGCGGCGTGATCAGCGGATACACCGCAGTCGTGGACCCCGAGCGGCTGGGCCTGCCGATCCTCGCCCTGGTCCGGCTGCGCTATCCGACGAACAACTACAAGCCGGTGCACGATCTGCTCGCCGTGCTGCCGGAGGCGGTGGAGGCACACCATGTGACCGGGGAGGACTGCTTCGTCATCACGGTGCTCGCCCGCTCCATGCGCCACCTGGAACAGACCGTGGGCCGGATCGCCGGGCTGGGCGCGGTGACCACCAGCATCGTCTACTCCAGCCCGCTGCCCCGCCGGCCGCCGGCCCCCGCCCTGATCCGCCCGGACACCTCCGCCCCGTCCCGCACCGCCCCTGCGTGACTCCGCATGCGAGGCGTGCTGACGGGGCGTAGCGTCGGGAGAGGCACGCCTTCCCGGGACAGGTATTCCGGGACAAGAGGGCACCTCGATGGAGGAGGCACTCCCGATGTTGCGCAATGTGCTCGGGGCCGCGCTGGCCCTGGTGGCCGCGGTGGCCGTGCTGATCAGCCCCTTCCTGGACTGGTACGGCGAGCGGCAGGGACGCCAGATCCGGCTGGTGGAGCTGTTCGACCCGGACGGCCTGACGGATTCCACGGCCGGACTGCTGACCGGGCTCGCGGTGGCGATGCTGGTGGTGGCGGTGGTCGCCGTGGTGGGCGTGGTACTGCGTTCCCGGCTGATGGTGGCGCTGGCCGGAGTGCTGGCCATCGGGCTGACCGTGCTGTGGATGGCACGCCGCTACGAGGCCACCGACAGCCTGCTGGTCGGCGGGGACGGGGTGCAGGCAGGGGCGCTCACCGCGCTGGCTGCCGGGCTGGCGATGCTGATCGCCGCGGTGGTGATGGCGGGCCGCCGGGCGGCCGTGACCACCGGGCGGCATGCCCGCACCGCCCCCGAGGAGCGCACGGAGCCCGAGCCGCAGACCCGGCAGGAGGCACAGCCGGAGCGGACCGAGGAGTACCCGCGCTGGGACGAGCGGCAGCCGCCGGAACAGCCGGAAGAGGAGCAGCAGCACACTCACCCGTACTTCTCGCGCCCGCAGCGGGGAGAGAGGCCGCCGGAGCAGCCGCAGCCCCGCCACTACCCGGGCGAACACCCCCCGGACCACCGGGACCACCGGGACGTGGCCTGACCGGGCCCGGCCGGCCGCGCCCGCCGGGCCCGCGGCGGGCGCGGATCAGTTCCGGTCGGCGGGGCGTGCGGTGCCGAGGGCGGCGTCCAGGGCGTAGACGCAGCGGTCCGCGCTGCAGGCGAAGACCATGCCGCCCGAGGCCACCGGGGAGCCGGTGATGGCCCCGCCGGTCTTCAGCTTCCAGGTCAGCCGGCCGCTGGCGGCGTCGAGGGTGTAGAGGCAGAAGTCCTCCGAGCCGAAGTGCACCCGGCCGTCCGCGGCGACCGGGGAGCCGACGATGGCCTCGCCGGCACCGAACCGCCAGCGCGGGGTGCCGCTCGCCGCGTCCAGCGTGTACAGGGCGCTGCCGCTGCCCACATGCACCAGCCCGTCGGCGACCACCACCGGCTCCGGGGACTGCCTGGGCTCGGTGACCAGCCGCCAGCGGTCGTCCCCGGTGTGCGGGTCCAGGGCGTAGACGGTGCCCAGGTAGTCGGTGAAGAAGATGCCGCCGGCGCCGCCGGTCAGGCCCGCCGGCGCGTGCACCGGCGGGCAGAGCACCGCGGCCGGGGCGTCGAACCGCCAGCGCTCACCGCCGGTGGCCGCGTCGAGCGCGAACACCCGGGAGCCGGCGGCCGCGTAGACCATGCCGTCCGTGCCCGGGTGGACCCGGACCGGCACCCCGCCGGTGACGGACGGATCGCCCACCCGGTGCCGCCACAGCTGGTCGCCGGTGCGCGCCTGGAGGGCGTAGAGGTGTTCGTCGCCCCAGGTGTAGACGGTGCCGTCGGCGATGACCGGCCCGGTGTCGGGGGATTCGAACTCGGCCTGCATGCCGCCGATGTCCCACAGCCGCTCGCCGTTGGCCGCCTCCCACGCCTGGACGGTGCCGCCGCGGGCCGCGGTGAGGACCGTGCCGCGCTCGGCGCCGAGCGCGTAGATCCGGCCCTCGGTGGGCTGCCGCCAGCGGTCCGCCCCGTCGGTGGAGTCCAGGGCGTAGAGGCTGGTGCCGTCGGTGGCCAGCACCCGGCCGCCGCTGACCGCCATCGTCCAGGCCACCTCGCGGGTCTTGAACTGCCGCCGCCCGCTGGCCACGTCGAGCGCGTGCACCTCGAAGGAGGTGACGTAGAGCAGGCCGTCACGGACCGTGGGGGAGCCCCACAGGTCGTTGGACATCCGGAACCGCCAGGGGCGCCAGTCGGGCGCGGCCTGCGACACCCGGCCGGGGCCGACCGAGGGAGGGGCGGCCACCGAACGGGAGTGCCCGTCCGAGGCGGGCAGGGGGGCGGGAGCGGCGGGCGGTGCGGGCACCGGGGCGGAAGGAGCCGCCTCCCCGCCGGCGGGCCGGGGCCGGCCCTGCGGCCGGTCGGGCACGG
>NZ_WTLH01000155.1 GCF_011421595.1 Streptomyces sp. YIM 98790 | reverse complement strand
ATCCACCACGGACAACCGGACACACATCCGGCCCCATGGCGACGGGGTTGCCAAATATCTGGCGTTGACTTTTGGCACGCTGTTGAGTTCTCAAGGAACGGACACTGCCTTCGGTAACCCTCTCGGGAATCCCTCCGGGTGTTTCTCCGTTTCGGTGCTTCCGACTTTAGCAGAGTCTTTTCCGCGCCGTTTCCGGCGGGTGGAGACGACTGCTGCGCGGGAGAGGCGGACGATGAGCCCTCCGTGGTTCCCGCGTCGGCGGCTCGCCAAACCTACTGGGTCGGGGCGCCCGGATGCAAATCCGGGCGCCCCGACCGCTGACGCCTGCTCAACTGGCCGGTGACCAGCCCTTACCGGGCCGGTCACCAGGGCCGCCGAGGGTCAGACGTCCACGACCACCGGCATGATCATCGGGCGGCGGCGGTAGGTGTCGGAGACCCACTTGCCGACCGTGCGCCGCACCAGCTGCTGGAGCTGGTGCGATTCGGTGACGCCGTCCTGCGCGGACTTGCTCAGCACGGCCTCGATCTTCGGGATGACGGCGCCGAAGTCCGCCTCGTCGATCCCGGAGCCCCGGCTCTGGATGCTCGGGCCGCTGACGATCTTGCCCGAGGTGCTGTCCACCACCACGAAGACCGAGATGAAGCCCTCGTCTCCGAGGATGCGGCGGTCCTTGAGGCTGGCGTCGGTGACATCGCCGACCGAGAGGCCGTCGACATAGACGTAGCCGGCCGGGACCTTGCCGGAGATGCGGGCCTTGCCGTCGATCAGGTCGACGGCCACGCCGTCCTCGGCGATCACGATCTGCTGCTCCGGGACACCGGTCGCGGCGCCCAGCGCGGCGTTGGCCCGCAGGTGGCGCCACTCGCCGTGGACCGGCATCAGGTTCCTCGGCTGGGTGATGTTGTAGAAGTACAGCAGTTCGCCGGCTGCCGCGTGGCCCGAGACATGGACCTTGGCGTTGCCCTTGTGGACCACGTTGGCACCCCACCGGGTGAGTCCGTTGATGACCCGGTAGACCGCGTTCTCGTTGCCCGGGATCAGGGACGAGGCCAGGATCACGGTGTCGCCGGGCATGATCCGGATCTGGTGGTCACGGTTGGCCATGCGGGACAGCGCGGCCATCGGCTCCCCCTGGGAGCCGGTGCAGATCAGCACCACGTCCTCGTCCGGCAGGTCGTCGAGCGCCTTGACGTCGACGACCAGTCCGGCCGGGACCCTGAGGTAGCCCAGCTCCCGGGCGATGCCCATGTTGCGGACCATGGAGCGGCCGATGAAGGCCACCCGGCGGCCGTAGGCGTGGGCCGCGTCCACCACCTGCTGGACGCGGTGCACGTGGCTGGCGAAGCTGGCCACGATGATGCGCTTCTTGGCCTGCGCGAAGACCTGCCGCAGCACCCCGGAGATGTCCCGCTCGTTCGGGACGAAGCCGGGCACCTCGGCATTGGTGGAGTCGGCGAGCATCAGATCGATGCCCTCCTCGCCCAGCTTGGCGAAGTGCCGCAGGTCGGTCAGCCGGCCGTCCAGCGGAAGCTGGTCCATCTTGAAGTCGCCGGTGTGGACGACCAGGCCGGCGCCGGTGCGGATGGCCACGGCCAGCCCGTCCGGGATGGAGTGGTTCACCGCGACGAACTCACACTCGAAGGGGCCGAGACGTTCGCGCTGTCCTTCCTTCACCTCCAGGGTGTAGGGACGGATGCGGTGCTCCTGCAGCTTGGCCTCGATCAGGGCGAGGGTCAGCTTGGATCCCACGATCGGGATGTCCGGCTTCTCCCGGAGCAGGTACGGCACACCGCCGATGTGATCCTCGTGCCCGTGGGTCAGGACCACGGCGTCGATGTCGTCCAGCCGGTCCCGGATCACGCTGAAGTCGGGCAGGATCAGATCGACGCCGGGCTGCTCCTCCTCGGGGAAGAGCACCCCGCAGTCCACGATCAGCAGCCGGCCGCCGTACTCGAAGACGGTCATGTTCCGGCCGATTTCTCCCAGCCCGCCCAGCGGGATGACCCGCAGCCCTTCTTCGGGAAGGCGGGGCGGAGGCCCCAGTTCTGGATGCGGATGGCTCAAAAGACACTCCTCACCACGCGCGCCACAGGGCCGCGAGGGCCGTGTGGCGCGCGTGTCCGTTCTCGTCGTGCTGTTGACGTGCAGTTGTTGTGCATGCAGTTGTTGTGCATGGCGGTCACCGCATGGCAGGTATGCGGCGGGTTGCTCGCATTGCTACGTTTTCCGGTCTTCAGTTGTGAAGTCTGATGGCACCGCCCGTCAGAGCTGTACCCCGCCGGCGGCAAGATCGCGCTTGAGCTGCTCGGCCTCGTCCTCGGTCAGGCCCACCAGGGGAAGCCGGAGCGGGCCGCCGGGCAGGCCCAGCAGGCTCAGGGCGGCCTTGGTGGTGATGACGCCCTGGGCACGGAACATGCCGGTGTACACGGGCAGCAGCTTCTGGTGGATCTCGGTGGCCTTGGCCACGTCCCCGCCGGTGACGGCGTCGACCATGGCGCGCAGCTCGGGGGTGACCACGTGGCCGACGACCGACACGAAGCCGATCGCGCCGACCGAGAGCAGCGGCAGGTTGAGCATGTCGTCGCCCGAGTACCAGGCGAGGCCGGTGGTGGCGATGGCCCAGCTGGCACGGCCGAGATCGCCCTTGGCGTCCTTGTTGGCCACGATCCGGGGATGCTCGCCCAGCCGGGCGAAGGTCTCGGTCTGGATCGGGACGCCGGTGCGGCCGGGGATGTCGTAGAGCATCACCGGCAGCCCGGTGGCGTCGGCCACGGTGGTGAAGTGCTGGTAGAGGCCCTCCTGCGGAGGCTTGCTGTAGTAGGGGGTGACCAGCAGCAGGCCGGTGGCGCCGGCGCGCTCGGCGGCGCGGGCCAGCTCGACGCTGTGGTGGGTGCTGTTGGTGCCGGCCCCGGCCACCACGTGGGCGCGGTCGCCGACGGCCTCGACCACCGCGCGGACCAGGTCGGCTTTCTCGGCATCGGTGGTGGTCGGGGATTCACCGGTGGTGCCGTTGATGATCAGGCCATCGTTGCCGGCGTCCACCAGGTGGGCGGCGAGCCGCTGCGCGCCGTCGAGATCAAGCGTGCCGTCCGCGGTGAACGGCGTGACCATGGCGGTCAGCACCCGCCCGAAGGGGGTCTGCGGTGTCGAGGTCGGTGCCATACTCCCACGCTACTCGCAGCTCACGGCCGTGCGCCGCATCGGGGCACGGATATGAGGAGCCCGGCACTGCCTGCTCGGGGGTTCAAGCAGTGCCGGGTCCGTTCATTCAGCGTAGACGAACTTCCCAAAATGTGGCAATACGGACACCTGGCGAGGGTGACCGGCCCGGCACGGGCGACCGGTCCGGGCACCGATCAGGGGGCGACGCGTCCGTGCTTGTTGAAAGCGGCGTGGGTGAGCGGCATCAGCGCGGCCCACTCCTCCTCCATCTTCTCGGCCACCATCTCGATCTCCCGCTGCGGGAAGGACGGCACGGTGGCGTCCTCGTGCTTGGTGCGCAGGCTGAGGAAGTGCATCAGGGAGCGGGCGTTGCAGGTCGCGTACATCGAGGAGAACAGCCCGACGGGCAGCGCCGCCCTGGCCACCTCACGCGCCACGCCCTCTTTCAGCATGGCGACGTACGCGTCGTACGCACGTTCATAGCTCTGCCGGAGCTCCCGCTCCACTGCCTCGTACTGCCCGGGGGAGCCGGGCACGAAGTCGTACTTGCCGGGCCTGCCGATCTGCACGAGATGGCGCTCCCGGGACGGCACGTAGAAGACGGGCTCCAGCTCTCGATACCGTCCGCTCTCCTCGTTGTACGACCATCCGACTCGATGGCGTTGGAACTCCCGGAACACGAAGAGGGGAGCGCTGACGAAGAAAGTCATGGAATTGTGCTCGAACGGCGTGCCGTGCCGGTCCCGCATGAGGAAGCTGATGAGCCCCTTGGACCGCTCCGGGTCCTTGTCGATCTCCTCCAGGGACTGCTCACCCTTGGTGGAGACCCTTGCCGCCCAGAGCACATCTCTGTCTGAAGCGCTGTGTTTCACCAGCTCAACGGTGACATCACTGCGGATCTCGATCTCGCTCACCAAGTGGTTCCTTCCCGAGCTTTCTGGGCGCCCCAGCCTAGCCCCGCGACCAGCCGCGCCTGCAGCGGCGTCCGGTCGGCGGGCGGGCACGGTAGCCTCAGCGGGCAGCAGGCGCTTCAGGCGTATGCGGACTCCCCACGAAGATTGAGGTTCGACCGTGACTCTGTCCTTCATGGCGGCCGACCGCACCAGGGACCCGTCCCGGCGGGACATGCCGCTCCCCCACGCTCCGCAGGACTACTGGCGCCGTCCCTACCGGATCGGGCCCTGGCGGGTCGGGATCTCGGCGGTGACGCTGCTGATCGCCAGCTTCATCATGATGTCGGCCATGATCATCGCGCTGGCCGGCCAGCCGCAGGGCGGGCTCGCCACGCTGCTGCTGGCGGTGCTGGCCATCGCGTTCGCGCTGCGGCTGCTGCGGGTCGGGATCTGGGTCAGCCCGCGCGGCCTGCGGCAGGTGAACATGCTGATGACCCGCACTCTGCGATGGCGGGACGTCACGCGGGTGCGCACCGCCCAGCAGCCGGTGCGGTGGCTCAGCCTGCCGCGCACCGTGCAGGGCGAGGCGCTGGAGATCGAGCGGCGGCGCGGGGAGCCCCTGCGCCCGCTGCTGACCACGCACAGCGCGGATTTCCTGGGCCGCTACGAGGCCTTCGACCGCGCGGCCGACGTGATCGAGGCGTGGGCGTCGGAGCACCGGGGCGACGGGCGCTGAGCCGCGGAACGGGCGCCGCCTGGGCCTCCCCCGGGGGAGGCCGGCGCGCGCCTGCCCGGGTCTGTGCACGGTAGCCGTTCACGCTGTCCGTTCACGGTGACTGTTCACGGTGGCTGTGCACCGTGCACCCCGGGTGAGGAGGCGGCCCGGCCCTTCCCGGCGGCCTGACGGTCGCGGCGGCGCAGGGTGATGGCGTGCTGCATGGCCTTGCGGGCGCGGGGCGTGTCGCGGGCGTCGTGGTAGGCAATGGCGAGGCGGGCCCAGCAGCGCCAGTCCTCGGGGGCGGCCTCGGTCTCGGCGCGGTGGCGGGCGAAGGCGGCGTCGGCCGCATCCTGGTCGATACGGCCGGCCGGGGTGCGGGGCAGGTCGTCGACGGGCAGCCCGCCCTCGGCGTCCAGATCCCGCACCAGCCGACCGGCCTGCACGGCGAAGCGGGTGGAATGCCAGAGGAACCAGGCGCCGAGCAGGGGCAGCACCAGCACGGCGAGGCCGAGCGGCACGGCGACGGGGCCGCCCTCGCGGACGAGGAGAATGCCGCGGTGGCCGACCATCACGAAGTAGACGGTCAGCACCACCGCGAGCAGGGCGTAGACGAGCCGGGCGCGCATGGGCTCAGGCGTCCAGGTCCATGAAGTGCTCCAGGCCGAGGGTCAGGCCGGGGGTCTGGGCGATGCGGCGGACGCCGAGCAGCACGCCGGGCATGAAGGAGCCGCGGCTCATGGAGTCGTGGCGCAGGGTGAAGACCTCGCCCTCGTCGCCGAAGAGCACCTCCTGGTGGGCGACGAGCCCGCGCAGCCGGACGGCGTGCACCGGGATGCCGTCCACATCGGCGCCCCGGGCGCCGTCCAGGGCGGTGCTGGTGGCGTCCGGCGCGGGCGGCAGGCCGGCCGCGCCGCGGGCCTCGGCGATGATCTGGGCGGTGCGCACGGCGGTGCCGCTGGGCGCGTCGGCCTTGCCCGGGTGATGCAGCTCCACGATCTCGGCGGATTCGAAGAAGCGGGCGGCCTGGCGGGCGAAATGCATGGTCAGGACAGCCCCGATGCCGAAGTTGGGGGCGATGAGCACGCCGGTGGCGGGCGAGCCGGCCAGCCAGCCGCGGACCGTCTCCAGCCGCTCCTCGGTCCAGCCGGTGGTGCCGACCACGCCGTGGATGCCGTTGCGGACGCAGAACTCCAGATTGCCCATGACCGCGTCCGGGTGGGTGAGCTCCACCGCCACCTCGGCGCCGGCCTCGGTGAGGGCCTGGAGCTTGTCGCCGCGGTCGACGGCGGCGACGAGTTCCATGTCCTCGGCGGCGGTGACCGCCTTGACGGCCTCGGAGCCCATCCGGCCCCGGGAGCCGAGCACGGCGACGCGCAGCTTGCTGCTCATGTGTGCGGTGACCCTTCGTTCGCGTTCACGGTCGGTTCACGGTCAGGAGACGGCTTCGTCGAGGCGGGCGGCCTGGCGTTCGCCCAGCGGGCCGATGACGGCCAGCGAGGGACGGTGGGCGAGCACCTCGGCGGCGACCTGCCGGACCTCGTCGACGGTGACCGCCGCGATACGGTTCAGCATCTCATCCACGGTGAGCTGGTTGCCCCAGCAGATCTCGCTCTTGCCGAGCCGGTGCATGAGGGAGCCGGTGTCCTCCAGCCCGAGCACGGTCGAGCCGGAGAGCTGGCCGACGGCGCGGTGCAGCTCCTCCTCGGGCAGGCCCTCGGTGGCGATGCGGTCGAGCTGCTCCCGGCAGATCTTGAGCACGTCGGGGGCGAGGGAGGGGCGGCAGCCGGCGTAGATGCCGAACAGGCCGCAGTCGGCGTAGCCGGAGGTGAAGGAGTAGACCGAGTAGGCCAGGCCGCGCTTCTCCCGGATCTCCTGGAAGAGGCGGGAGGACATGCCGCCGCCGAGGGCGGTGTTGAGCACGCTGAGCGCCCAGCGGCGTTCGTCGTGACGGGAGACGCCGGGGGTGCCGAGGACGACATGGGCCTGCTCGGTCCTGCGGCGCAGCACGTCGACCCGTCCGGCGGTGCGGATGGCGCGGCGGCCGGTGCGCGGGCCGTGCGGTTCGGCATCGGGGCGGTCCAGTGCCCCGGCGGCGGTGAAGGCCCGGTGGACGAGATCGGCCACCCGGTCGTGGTCCAGCCGCCCGGCGGCGGCGACCACCAGGTGGGAGGGGTCGTAGTGGCGGCGGTAGAAGCGGGCCACCTGGTCACGGGTGAGGGCGGTGACGGTCTCCACGGTGCCGAGCACGGGGCGGCCGAGCGGGCTGTCGCCGAGCATGGTGCGGGCGTAGAGGTCGTGCACGCAGTCGCCGGGGTCGTCCTCGGTCATGGCGATCTCCTCCAGCACCACGCCGCGCTCGGCGTCCACGTCCTCGGCCCGGATGACGGAGCCGGTGAGCATGTCGCAGACCACGTCGATGGCGAGCGGGAGGTCGGTGTCCAGGACGCGTGCGTAGTAGCAGGTGAACTCCTTGGCGGTGAAGGCGTTCATCTCGCCGCCGACGGCGTCCACGGCCGCGGAGATCTCCAGGGCGGTGCGCCGCCGGGTGCCCTTGAAGAGGAGGTGCTCCAGGTAGTGGGTGGCGCCGTTGAGGACGGGGGTCTCGTCGCGGGAGCCGACCCGGGCCCAGATGCCGAAGGTGACCGAGCGGACGGTGGGCACGGACTGGGTGACGACGCGCAGGCCGCCGGGGAGGACGGTGGTGCGGATCTCCCCGGCCGGGATGGCGGGGCCGCTGCTCTGTGCGGCGGCGGACCGGGGACGGGGGACGGCCCGTCCCGCCGGGTGGGCGGGACGGGCCGTCCGCAGGGCCTTGCGTGTCACTTGTCGGCGGTGTCCTTCTGCTCGGCCTTCGCGGCGTTCTCGGTGTCCTCGCCGTTGCCCTCGTCCAGGACGGGGATCAGCGAGAGCTTGCCGCGCTGGTCGATCTCGGCGATCTCGACCTGGATCCGCTGGCCGACGCTGACCACGTCGTCGACGTTCTCCACCCGCTTGCCGCCGGCCAGCTTGCGGATCTGCGAGACGTGCAGCAGTCCGTCCTTGCCGGGCATGAGGGAGACGAAGGCGCCGAATGTGGTGGTCTTGACCACCGTGCCGAGGTAGCGCTCGCCGACCTCGGGCATCGTCGGGTTGGCGATGCCGTTGATCGTGGTGCGGGCGGCCTCGGCGGCGACCCCGTCGGAGGCACCGATGTAGATGGTGCCGTCGTCCTCGACGGTGATCTCGGCGCCGGTGTCCTCCTGGATCTGGTTGATCATCTTGCCCTTGGGGCCGATGACCTCGCCGATCTTGTCCACCGGGATCTTGATGGTGATGATCCGCGGGGCGTGCGGGGACATCTCGTCCGGACGGTCGATGGCCTCCATCATCACGTCGAGGATGTGCAGCCGGGCGTCCCGGGCCTGCTTGAGGGCGGCGGCCAGCACGGAGGCGGGGATGCCGTCCAGCTTGGTGTCGAGCTGGAGGGCGGTGACGAACTCCCGGGTGCCGGCGACCTTGAAGTCCATGTCGCCGAAGGCGTCCTCGGCGCCCAGGATGTCGGTCAGGGTGACGTAGTGCGTCTCGCCGTCGATCTCCTGGGAGATCAGGCCCATGGCGATGCCGGCCACCGGCGCCTTGAGCGGCACCCCGGCGTTCAGCAGCGACATGGTGGAGGCGCAGACCGAGCCCATGGAGGTGGAGCCGTTGGAGCCCAGCGCCTCGGAGACCTGCCGGATGGCGTAGGGGAACTCCTCCTTGCCGGGCAGCACCGGGATCAGCGCCCGTTCGGCCAGCGCGCCGTGCCCGATCTCGCGGCGCTTGGGCGAGCCGACCCGCCCGGTCTCGCCGGTGGAGTAGGGCGGGAAGTTGTAGTGGTGGATGTAGCGCTTGCGGGTCACCGGGGAGAGGGTGTCCAGCATCTGCTCCATGCGGAGCATGTTCAGCGTGGTGACGCCGAGGATCTGGGTCTCGCCGCGCTCGAAGAGCGCGGAGCCGTGCACCCGCGGGATGGCCTCGACCTCGGCGGCCAGGGTGCGAATCTCGGCCACGCCGCGGCCGTCGATGCGGACCTTGTCGCGGATGACGCGCTCGCGGACCAGCTCCTTGGTGAGCGAGCGGTAGGCGGCGGAGATCTCCTTCTCGCGGCCCTCGAACTGCGGGAGGAGCTTCTCGGCGGCGACCGCCTTGATCCGGTCCAGCTCTGCCTCGCGGGCCTGCTTGCCGGCGATGGTCAGGGCCTGGGCGAGGTCGTCACGGACGGCGTTGCTGAGCGCGTCGTAGACGTCGTCCTGGTAGTCGAGGAAGATCGGGAACTCGCCGACCGGCTTGGCGGCCTTGGCGGCCAGGTCGGACTGGGCCTTGCAGAGCACCCGGATGAAGGGCTTGGCGGCCTCCAGGCCGGCGGCCACGACCTCCTCGGTGGGGGCGGTCGCGCCGCCCTGGACCAGCTCGACGGTCTTGTCGGTGGCCTCGGCCTCGACCATCATGATCGCCACGTCGCCGTCGGGCAGCATGCGCCCGGCCACGACCATGTCGAAGACGGCCTCCTCCAGCTCGGTGTGGGTGGGGAAGGCCACCCACTGGCCGCGGATCAGGGCCACCCGGGTGCCGCCGATCGGACCGGAGAACGGCAGGCCGGCGAGCTGGGTGGAGCAGGAGGCGGCGTTGATGGCGACCACGTCGTACAGGTGGTCGGGGTTGAGGGCCATGATCGTCTCGACGATCTGGATCTCGTTGCGCAGGCCCTTCTTGAAGGAGGGGCGCAGCGGCCGGTCGATCAGCCGGCAGGTCAGGATGGCGTCCTCGGAGGGCCGGCCCTCGCGGCGGAAGAAGGAGCCGGGGATCTTCCCGGCGGCGTACATGCGCTCCTCGACATCCACCGTGAGGGGGAAGAAGTCGAGCATCTCCTTGGGGTGCTTCGAGGCTGTGGTGGCCGAGAGCACCATGGTCTCGTCGTCCAGGTAGGCGACGGCCGAGCCGGCGGCCTGGCGGGCGAGACGCCCGGTCTCGAAGCGGACGGTGCGGGTACCGAAGGACCCGTTGTCGATCACGGCCTCGGCGTAGTGGGTTTCCATGTCCACTCGGAAAATCTCCTCGTCCTGTGCCCCTGTGGGGTGGGGCCGGCGGGAGGAGCGTCTCGCCACGGGCCGGTCATCGATCGAAGCACCCGGGCCTGCTGCCTGCTGTGTGCTGCCTGCTGCCCGAGGGCCACTACCGAGGACCGGCGACGGTGGAGGCGCCCCGCCTCGCTCGTATGTCGTTGTCTTCTGTTGTCTGTCGTCGTACGGCGTCGTGCTGTGTTGCTGGGACCAGCCTACAAAGGGTGCGGCCCCTCGGCCCGGCGTCGGGCGACACCGGTGCTCCCGGCGCCGGACCGAGGGTACGGCGAAGGGAGCGGGACCCTTGTCCAGGTCACCGCTCCCTCACGACGTCGTCCTCAGCGGGCGCCACCCGCGGCACCGCGGCGGATGCCGAGCCGGTCCACCAGCGCACGGAAGCGCTGGATGTCCTTCTTGGCCAGGTACTGCAGCAGGCGGCGACGGCGGCCGACCAGCAGCAGCAGACCGCGGCGGGAGTGGTGGTCGTGCTTGTGCGTCTTGAGGTGCTCGGTCAGATCGCTGATCCGGCGGGTGAGCAGGGCGACCTGGACCTCGGGGGAGCCCGTGTCGCCTTCCTTGGTGGCGAACTCGGTCATGATCTTCTGCTTGGTGGCAGCATCGAGAGACGACACGCTTACTCCTCGTGATTTCCGGCCCGGAGTCGGCCCCTGGTCTTCTTCACAGGGGACTGCGCTGAGCAACTCATCAGGCGTGGTCAAGCCTAGCAGCCGTCAAGGCGTGCCTACGCACCGTCGTCCACAGGCCCCGAGTCGCAGTCACATGGAACTACTGTCGGACCTTCCCTCAAAAGGGTAAACCTCTATGCTTTCCGCGTGACTTCCACGGGCACGGACCAGGACACGGAACCCGACAACGACGAGGACCTCGCCGGGGAACGAGACGACGCACAGGACACCGACGGCACCGACGACGAGGCGGCGACGGCCGGCGGCCCGCCCCGCAAGGGGCGGCTCACCCCGAAGCAGGCCCGCGGACTGCGGATGGCCATCGGCGCCGTGGCCATGGCCGCGATGGCGGTCGTGCTGGTGGTCCGGCTCGGCGACGGCTCGTCCCTGCTGTCGGTCGGCCTGTACGGGTTCGCGTTCGTGCTGAGCGGCGCGGTCATCGAGATGAGCCGCCGGGGCCGCACCCGGCTGGGCACGGCCGTGCTGGTGGCCGGCTTCGTGCTGATCCTCGGCACCGACTGGTGGCTGCGCAGCACGCTGTGAGCCGCCGCCGAGGCTGACGCCTTCGGCCCGAACCGGACCGTCCTGTCCGTGAGGGCGCGCTGCGTTACGATCCCTCCACAGGCCGCTGCGCTCTCGGCAGCAGACCCGGCTGAGCTGATCGCCCGCGTGAGGGAGGAGCGCTATGGAAGCGGCCCCTGCTCCGACGATCCGAGGATGGCGCACGTCGTCGCACAGCGGCGATACCGGCGATGGTTGCGTGGAGTTCGCCGTACCCCTGACCTGGCGAGTTGCCGTGCGGGACGCGAAGCGGGACGATCTCCCGCACTCTTCTGCCTCGTCGCCCGCCGGGCCGGCGCTCATCACCGCTGCGAAGGAAGGGACATTCCGCTGATGGCCGAGACGCAGGCCGAGATCGCCGCTCGCAAGGAGCGGGAGAAGGACGAGCTGTACGGCAGGGACATCACCGGCCTGGAATGGCTCAGCGCGCCCGACGGCCCGCAGGACGAGAAGGTGGAGATCGCCTACTTCCCGGACGGCGCCGTCTGCATGCGCAACTCCGCCGACCCGGACACCATCCTGCGCTTCACCGCCGCCGAGTGGGAGGCGTTCGTGCTCGGTGCCCGGGACGGGGAATTCGACATCGAGTAGCGCTCACATGCCCGTTGCTCCGTCGATCCGTTCGCGCAGCAGGTCGGCGTGTCCGTTGTGGCGGGCGTACTCGGCGAGCATCTGCACCAGCACCCGCCGCAGGGCGACGGGCTTTCGGGTGGCCGCATGGATGCCGGTCGCGTCGAGCGACGAAGCCGCCGCGACGATCTCGCGGGAGCGCTCGCACTCCGCCCGCCACACCGCGAGCGCCTCCTCGGCGTCCCCCTCCAGACTCTCGAAGTCCTGGTCCGGATCGTCGTCCGAGTAGTAGAGGTGCGGGACGTCCTCACCCGCGAACTGCATGCGGAACCACCAGCGTTCGGTGCCCGCGAGGTGCCGGATCAGCCCGTGCAGCGTGAGCCGGGACGGCGGCACGGAACGCTCGGAGAGCCGCGCCGGCGACACCCCGGCACACTTCAACTCGAAGGTCTGGCGGTGCCAGTCCAGACAGGCCGTCAGAATCTCCCGCTCGTCCCCCACGAGGGGGAGCGGCGGCCGGGTGTCGTCGGCCCACAGCGGGGAGTAGTTGGCGGCGGGAATCCCGGGCACGTTGCTCATCCTGTGAGTCTCGCAGTCACCACTGACATCGGCGGGCGTACCGGACGGCACGCGGTTGACAGGGGCATCCGGTGCGTCCGTCATTGCGCGGAATCCGGGAGATCCGCTGATGTTCCGCGGAACCGCCCTCCTCTAGGGTGGGTGCCGTGGCGTGGCGGGGGAGCCAGGCAGCGTCCCAGTCGTCTCTCCCTCCCGCACGCGGAACAGCCAGCAGCAGCAGCGGCAGGAGGCGTCGTGAACACCGATCGGGACGGGATGCGCACCGCGGAGGGTTCCTCCGCTGTCGGTCGCCCCGACGAAAACCCCGCGACGGACAACCAGCAGGCCGCCGACGACACCGACGACACGGCCCCCGCACCGAGTTGGTACGGGGGCGGCAGCTCGCGGTGGGGAGGGTCCCCGGCGGCCGCGCCGGGACCGCTGAGCGCGTCCGCCGCAGCCGACGCGGCCGGCAGGGCTGACGAGACGGGCGAGACCGGCGGGACCGACGAGACCGGCGGGACCAGCAAGGCGGGCGGGACCGGCAAGGCGGGCGGGACCGGCAAGGACGATGCCGCAGGGGTGTCCGCCCCGGGCAGTTCCCCGGGGTCCCGCGACGGGCATACCGCAGACGGGCCGGCCGGGACCGAACCGCCGGAACCCCTTCATGACCCGGCCCCTTCCGATACCGCCGACGCGCCCGATACGACTACTGAGCCGACTGCCACCAGTGCCGCGGCGGACAACGAGCCGGAAGACCGGCCGGAGAACAGACATGAGGAGGCCGGGGGCGTGACCGACGAGCAGCCGCGACGGGAGTCCGGCAGCGAGCCCCAGGACGCGCCTCCCGGACGGGTGCGCGACGACGACCAGCAGAGTGCCGCCGCTGATCTGGAGACCAACGCCACGATGCAGTTCAATGCGGCGGCTGTGCGGAAGATGATCGACGAGCGCAGGTCCGGGGAGGAGCGGCCCGCGTCCGAGCGGCGGCAGCAACCGCCCGTGCCGCCGCTGCCGCCGCCGGGGCCCGGCGGTCTGCCGCCGCTGCCGCCGGACTTCCAGCTCAAGCCGCCGCCCGCGCCGGACACGCCCCCGGGGCCGCGCCGGGCGTTCAACCCGGCTGTGCCGCCGACGCCGCCCGGGTTCTCCGTCCCGGACCAGCTCCGCGACGAGCCGTCCGCCGCCCAGGCGAAGGACGAGGCCACGGCCGCGGTACCGGAGGAGGAGCCGGACGACGACGCTCCGGCGCAGGTCAGCTCCATGCTGCCGGGCTTCCCCCCGGCAGGCACCGACCCGGGCGCGGGTTTCCCGCCGGGCGCCTCCCCGGGGGTTCCCGTCTCGTTCTCCCCGCCCGAGCGCGAGCCGGAGGACGAGCGGCCCGCGGCCGCCGCCGAGTCCGGGCGCGCGGAGCCCGGACCGGAGCCCGAGCCCGGACCGGAGCCCGAGCCCGAGCCCCGGGACGCCGGGCCGACGGGCGGACCGGACGAGGAGAAGGACGCGGCGGCAGCCGAGCGCGGGACGGAGATGCCGTCCCCCGCAGTGGCTGGAGCCGATGTCACGTCGTTCAGTCTGCTGCCGCCCATGGAGAAGCCGCCGACGCCGCCGGGGGGTGTTCCGGCGGACCCGTCGCCGCCTCGGCCGGAGGCACAGACGAGCCGTACACCGCCGACGCCCGCACCGGCACAGCCGTCGGCGCCGGTGCCGCCGCAGGGGGCGCCGTGGCCTCCTCCGGAGGAGGCGAGCGCTCCGGCACGGCCCTCCCCCGCACCGCAGCCCTCGGCGGACGCCACGTCGTTCTCGCTGCTTCCGCCGCTGCCGCCGCCCGGCGAGCAGCCGCAGTTCCGGGCCGAGGCCGGGGAGCAGCCGCAACCGCAACCGCAGAACGAGGCGCCGCAGACCCCCCGGCCCGCCGATCCGGGCGGGCCGGCCGCGGCAGCTCCGTGGAGCAGCGGCGGCGGTCAGCCGGCGCCCGCACCGGGGATGCCGCAGCAGGGCTCGCCGTGGGCCGCGCCGCCCGGCCCCCCGGAG
>NZ_WTLH01000154.1 GCF_011421595.1 Streptomyces sp. YIM 98790 | reverse complement strand
GCGCCACCGCCGCGGCCAGGATGCCGCTGTCGGTCAGCAGTGCCAGCCGCCCGGCCCGCCCGGCAGCTCCGTCCTCCCGCGGGGCGGCGGAGGGTCCGCCGCGGCCGGCGTCGGGGTCGCGGTCGCGGTCGGGGTCGCGGTCGCGGGCCGGCGGGGTGCGGAGGAGGCGGCCGGCGGTGGTGTAGGCGGCGGCGATGCCGCCGGCGGCCAGCAGCACGGTGAAGGTGACGCGGGGGGTGGTGAACGCGGTGAGCACGGCCAGCAGGGCCCATCGCTCGCCGATCGGCAGCACCACGATCCGGCGCACCCAGACCGTCCAGCCGACCCGGTCCAGGCGGCCGGAGAGGGCCGCGGCCGGGCCGCCGCCGGGGCCCGCCGCGGCGAAGGAGGAGTCCAGCAGGTGACGGCCGGCCTGGAGCACTATCGCGCCGAGCGCGAGCGCCCACACGTCGTCGCCGCTGCGGGCCGCGCCCAGTGCCAGACCGGCGTAGAAGGCGTACTCCTTGGCGCGGTCGAAGACTGCGTCCAGCCAGGCACCGAGGGCGGAATAGGCCAGGTTGTAGCGGGCGAGCTGCCCGTCGGCGCAGTCCAGGACGAAGGAGCCGAGCAGCAGCAGCGCGGCGGCGGCGTAGCCGGGCCGGGTGCCGGTGGCGGCGGCGCCGGCCGCGGCCAGCGCGATCACCAGCGAGGCGGTGGTGACCTGGTTCGGGGTCAGCCCGCGGCGGGCGCACCAGCGGGCCAGGTGGCGGGAGTACGGGCTGACGAAGAAGGTGGTGAAGAAGCCGTCGCGGGACTTGACCGCGGAGCGCAGCCGGACCGCCTCGCCGTCCACCGCGGCCACCGCGGCGGCGGCCGCGGAGCGCTGGGCGTCCGAGTCCGGCACCCGTGCCACCAGCGGCCCGAGCGGCGGCCGGTGGACGGTGGTGCCGTCCGCCTCCAGCCGGGCGGCGAGCGGCTCCGGCCGCAGCGGGCAGCCCGCGGCCAGCGCCCGTTCCAGCGCGGGGCGGCCGGCCGGCTGGACGCCCAGGGCGCCCGGGACGGCGGCGGCCGGGAAGCGCGGATCGGTGAGCGCCAGGCGCAGGCTGTGCCGGTGGCCGACGAACCGGGGATCGACCACGGCCACCCGCTCGCCGGCCGGTATGCCCGCCAGTGCCGCGGCCGGCGGCTGTTCACCGTCCCAGCGGCGGACGGTGAAGCCCAGGCGCCGCAGTTCCTCCTCCAGAGGTGAACCCGAGACGGGCGGACCGGTCAGTACGGCGGTCGACAGCGTCACCACTCCCCGGCGGCTCTCCACGGTGGTTGCCCCGGAAGCCCGCCGACCCCGCGGCGCGGCACGGTTTCCGGCTGCTGGCAGAGACTAGCGGATGGGTGCACACCCTTCACCGTCCGGCTTCACCGCCCGTTCACGGCCCTGCGGGTGCGGTGCCGGCGGTGCCGGCGCGGTGCCGGCGGTGCCGGAGGGGCCGGCCGGAGCCGGGCGGGCGGGCGGCTCCGGGGGGACGGGGGCGCGGGCGGCCCGGCCGGAGGCATAGGCTGCCGCCCATGACGTGGCTGATCACGGGCGGCGCGGGATACATCGGTGCGCATGTGGTGCGGGAGATGCTGGCCGCCGGGGAACGGGTGGCGGTGCTGGACGACCTCTCCGCCGGGATCGCGGACCGGCTGCCCGCCGGGGTGCCGGTGGTGCGGGGCACGGTCGCCGACCGGCCGCTGCTGGACCGGACGCTGGCCGGGCAGGAGGTGACCGGGGTGGTGCACCTGGCCGCCCGCAAGGAGGTCGCCGAGTCGCTGGCCCGGCCGGAGTTCTACTACCGGGAGAACGTCTACGGCCTGGCCGTGCTGCTGGAGGCGGTGGCGGCGGCCGGCATCCGCCGTTTCGTGTTCTCCTCCTCGGCGGCGGTCTACGGCATGCCGGACACCGACACGGTCACCGAGGACACCCCCTGCCGCCCGATGAACCCGTACGGCGAGACCAAACTGGCCGGCGAGTGGCTGGTGCGGGCGGCCGGCCGGGCGCACGGCATGGCCACGGTCTGCCTGCGCTACTTCAACGTGGCGGGCGCGGCCCGGCCGGAGCTGGCGGACCGGGGCACCTCCAATGTGATCCCGCTGTTCTTCGAGCGCCTGGGCCGGGGCGAGCCCCCGCAGATCTACGGCGACGACTACCCGACGCCGGACGGCACCTGCGTGCGGGACTACGTGCATGTGGAGGATCTCGCCCGCGCACATCTGGCCGCGGCCCGGCACACCGGGCGCGGCGGCGGGGATCTGACGGTGAACATCGGCACCGGCCGGGGTGCCTCGGTGCGGGAGCTGGCGGAGCTGGTGGCCGAGGTCACCGGCATCCGGGAGCCGGCCGCCGTGGTGACCGGGCGGCGGCCGGGGGACCCGGCCCGGGTGGTGGCCTCGGTCACCCGGGCGGCCGAGATCCTCGGGTTCACCGCCCGGCGTGATCTGCGCGACATGGTCGAGTCCGCCTGGGCGGGCCGGCGGCCGGCCGCGGAGGGCCCCGCCGGGGTGTCCGGGCAGGCTGCCGGGCACTGACCCGGCCCCGGTTGCCCCGGATGGGCGAATCCGCAGGTCAGGGGAATGACAACGGTGTTCAGTGCCGCGTTGCCGCAGCCCGGCCGGGCGTAGTTCACTGGGGGTCCGGAGCTCGTCGGCGGTCGGCGAGGGAAGGCGAGGCGCTGCGCGATGGGAGCCGGGCACCAGCACGGGCACGGCCATGGGCACCCCCACGGCCGGGGCGGCGCGGGTACGGCCGCGGCCGGATACCGGGGCCGCCTGTGGATGACGCTGGCGATCGCCTGCACCCTGCTGGTGGCCGAGATCGTCGGCGCGGCGCTGACGGGCTCGCTGGCGCTGCTGGCGGACGCCGGCCATGTGGCCACGGACGTGATCGGCATCGGCATGGCGCTGCTGGCGATCTCCGTCGCCCAGCGGCCGGCCGGGGGGCGGCGCACCTTCGGCCTGGCCCGGATGGAGATCCTGGCCGCGCTGCTGAACTGCCTGCTGCTGTTCGGGGTGGGCGGGTACATCCTGGTCGAGGCGGTGGAACGGCTGCGGGAGCCGGCCGAGGTGCCGGGCGGGCCGACCGTGCTGTTCGGGCTGCTGGGCCTGCTGCTGAACGCGGTGTCGCTGGGCCTGCTGATGCGCGGCCAGCGCGAGTCGCTCAATGTGCGCGGAGCGTTCCTGGAGGTGCTGGCGGACGCGCTGGGCTCGCTGGCCGTGGTGATCGCCGCGCTGGTGATCCTGCTCACCGGCTGGCAGCGGGCGGACACCGTCGCGTCGCTGGTGATCGCCCTGCTGATCGTGCCGCGCACGGTGAAGCTGGCGCGCGAGGCGCTGGAGGTGCTGCTGGAGGCGGCGCCCCGGGACGTGGATCTGGCGGAGGTCCGGGCGCACATCCTGGCCCTGCCGGGGGTGGAGGATCTGCACGATCTGCACGTGTGGACCATCACGTCGGGGATGCCGGTGCTCTCCGCGCACGTGGTGGTGAGCCGGGAGGTGCTGGACGCGGTGGGGCACGAGGAGATGCTGCACGAACTCCAGGAGTGCCTGGGCGGCCATTTCGACGTGGAGCACTGCACCTTCCAGCTGGAGCCGCACGGCCACGCCGCGCACGAGCCCCGGCTGTGCCACTGACCGCGCCGGCGGACCGCTGCCGCCCCGGCGGACCGCTTCCCCGCACGGCACGCCCGGGACCGCGCCCGCGCCCGGGACCGCGCCCGGCGATCGCACTGGTATCCGCCTGAGGAGGTTCGGCCACCGCCGGCGGCCGGAACAGGCAGACTGGTGATCGTCAAGACGCGCAAGCCGTGCGAGTCGAGAGCGAAAGTCGAGATTGAGCCACATGCCGCACAGCTCCCCCAGCACCACCTCTTCCGGCGCGGAAGCTCCCGGCTCGGCGGAGCCGATCCTGCTGGAACTGGTGGACGAGGCCGGCCGCACCACCGGGACCGCGGAGAAGGTCTCGGCCCACCGGGAACCGGGACGGCTGCACCGCGCCTTCTCGGTCTTCCTCTTCGACGAGGCCGGACGGCTGCTGCTGCAGCGCCGGGCGCCGGAGAAGTACCACTCCCCGGGGGTGTGGTCCAACACCTGCTGCGGCCACCCCTACCCCGGGGAGCCGCCGTTCCTGGCGGCCACCCGGCGCACCGCCGAGGAGCTGGGCGTGGCACCGCGGCTGCTGCGGGAGGCGGGCACGGTGACCTACCGGCATCCCGATCCGGCCTCCGGTCTGGTGGAGTGGGAGTTCAACCACCTGTTCGCGGGGGTGGTGGCCGCTGCGCCGGAGCCCGATCCGGCGGAGGTGGCGGAGACGGCGCTGGTGACGCCGGCGGAGCTGGCGCGGCGGAGGGCGAAGGAGCCGTTCTCGGCCTGGTTCATGACCGTGCTGGACGCCGCCCGCCCGGCGATCCGCGAGGTGACGGGCGCCGCGGCCGGCTGGTGAGCGGCCGGCCCCGGCCGCGGGCCGGGGCGGGTGGCAGCGGGCGCAGCGGGCGGTTCGGCGGCGGGAGCGGGCGGCCGGTCCACCGGTTCAGAGGGCCACCGGTTCAGAGGTCCATGGGCACGGCGGCCCAGATGATCTTGCCGCCGGCGGCGGTGGACTGCACCCCGCACGTCCCCCCGGCCTCCAGCGCGATGCACTTCACCAGGAGCAGGCCGCGTCCGCCGGTCTGGTCGCCGTCGGCCTCCAGGGCGGTGGGCCGGTAGGGGTGGTTGTCCTCCACCGAGACGCGGATCCAGCCCTGGCCGAGCGCCACCTCCACCCCCAGCTCCGGGGTGAGCAGGGCGGCGTGCTTGACGCCGTTGGAGACCAGCTCGGAGAGGATCACCATCAGGCCGTGCAGCAGATCGTCGGAGACGGGTGCGCCCTGACGCCGGATCAGGCCGCGGACGGCGTGCCGGAGCTGCGGGACGCAGGCGCTCACCGGCGCGGCCGTGAAGCGCCAGGCGCCCGCGTAGGGCGCGTCGGGGGCGGCGGGCTGCTGCGGCAGTGCCCCTGATCGACTGTCCATGATGCGCGGCACCGACCCCTCTCGTGCGTCCCGATCCGTTACCGCGGCCCGGGTGGCGGGCGGCCGACGCGGTCACAGTCCGAGTGTTGGCATGTGCCAGCGCACCATGACGCAGTGAACGTAAGTGGTCGTATTTTGCCGTTCTCTGCTGTTTCTTGACCCATTCCTCACGAAGTAAAAGCGCTTACGACCGTCCATCCGGAGGCGGCTGCCCCGTTTCGCCCGCCCCGCGCTCCCCTGCGCGACCGGCCCCCGGAGCCGCACCGCGGCCCTGCGCGCCTTCCCCGGCCGCTCCGCCCTGCTCGCCCTCCCCGGGGGTCACCATGCGCACCAGCTGGCGTCCCCCCATGCCGGTGGCGATCAGGCCCAGCCCGTCGAACAGCAGCGCCAGCGAGAAGAAGGTGCCCAGCACATAGCGGGTGCTGTCCGGCCACTCGGCGAGCACCAGGATGCCCAGCAGAATGCCGAACGCGCCCTGCACCATGCTCCAGATCATCTCGCCGCCGCGCACCGCCAGGCCGCCGAACAGCCGGAACATCCCGCCGGAGAGGAACAGCAGACCGGCGAAGAGGGTGAGACCGGCGGCACTGACCTCGGGATGCAGGATCAGGATCAGGCCGGCCGCGATGTTCAGGGCGGCGATGACCAGGCCCAGCCAGACGTAGCGGGAGTGCAGCGAGGCCAGCGCGTGCACCAGGGCCACCACACCGCCGAACAGCAGCAGCCAGCCGAACAGCAGCACCGAGGTCAGGGTGGCCACGCCCACGTAGACCAGGCCGACCAGCCCGGCCAGCACGAGCAGCGAGCCCAGCACCACCAGCCAGGACAGGCTGCGGCTCACCCGGTCGGCGGCGGACTTCTCCTTCTGCTTTCCCTTCCCCGCCCGGCCCGGGGCACCGGGACCGCCGGGTCCACCTGGTGCACCGGGACCGCCGGGTCCACCTGGTGCACCGGGACCGCCGGGACGGTCGGGACTGTCGGGACTGCTCCGCGGGCTCATGCGGAACCACCTCCTCCGGCGCTGACTGACTGACCGTCCTTCTGCCCCACCTTGCCGGGATTGCACCGGCCCCGCCGGTCCGGCTGGGCCATCCGGGCCGGATACGGCCGGCGGGCGCCCGTAGCATCGCGGTCATGGACGCGGGCCTGCACTGCGAGATCCACGACGGGATCGCCACTCTCACCCTGCGCAACCCGGCGAAGCGCAACGCCATGACGCCGGCGATGTGGCGGGAACTGCCGGAGCTGCTGGACGGGCTGGGTGCCGACCCGGCGGTGCGGGCCCTGGTGCTGACCGGTCACGGCGGCACCTTCTGCGCCGGAGCGGACATCGGCAGCCTCGGGGACGCCGGCGGCCCGCGTGAGCTGGCCGCCCGGGCCGAGGAGGCGCTGGCCGCCTTCCCGCGCCCGACGCTGGCGGCGGTGCGCGGGGCCTGTGTGGGCGGCGGCTGCCAGCTGGCGGTCGCCTGCGATCTGCGGTTCGCGGAGCAGGACGCGGTCTTCGGGGTGACCCCGGCACGGCTGGGCATCGCCTATCCGCCCGGGGCGACCCGGCGGCTGGTCGGGCTGGTCGGGCCCGCGGCCGCCAAGTACCTGCTGTTCTCCGCGGAGCTCATCGACGCCGGGCGCGCGCTGCGCACCGGGCTGGTGGACGAGGTGCTGCCGTCCGGCGGGCTGGAGCGGCGGGTGGCGGAGTTCACCGCCGTGCTGCGCTCCCGTTCGGCGCTCACCCAGCAGGCCGCCAAGGAGTTCGCCGGCGGCCTGCCGGACGGGGAGCAGGCCGCCGTGCGCATGGCCTGGTGGCGGGGACAGGAGGAGACGGCGGGCGAGGCGCGGGAAGGGATCGCCGCCTTCCTGGACCGCCGTGAGCCCCGCTTCTCCTGGTCCCCGCCCGCCGGTCCCGCCGCCTGACCGGGCACCGGGACCGGGGGTCCGGTCCGGTGCGGGTGTGCGTTGGCCCACTGTGCGGGCGGCGGGGATACCGGGCCGGACTACCCATGGGTAACGTACGGCCCATGACGTCACTGGCCCCGCGGGCGGGGCGCTCCTGCCATGCCGCGCTGAACCCGCTCCACTCGCAGCTGTACTTCTCCCCGGAACTGCTGGCGGAGCTGCGGCCGTACGGGTTCACCGAGTGGCTGCCGGCGTACTTCGCCGCCCGTGCCGCACCGCTGGGCGCGGTGGGCGCCGGCACGGTCGCCGCCACCTTCTACAACTTCAGCCCCGCGCTGGTCGACCGCCATGTGCCTGCCGTGTGGGAGCTCGCCTCGCCCGGGCAGGTGACCGGGGCGCGGCTGCGGGCGGCGGACGCGCTGCTGCGCCGGCAGTTCGGCGAGGACATCGCGGACTCCCCGGAGATGGCCGAGGCCGCGGCACTGGCGGAGCGCGCCGCCGAGGCGTGCTCCGGGCACGGCCGGCCGCTGTGCGCCGCCAACGCCCGGCTGCCACTGCCCGGGGCGCCGCATCTGCGGCTGTGGCACGCCGCGACCGTGCTGCGCGAGCACCGCGGCGACGGGCATCTGGCGGTGCTGCTGCGGGAGGGCCTGGACCCGGTGGAGGCGCTGGTCAGCCACGGTGCGAGCGGGCACGGCATGACCCGGGACCACGCCCTGGAGACCCGCGGCTGGACGGCGGAGGACTGGGCGGGAGCCCAGCGGCGGCTGCGCGCCCGCGGACTGCTGGACACCGACGGACGGCTGACCGAGGACGGCCTGGCGCTGCGCAAGGAGATCGAGAACGAGACCGACCGGCTGGACCGGGCGCCCTACGAGCATCTCGGCCCGGCCGGGGTGCAGCGGCTGACCGAACTGGCCGGCGGCTGGGCGATGACCGTGCTCAGGTCCGGCATCTTCCCCGCCGGTATCGTCGCCGGACGCTGAGCCGGCCCGGCCGCCGCTCCGCCCGGCCGCGCATGGCCCGGCCGCGCATGGCCCGGCCGCGGGCCGGGCCTGCCCCGCGCGGGCCGTGCAGCGCCGTGCCGTCGGCCCGGCTACAGCGGACCGGTCTCCCGCAGCCCGCCCGCCCGCTCGCCCGCACCCTGGTCCGGTCCGCCGCCGGAGGCGCCGTCCCCGGACCCGATGGCCAGCCGGCGGGTGAGGGACAGTTCGCGCAGGAACGCCAGGTCGTGGCTGACCACCAGCAGCGCGCCCGCATAGGACTCCAGCGCGGTGACCAGCTGCCGGACGCTGGTCAGGTCCAGGTTGTTGGTCGGCTCGTCCAGCAGCAGCAGCTGCGGCGCGGGCTCGGCGAGCAGCAGCGCGGCCAGCGTGGCCCGGAACCGCTCGCCCCCGGAGAGGGTGGACACCGGCTGGTCCGCCCGCGGGCCGCGGAACAGGAACCGGGCCAGCTGTGCCCGGACGCGCTGCTGCCCGGCCGCCGGTGCCAGCCGCCGGACGTTGTCGGCGACGCTCAGCCCGTCGTCCAGCACATCGAGCCGCTGCGGCAGGTGGCGCACCGGCACATGGGCCTCGATCTGCCCGGAGAGCGGGGCGAGTTCGCCGGCGATTGCGCGCAGCAGGGTGGACTTGCCGGTGCCGTTGCGGCCGGTCAGCGCGATGCGTTCGGGGCCGGCCACGGTCAGGTCCACGGCGCCGGCCCGGCCGTACGGCAGCACCGCGCCGCGTACGGTGAGCACCCGGCGGCGGGCCGGGACCCGGGTCGCCGGCAGGTCGACGCGGATCTCCGCCTCCTCCCGGACCTGCTCCTCGGCCTCCTCCAGCCGTCGGCGGGCGTCGGCCAGCCGTTCCTCGTGCAGGATGCGGTGCTTGCCCGCGGAGACCTGGGCGGACCGCTTCTTCATCTTCATCACCGCCCGCGGTTCCCGCTTGCTGGCGTACATCTTGTCGGCGTAGCGGGCGCGGCGGGCCAGCTTGGTGTGCGCCTCGCTGAGTTCGCGCCGCTGGCGGCGGACGTCCGCCTCGGCGCTGCGCACCATCCGCTCGGCGGCCTCCTGTTCCGCCGCCAGCGCCTCCTGGTAGGCGGAGAAGGTGCCGCCGTAGACGGTGACGCCGCCGTCGTGCAGGTCGGCGATCCGGTCCACCAGCTCCAGCAGTTCGCGGTCGTGGCTGACCACGACGAGCACGCCGGGCCAGGCGGCCACGGCCGCGTACAGCCGTTCCCGGGCGGCGCGGTCCAGGTTGTTGGTCGGTTCGTCGAGCAGCAGCACCTCCGGGCGGCGGATCAGCAGGGCGGCCAGCCGCAGCAGCACGGATTCGCCCCCGGAGAGCCGGCCCACCGGGCGGTCCAGCCCGATGTGCTCCAGGCCGAGCTGGGCGAGGGCGGCGCGGGTGCGTTCCTCGATGTCCCAGTCGTCGCCCACGGCGGTGAAGTGCTCCTCGCGGCAGTCACCGGCCTCGATGGCGTGCAGGGCGGTCCGGATGCGGTCGATGCCCAGCACCTGGTCGGTGCGGAGCGCGGTGTCCAGGGTGTGGTTCTGCGGCAGGTACCCCGTCTCGCCGGCCACCCGGACGGTGCCGGCGGCGGGGGTGAGCTCACCGGCGATGATCCGCAGCAGGGTGGACTTGCCGGTGCCGTTGGCACCGATCAGGCCGGTGCGGCCGGGGCCGACGGCGAGGTCCAGGCCGTCCAGCACGGGTGTGCCGTCGGGCCAGGCGAAGGACAGGCCGTGGCAGGCGACGGACGTCCGGTCGCGGGCGCCGGGAGCCGAACGGGCAGCAGAACCGGGAACGGAACCACGGGACGATCCGGGAGAAGGGGACGGCGGGGTGGTGCATGCCATGGCGGCCTCCGGTGCGCGTGCGCAGGTGCGTGGGCGGGATGCGGCACAGGAGACACCTGAGACGTCAGGTGGGGTCCGGGCATGCGAAAAGCTCGCCTGCACGGCCGGGACACGCGAGGTGGCCGGGGTGCGGCAACGGCACCACCGGGCGTCTCACGGTGTCTCGCGACCTCAGACGAGCAACGGCCTCTCCCCTCGGCGACGACAAGGCCGTCTCCGACGGTACGGAAGGGCGGGCCGGGAGGCAAAGGGTTTTCCGCGCGGCGCCGCCGGGTGCGGGCGCGCGGCGGGGCCCGGCCGGCGGATGGCGGGCCGGCCGGGCCCCTGGATACCGGACGGGGGCGGGGGGTCAGGCCACGGGGGCCTTCCTGCCGTCCGGAGTCACCGCGAACCACATGCCCTGGGCGTTGTGTCCCTTGGTGTCGCCCGGCACGGCGTCGCCGGTGTACCAGTACACCGGCCAGCAGTCGATGGCGAGCTGCTCGGTGCCGTCGGGCCGGTCCAGCACGCTGATCAGCTCCGGGTCCACCCCGTCCAGCCGCTCCGTGTCCACCGGTGCGGCGGGCTTCCACACGTCCAGGCAGGCCCCGGTGCAGTGGGAGACCATGGGCCAGGCGGTGTCGTTGCTGAAGCGGTAGAGGGTGCGGCCCTGGGCGTCGGTGACCACGGGGCCGAGCTCCGGATCCTGCACCACCGACAGATCGGCGGTGTTCCCGGCCGCCGGGCCGGTGCCGTCCCCGGTCAGGTCGGCGTTCTGCTCCGTGCCGGCCGGGCCGCCGTCCGGGCCGAGGGCGTACCAGGTGCCGCCGACGCCGTGGCCGTTGACGTCACCGGGGGTGGCGTCCTGCGCATAGCGGTAGACCGGCCGGCCGCCCACGGTGAGCTGGGAGGTGCCGTCCTGGCGGATCACCTCGCCGAGCAGGCCGGCGTCCAGGCCGTCCGCCACCGTGGCGTCGTCGGCCGAGACCGGCGGCCAGGCGGAGGCGCAGGCGCCGACGCAGGCGGACTTGGGCGGGTCGGCGTGGTCCTCCTCGAAGCGGTAGAGGGCGAAGCCCTCGCCGTCGACCAGGATGGAGCCCAGCTCCGGGTCGTCCCGCAGCGCGAGCCGGCCGGCCGGTGAGTTCCCGGTGGTCCCGGTGTCCGGGCCCGCCCCGTCCGTGGCCCCGCCGTAGTCCTCGTTGGCGAACCCGTCGACGCCGTAGGCGGTGTCCAGGTCGACGGCGCTGCCGGCCGGCGCGCCGCGCTCCTTGTCCGCGCAGGCGGCGGTGAGCAGCAGTGCCGCGGCGGCCAGGGCCGCGGCGCCCGCCGCCCGGCCGCGCGGGAAGCGATGTCCTCGTCGGCGTGAGCCGGCGGTCTCCTCGCTTGCGTTCATGTGGAGGCTCCTTCTTCCGGGTTCTTCCGGTTCTTCCGGGTGTGGGGGTGGGGACGGCCGGTGGGGGCGGCCGGTGGGGCCTGGTGCGGATCGGCGCCGGTCGGGCGTCGGGTCGGGCGTCGGGTCGTCGTCGGGTCGGGACGGTCGGCGGGGCCGCGGTCAGCCGGTGACGCGCAGCGCCAGGGCAGGGCAGCGGCGCACGGCCCGGGCGGCCTGGGCGCGTGCCGCCCGGGGCACGGGCATGGCGGCCTGCGCGGGATGGCCGTCGGAGTCCAGCCGCACCAGGTCGGGGGCGATGTCCGCGCACAGGCCGTGGCCCCGGCAGAGGGTCCAGTCGACGGTGAGTTTCCGCCCGGTGTCGCCGGAGAGTGCCACGGCGGAGGAACGGCCGCCGCCGCCCGGGCCCCCGGAACCGCGTCCGGCGCCGGGCACCAGCGGCAGCACCCCGGTGACCGGGCGTCCGCAGCCGTGGCCGACCGAGTGGTTGAGGAACTCCTCGGGGAACGCCTCCAGGGCGGAGGCCACGAACCGGGCGGTGCCGTCCGGGTGGCTGCACGCGCCCCGGCGTTTCACCGAGGCCATCCGCTGCTGGAGGGTGTCCAGCGCGGGCCGGCCGCCGGCCTGCTGCACCCATTCCAGGGTGTCGGCGATGGCGGGCAGGCCGAGGAAGCAGGGCCCGCACTGGCCGGCCGACTCCTCGGCCATCCAGCGCGCCACCCGGGTCGTCTCGCCCACCGGACAGGTGTCCCGGGGCAGCGGGACGACCGCTCCGGCGCCGAGCGCGGCACCCAGCGCGGACAGCGAGCCGCGGGAGACCGTGGCCACCGCGGCGGCCTGCGGCGAGAGCCAGCCGCCGTGGTAGCCGCCGACCAGCACGCCCTGGCCGGCGTCGGTGCCGCACAGCCGCAGCACCTCGGCGAGCGGTGCGCCCGCCGGGACCTCGGCGACCAGCCGGCCGGAGAGGGAGAGCAGCACCGTGCCGGGTTCGGAGGGCAGGCCGAGCTCGCGGTAGCCCAGGGCCCCGATCCGGGCGGCCACCGACAGCTGGGCGAAGGTCTCGGTGTTGGACAGCAGGGTGGGCAGCCCGCCCAGCCCGGCCTCGCTGGTGCGGATCCTGCGCCCGCTGGGCAGTGCCGGACCGTCGTCCAGCCCCTGGGTCAGGGCGGAGCCCTCACCGGTGACGAACCGCTCCGGCAGCCGCCGCACCCGGACCGGCACGCCGTCCGGGGGCCGCTCGGCCACGGCCTTGCGCAGCGACTCCTCGGCATCCGGCCGGGTGACCCCGAACACCACCTGCCGGGCGCCCAGCGCCTCGGCGGCCAGCACCGCGCCGTCGATCACCAGATGCGGGGTGTGGTTCAGCAGGGCCTTGTCCTTCAGGCAGGTGGGCTCGCCCTCGGTGCCGTTGACCACCACGGCGGTGGGCGCCTTGCGGCGGGCCGCGGCGTCGGCCACCGCCCGCAGCTTCCGGGCGAACGGGAAACCGGCCCCGCCGCGCCCGCGCAGGTCGATGTTCTCGGCGAGGGCGATGACCTCCTCCAGCCGCATCCGGGGCGGCGAGCCGTGCACGGTGAGATGCCCGACGCGGTCCAGCCGTGCACCGCCCTGCACCCCGGCCAGCAGGCGGGCGGGACCGAGGGCGGCGAGCGCGATCCCGCCGGACTTCCCCGGCCGGCCGGGAATGCCGGGGCTGCCGGAGCGCCCGGTGACGACCAGGGTCATCGCAGCCTCCGCCGGATCCGGATGCGCTGCACCAGCAGGACCATCACGCCCAGCAGGCACAGCAGGTAGGTGGCGAAGGCCCAGCCCGTGGCCGGGCGCCCGGCCTGCAGACCGTGGATCAGCCCGGCACACCACGCCAGATAGGCCAGATAGTGCAGGCCGCGCCAGAGCTTGGAGCGCAGCCGGCCGGTGAAGGCGCTGCGCACCGCCCCGGAGACGGCCACGATCACCACCAGATAGGCCGCGACGGTGCCCAGGCCGATGTGGAAGGTCTGGACCTCGGAGGTGAAGGGGATGACGGCGGCGCGGGCGCCGACCCGCAGCTCGGCGATCTTCACCCAGATGTGCAGCCCGAGGAAGGCCAGGCCGGCGACGGCCAGGCCGCGGTGCACGCCCTGGGCGAGCACCCGGTGTCCGGGTTCCAGGATGATCCGGTCGGTGGCGGCCACGCCCCACAGCACGGTGCCGCTGAGGCAGACCAGCGCCATCACCCCGGCTCCGAAGTCGAGGAAGAACCAGGGGTGCTCGAAGGCTCCGGCGGTCGCCGCCACGGCGACCGCCAGCAGCACGGTGATGAGCAGGTAGGCGAGGGTCAGCCGCGGGCCGCTGGCGTTAGGCAGCTGCGCCGGCAGGCCGCGCCCGCGGGGCCGGGGGGTGCGCAGCCCGGAGTCCGGCGGCGGGCCCGCGTGCCGCCCGCGCCGGCGGGACCGGGAGCGCGGCGGCAGCTCGATCTGGGACTGGGACATGGCCGCAGGATCACCAAAGCCTGCCGAACCGATAACGGAGTTATCGGAACGTGATAAATTTCTACGCGCTGGTAGCCGGGCACCGCCACGGCTACGAAGATGCCCCATCTGGGACGAATCCGTCCCTCCCGGAGCGGCGATGAAGCCAGCAGACACTGGCATTCTCGCATCGCTCTCACACCTGTGTCGACAAAGACATCAGAAAACGGGAACCCCATCGGACGACACCCTCCACGGAGGGTGCGGAGAATCTCCTGTTCCCTCCCAACTGGACATAGAGGAACCAGGAGATGCTCTCCACACGGACCTGCCATCCCCCACGAATCACGGCAGGTGTCCCCCCAGGAATGAGGTTGAGATGTGTGCAATTCTGAACCGCATCCGATCGCGCCCAAGAGATGAGTGGAACCGTCACATACAGCACGAGCTGCCCTCCCTGGCAGATGAGGTCGTCGAGATCCTCCAGCGTCGAATTCCGGGATTCGCCACCTTTCTGTCGGGCGGCCACCGGGAAAAGATCCGCAAGGAGATAGAGCGGGCGGTGCTGGCCGCGCTCGACAACGGCTTCCCGGCCGCACACAGCGAGCACGGCACCGGCGGCCGCACCTCCCCCGCACCCCCCGCACCCACCGCGCGCGGCGCGGCACCGGCAACCCCCACCACGCCGGCCGCCCCCGCCGCCCCGCCC